>NZ_CP030126.1:472500-772500 GCF_003568845.1 Indioceanicola profundi | reverse complement strand
GCCGGGGCGGGCTGCTCCGTCGGGGCCGCCGCGGGAGGCGCGGCCGGTTCCGGCGGAAGGGCAGATGCGGGTGCTGCGGCAGCGGCCGGCGGACGGGGCTTGTTGGCCGGTTTCGGTGCGGTCGGCAGGTCCACGATGGTGACCTCGGCGGGCTCGGTCCGGGCGAAGCTGGTGGCGTCAACCACATCCTGCACCGTGGCGCCCGGCCAGGCGAAGCGCCCCTCCCCTGCCGCACGGACCAGATAGGCCAGCGAGAACTCAGTCGCCTGCTCGCGCTCCAGCGCCGCCACAAAGGCCTCCGGCCGGAACTCGGCATAGGTGGCGGTGGTCAGATCGCCCAGCCAGGACAGCCCGCCGGGCTGCGCCGGGCCGGCCAGCCGCACCTCCTCGATCGCCATTCCGGCCGGCAGCGGGTCAGCCACCAGAACCGGCCCGTCCAGCAGGGTCAGCGCTTTGCCCTTCAGCACCACGACCAGCAGGTCGCCCGGCTTCACCGCCGCAAGATCGACCTGCTGACCGCGGGTATTGAACAGGGTGCGGCTCAACTCGAACCCTTCCGCTACAGCCGGCGGCGGGGCCAGCGGCGTCGACAACGCGGTCAGAGAAACGGTGAGCGTCCGGTCGGCGGCATTCATCACCGGCGGCAGCGGTTCGCCGGGCGCGAAGGATAGTACCGTCAGCCCTTCGCGCTGCTCCGCCTTTCCATCGACCGACAGGCTGTATGCCCCACCCCGGCCGGCAAGCTGCGCACCCGCAGCGACCAGCCAGGCACGTTCCTGCAGGCTGGTACGGGCCGGCGGCTTCAGCATGCCGGCAAGCTGGCTTGCCTGCGCACCCAGCCGGTCCGGATCGGCCCCGCTGGCAGCAATCAGCGACAGGGCGGCGGCGCGGTCACGCAGCTCCGTCCCATAATCGCCGGCGCGTCCCCCCTCCTGCCGTTCCGCCGTGATCTGCCCAATCACCGTCCGCGCCCGGTCGGTATCGCCCAGCACCGCGAAGGCCGCCGCCACCTGCGCCTGGGCCAGCCGGTTCGGCAGCTTGGCGAAGTAGGTGTCGAAGAAATAGTTCACGGGAGCGGCATCGATGGCCTTTGCCCGCGCCGCCGTATAGAGCGCATAGGCCCGCGCCGGCAGCTCCGCCTGATGCACCCAGCTATTGCCGATGGTCCGCACCAGCCAGTCCAGCCCGCGGCGGTAACCAGCGTCGGGCACCCGGTATCCGGCTTCCCGCGCACGGGTCAGCACATCCAGGGCGAAGGGGGTCAGCCACGGATCGGTCGGCCCGTCCACCGACCAGGGCGCGAAACCGCCGTCGGCCCGCTGGCGCGCGGCCAGACGGTCCACCAGATCCTGCGCCTGTGCGCGGAACGCCCTCTCCTCCATGCCGGTCAGCGTCCGGACGAGGTTCGGCGCCTCCACCAGGGGCAGCAGTCGGCTCGCAAGCTGCTCCGTAGATGCCGCCACGGGTTTGTCGCCGGTCAGAATCTGGGCCGGCAGATCAAGATCCGACCAGAGGCCGGCCACCAGCACGCGCCGGCCATCGGCCGCCGGGGCGGGCTCGAACGCAGCACCCGGCGCCAGAACCGCGACCTGACGGCTGGCCTCGAGCGCGAAGGACGGTCGGGCGGATAATTCGATCTCGCGGACGGAGCGATAGCCTTCAGGCCCCTCCACCGTGATGCGCAACCGGCCCATTCCGTCCCCGGTGGCGGTCAAGCTGCGCATGGCCTCCACCCGGCGGCCACGGGGAATGGAGCGGAACTCCACCTTCGGCTCGCCCTCTAGGGCGAATGGTCCCTCCACTTCCAGCAGCATGCTGTAAGCACCGCGCGGCCCTGCCGAATTCTCCAGCGCCAAGGCGATCTGCGCCACGTCGCCGACGGCAATCATCTCCGGAAGCTCGGCCGTAAGCTGCACATCCTCTCGCACGTTCAGGGCGCCGGCGGCATCGCCCACCCGGTCGGCGGTCCAGGCCACCACCTCCAGCCCCAGCCGCGCCTCCGCGGCGGGCAGCGGCAGAGTCACCTCTGCCCTGCCATCCGGGCCAGCGGTCAGGACCTGCGACTGGATCGAGGCCGTCGGCGGTTCCTCCGTGCGGGAGGCCGGCCGGTCAAGCCCCGCCGCCGGTCCTGGCGCGGGTCGAGACGCCGCCTCCTGCACCGGCAGCGGGCCGTAGACGTCGCGCAGCTCCACCGACAGGTCGCGCTTTCCATGGAACCAGGCTGCCGGGTCGGAGCGGTGGCGGCGGCCTTCGGCGGCGAGCAGCCGCTCATCCACCGCCCGCACCACCAGATGCGCCGTCTCGCCTTCCGCCAGCCCGGCAATGGTGACGGGGATCGTCACCGGCTCGCCGGGGCGCGCCGTCTCCGGCGGCTGAAGCTGCACGTCCAGCCGGCGCGGCGCGGTGTCCAGCCCGATCCAGCCGATGCCGATGGCCCGCCGCGGGGCGGCGCGGCGCTGCGGATCGGCCGGCGCATAGGCGGTCGCCAGCACATAGGCGCCGGACGTCAGGTCCGCGGCCACGGGCACATCCAGGAACGCGCCCTCCGGCCCCACCTCCTGGGTCGTCGTATGGCGCACGGCGCGGTCAGCCACGGTCACCAGCACCGTGGCTTGATAGGGCGGGCGGACGAACACCCGGGCAGTGCCGCCGGGCTGATGGATGCTGTCCATCACGGCGACCTCCACCGCGTCCGGGGTCTCGCCGAACTTGGCGCTGACCCACCAGCCTGCGGAGAAGCGGACGGAACTGGCAATGCCCGTGGCCGGATCGAACACTTCCAGCCGGTACCGCCCGGCCTTCACCTGTTCCTCGATCAGGGCGGGCTCATCCGCGGCGGCATCGATACTGCCGCCGGTCAGGCGTCGATCGCGCACATTGGCGCGGTAATCCCAGCGCCCGTCCGCCTCGAACCAGTCGTATTCGTATTCTTCCTCGAACAGCTCCCAGGACAGGTCCGGACGCTCCATCCGCCGCCCGTCCGGGGCCACGGCGACCACGTCGAAGCCGACGGTGGCGCCCTCCGGCACCGCATCCCCGGCGAAGTTCGGCTTGATCCCCAGGGCAAAGGCCTGATGATCCACGGGCAGCACCAGCTCCCGCTGCACTGCACGCCCGCCGATATCGTGCAGCGTGGCGGTGATCACCGCTTCCAGCGGCTGGCTGGTCCGTGGAAGGTCGCCCAGTTCCACCGGCACGCGCGCCGTGCCGTCCGCGGTAGTGGTGAAGCCCGGCAGCGGCCGCTCCTCCCCCTTGAACGGCTCCTGCACCAGCCCGAAGCGGTAGCCTTCCAGCCCCGGCCAGGGATTCTCGGCCTCACGCAGTCGCAGCCGCATCTCCCCTGGCAGTCGGGATGCAGCTGCCCCGTGCAGATAGCGCCCGTCCACCCGCACCACAGCCTTGCCGTCGGCGGCGATGCGCGGGCGGTCGGCGGTGAGCGACAGGGTCAGGCGCGCCGGGGCCACCTCTCCCACCGTGATCTCCGTCCGGCCGATCACCGGACCACCGGCCTCCGCCCTGGCGGTCAGCAGCCATTTCCCCTCGGGCGCCGTCTCCGGCAGCGTGAAAGCCCCGGCGAATCCGCCAAGCCCCTGGTCATTCAGCTTGGTGGAGAACAGCTCCAGCCCATCCGGCCGCTGCAGCCGTACGAACAGCTCACGCCCCGGCGCTGCCACGGCGTTGGCGTCCCGCAGCAGCCCCACGACATGGATCGTGTCGCCCGGCCGGTAGGCCGCGCGCTCGGTGGACAGGAAGACGTCCAGCGCGCCGGGCAGCGTCCGCCCGCCACCGCTCCGCTGTGCCAGCTCCACCGCCGGCGCCCCGAAATCCAGCAGGGAGAAGTCCCCCTGAGGGGCGGCGGCGAACAGCGCCTGCGGCGCCTTCGGCCCCGTCGTCGCCATCCCGTCCGTGCTGAACCGGGCCAGCCCGTCCGGCCCGGTCACCGCCCGGCCCAGTTCCGCATTGTCCCGCGACACAAGCCGCAGCTCCACGCCCGGCAAGGGCTGGGCATTCTCCAGGCTGCGGGCGAAGACGAACAGGCCGTTGGCGGCGCGGAAGCTGGTCAGGCCGACGTCGGAGACGACGAACCATTGCGTCGCCCGCTGGTCCCAGGCCACCTGGGGCAGCGCCGCATCCTCCGCCACCGCGATATAGACGCCGGGCTGGAGGGAGCCGAGAACCGCATCGATGGGGAAGGGCGTTACCTGGGTGCGGTTCTTTTCCCCGCCCGTGGCGATCTCCCCCTTCCAGACGACTTCGCCCTTCTCCTCGAGCATGATGCCGACGTCGAAGTCGGTCAGTGTCTGGTTGATACGGCCGTAATAGATCTGCTCGACCAACTGGCGGTCGGCGATGCGGATCACTTGAAGCCGGGCACGGTCGATATTGACGCTGCGCAGCGGCAGCCCCTCCCCGCCGATGCGGGGCAGAATGTAGCCCTGGCCGCGGAAGGACAGCGCCGGGCGGCGGTCGGGCACGGCCAGCTCACGGGTGACCGGCTCGCCCAACGTCTCCTCGCCCACCACGCTAGGAAGGCCGGCGGCCAGGGTCACTGTGTAGCGCTGCCCATGAGCCAGCCCTTCCAGGCAGAGGTCCCGGTCGCGGACGGTCACGCTGAACTCCGCCGCCGGTTCCACCGTAAGGAACCGCTTCAGGTCCGGCTGACGCTTGCCGGGTCGGGGCAGCGGGCGGTTGAAGGTGAAGCAGGCCTGCGGCTTCTCCCGCTCCGCCGAGATGTCCACCTTGGCCAGCCCGAACGGCTGCGGCAGCGCCGACTCCGGCAGGGCGTCCACAGGCGATGCGCCCGGCGGCGGGACGGCCGCCGCGGGCGGCGTCGGATTTCCTCCAGACCCCTGATCCGGCGGCGGGGAACCCTGGGCAAGTCCCTGCCCTGGCAGGGCGAGGCTCAACGTGGCGAACAGGACGGCAGCAGAAATGCGCGGCATCAGGAGCGGGCTCAAAGGGAACCGGATGGTGGGGGAACGCGTCATGCAAGTGTCCGGACCATCGCGCAAGCGACAGTTCACGGCATTCAATTGGCAATGCGAATGTGGCACCGGTACGGCTGCGGTGAGGAACGGTGTTTCGAAGCTCCGCGCATCCTACACCAAGCCCGTTCGCACAACGAGGGCCGCTTGACCGGCCTGCCCAAACTCCGCCACGAGTTCCGGGCATCAAAGGTTCCATGAATCGAATGCCCCAGACCCCGCCCGCCCTTCTGCGCAATCCGGCACGCCCCCGCCCAGCAGGTCTGGCCGGGCTGGCGCCTTGGGCGGCCGCGATCACCTTTTCCCTGGCCGCCCTGCTCGCCCCCGCCCTGTGGAACGGCTGGGCCTTGGTGTTCTTCGACACCGGCGGCTATGTGCGCCGGGTGCTGGAAATGGGGCTGGAGCCGGGCCGGTCCCTCTTCTACGGCCTGTTCCTCTGGGCCGCCTCGCTCGGCTGGTGGAGCTTCTGGGGGCCGGTGCTGGCGCAGGCCGCGCTGACGCTCTGGTGCATCCGGCTGATGCTGCGCACCCACGACCTGCCCTCCGGCCCCGCCGCCACGGCCGGCGTGACCGTCGCCCTCGCCCTCCTGACCAGCCTTCCCTG
Organism: Indioceanicola profundi; assembly: GCF_003568845.1. Classification (NCBI taxonomy): domain Bacteria; kingdom Pseudomonadati; phylum Pseudomonadota; class Alphaproteobacteria; order Rhodospirillales; family Azospirillaceae; genus Indioceanicola; species Indioceanicola profundi. The sequence continues at coordinate 766,911 of NZ_CP030126.1, read as the reverse complement.
GTTCGCCGCCCAGCTCATGCCGGACGTGCTGGTGCCGCTGCTGGTCCTGGCCCTCTGGCTTCTGGGCTTCCGGTGGGAGCGACTGACGGGGGCCGAGCGCGCCGGCCTGATCCTGCTTTCCCTGCTGGCGCTGCTGTCGCACATGTCCAGCATGGCGCTTGGCATCGGGCTGGTGCTGGTGACCGCAGCCGCCTGGGCGCTGGCCCGCTGGCGCGGCTGGCGGCTCCACATCCGTATCCTTCCCCCGGCCGCCGTGGTGGCCGGCAGCCTGATCCTGATGCCCCTGCTGCATCTGGCCCTGGTGGGTCAGGCGGTCTACACGCCGGGCGGGCCGGTCTTCGTCTTCGGCCGGCTGGTGCAGGACGGCATCGCCCAGCGCTGGCTGGACGCCAACTGCCCCCGCCCGGACGTGCAGCTCTGCCAGTACCGCGACCGCATGCCCGCCACCGCCAACGACTTCATCTGGCATGAGGACAGCCCGTTCCGCCAGATCGGCTGGTGGGGCGGGGCGGATCGGGAGCTGTCGCTGATCGTCCGGGAAAGCATCCGGAGCTATCCCGGAGACTTCCTCCTCACCGGCCTCGCCTCCACGGCGGAGCAGATCGGCAAGGTGGCGACCGGCGACGGGCTGGACGAATGGCAGGAGGTGACCCGCTGGGTCTTCCGCGACCTCCTTCCCGTTTCCGGCTTCGAGGATGCCCGCCAACAGCGGGAGGAGATCACCCAAGGCCTGTTCGACGCCTGGAGCACCCTCCACATCCCCGTCGCCTACCTCTCCCTTCTGGGACTCGCTGTCATAGCCGCCTGGGCCTTCCGATGCGGTCGCCACGACCTCGCCGCCCTGGGCCTGTTCCTGCTGCTGGCCCTTCTCGGTAACGCCTTCATCAGCGGCGCATTGAGCAACCCCCACGACCGCTACCAGAGCCGCCTCGCCTGGATCGCCACGCTGGCGGTAGGCATGGCGCCGATGGCCCGATTCCGTAGGTCGGATCAAGCATAGCGCCGATCCGACACGGTCTTACCACTCCTTCCGAAAGGTCCGATCCCATCGACGGCTGGCTTCCAACCGTAGGTCAGTCACGCGCAGCGTGGCCGACACAACCAGCCGCCCCCTCATCCCCCGAAGTACGCCCCCAACCGCTCCAGCCCCGCATCCAGCACCTCGTCCCGCTTGCAGACGCAGAAGCGCACCAGATGGCGCGGCGCATCCGTCTCATAGAAGGCGCTGACGGGAATGGTCGTGACCCCGGCCTCGACCGTCAGGCGCTTGGCGAAGGCCTGGTCGTCCTCGCCATCGCGCAGATGCGCCCCGATGTCGGCGATCAGGAAATAGGTGCCCTCCGCCGGCAGCACGGTCAGGCCCGCCGCCCGCAACCCCGCCGACAGCCGGTCGCGCTTGGCCTGCATCGATCCGGCCAGCCCGGTGAAATACGCATCCTCCTTGCCCAGGCCCAGCGCCACGGCGGATTGCAGGTTCGGCGGGGTGGTGAAGGTCAGGAACTGGTGGGCCTTGGCCACCGGCTGCATCAGACCGGGCGCGCCCGTGACATAGCCCACCTTCCACCCGGTCAGGGAGAAGGTCTTGCCCGCCGACCCGATGCGCAGGCATCGCTCCCGCATCCCCGGCAGCGTTATCAGCGGCACATGCCGCCGGCCGTCGAAGACCAGATGCTCATAGACCTCGTCGCAGACCACATAGGCGTCGTGCTTCACGACCACCTCCGCCAGCACGCGCAGCTCCGCCTCCGTCCACACCTTGGCGGCGGGGTTCAGCGGGTTGTTCAGCACCACCAGCTTGGTCTTCGGCCCGAACGCCGCCTCCAGGCTCTCCCGCGTGAAGCTCCAGCCCTTGGCCGGGTCCAGCGCCACGAAGCGCGGCACCGCCCCGGCGCAACGGATGATGGGGACGTAGCTGTCGTAGAGCGGCTGGAACAGAACCGCCTCGTCCCCCGGCTCCAGCAGGCCGAACAGGCAGGCGGCCAGCGCCTCGGTAGCGCCGGAGGTCACCATCACCTCCCGCGCCCAGTCCACATCCAGCCCGTAGAAGCGCTTGGCATGGGCGGCCACGGCCTGCCGCAGGGCCGGCAGCCCCATCATGGACGGGTACTGGTTCCAGCCCTCCGCCAGATAGCGCTGCGCCTCCGCCACCACATCGGCCGGTCCGCTGTCGTCGGGAAAGCCCTGGCCCAGATTGACGGCCCGGTGCTCCTCCGCCAGCCGGGACATCACCTCGAAGATGGTAGTGCCGTAGGAGGAGAGGATGGAATTGCCCGTCTTCATGACCGTTCGCCCCTGCTGCGTGGGGCAGCATCATAGCCGCAGGCGGCCTGCGGGGAAGCCCCGGCGTGCTACCCGGCTCGACGCTTCAGCCGCCTGCGGGTCCGCCAAGCCTCGAACCGGCCGACGATGGGGGATAGGCGCGCCGGGGCCTTCCGCTTCCAGCGGATCAGCGTCTTCCTGGCATCCGGCGAATTCCGCAGCAGAAGCAGCGCGCCGGCGAAGGCGATGGGCAGACCGAACGGCCCCGGCAGCGGCATTGCAAGCACGCCGGCCACGATGATCGTCCAGCCCATGGCGACCAGAGCCATCCGCCGGAGGCGCGGCAGGCCTGAAACGGGTGCCGGATCGCGGGAGCGCATGGAAACCTGCCTTCCTGCGCGCCCGCCCGGGCGCGGCGATAAGCCCTGACGTGGGGCGTGGCCTGCCGGCACCCCGGCACAGCCATCCGCAACATCCCGCGCCCTGCGCTGTCACGCGCAGTACCGCAGGTCACGTTGTCAGGCCATTCTACCGCCGATCCGTGGCGTCCGCGTGACGGCGGGGGTCAGAGACTGGCGCTGCGCCGGCTGGACAGCTTGTTGAACAGCCACAGCACCACCACCGCGCCCAGCGTGGCCACGATCAGGCTCCAGATATTGAACCCGGTCACGCCGGCCCCGCCCAGGATGCGGACCAGGAAGCCGCCGACGAACGCGCCGACAATGCCCAGCACCAAGTTCATGACCAGCCCGGCCCCGGCCCCGTGCATGATCTTGTGCGCCAGCCAGCCGGCGATCAGACCAAGGATGATCCAGGCGATGATGCCCATGGCACGTCTCCCTCTGTGGATTGGGTTTGCAGAAGGAACAGGCCGGGGACGGGTTTCGATCCATTTGAATCGAGCAGCGGTTACCTCGGAGCCGCACCTCCCCACCCATCATCCCCACCCGTCATCCCGGCGAAAGCCAGGACCCAGGAGTCCCGAGGGCGGTGCTGGTGGCTCTGGGTCCCGGCTTTCGCCGGGATGACGGAGAAGAGATCGGTGGGGCGCCGCAAAACAGAACAGGCGGGGCCGTTTCCAGCCCCGCCCGCTCCCCTCACACAGTGGCGAGGCCCCTTACTCCGCCGCCTGGGCCTGGGCCGTGCCAGCCGGGCGGGTCCAGCGCAGGATCGGCTTGCGGGCCGCGGCCGTCTCGTCCAGACGCCGGCGCGGCGTCAGGCGCGGGGCGGCCTGGAAGTAGGCGGCGTCGCCCGCCTTCGCCCGCTCCGCCAGATGGCGCAACGTGGCGATGAACTGGTCCAGCGTCGCCTTGCTTTCCGTCTCCGTCGGCTCCACCAGCAGCGCGCCGTGGACGACCAGCGGGAAGTACATGGTCATCGGGTGGAAGCCCTCGTCGATCATCGCCTTGGCGAAGTCGAGCGGGGTGACCCCGGAGCCCTTCAGGAAGCGGTCGTCGAACAGGGCCTCATGCATGCAGGGCCCGTCGAAGCTGACCGACATCGTGTCCTTCAGGCTTTCCTTGATGTAGTTGGCGTTCAGCACCGCGTCCGACGCCACCTGCCGCAGCCCGTCCGCCCCATGGCTCATGATGTAGGCCAGGGCGCGCACGAACATGCCCATCTGGCCGTGGAAACCCTTCATCCGGCCGAACGGTTGGGTATCGGTCCCGGCCGCATGCTCCACCAGATCGAAGCCGTCCTTGCCATGCACCACGAAGGGCATCGGCGCGAAGGGGGCCAGCGCATCCGACAGCACCACCGGGCCGGAGCCCGGACCGCCGCCGCCATGGGGCGTGGAGAAGGTCTTGTGCAGGTTGATGTGCATGGCGTCGACGCCGAGGTCCGCCGGGCGCACCCGGCCGACGATGGCGTTGTAGTTGGCGCCGTCGCAGTAGAAATAGCCGCCGGCCGCATGCACGGCATCGGCGATCTCCTTCACCTGCGGTTCGAACAGGCCGCAGGTGTTGGGGTTGGTCAACATGATGCAGGCGACGTCCGGCCCCAGCTTGGCCTTCACCGCCTCAACGCTGACGCGCCCATTCTCCTCCGCCGGGATGGAATCCACGGTGAAGCCGCAGAAGGCCGCCGTGGCGGGGTTGGTGCCGTGCGCCGATTCCGGCACCAGCACGCGGGTCCGGTGCCCCTCGCCGCGTGCATGCAGCGCCGCCCGGATGGCCATTAGCCCGCACAGCTCGCCATGGGCGCCCGCCGCCGGGCTCATCGCCACCGCCGGCATGCCGGTCAGGGTCTTCAGCCAGTGGGCAAGCTGGTCGATCAGCTCCAAGGCACCCTGCACGGTGGAGACGGGCTGGAGCGGATGCACGTCGCTGAAGCCCGGCAGCCGCGCCATCTTCTCGTTCAGGCGCGGGTTGTGCTTCATCGTACAGGAGCCCAGCGGGTACATCGTGCTGTCGATGCCGAAGTTCTTCTGCGACAGGCGCGTGAAGTGGCGCACCACCTCCGGCTCTGACAAATGCGGCAGGCCGATGCCCTTGCGCGCCTTTACCTTGCCCAGCCTCAGGCTGCCGGTGGCCGGCTCCGGCAGGTCCACGCCGGAAACGCCGTGGTTGTCCAGCTCGAAGATCAGCGCTTCCTCGAGCTGGAGCGCCTTGTTGCCGGTGAAGGTCTTCACGTCCTCCAGCACGGCGACGTCATGGGGCTTCGTATCGCGGCCCTGACTGTTCATGCCCATCACAGCACCTCCTCGAGGGCGCGGACCAGCTCGTCCATGTCGCCCACGGTGTTGGTCTCCGTCGCCGCGACCAGCAGCAGGTTCTCCACCCCGGCCACATCCGGGTAGAAGCGGGACACCGGCACGCCGGCCAGCACGCCCTTGGCCGCCAGCGCCTCGACGATCCCGGCCGCCGGCTTCGGCAGCTTCACGGTGAACTCGTTGAAGAAGCCCTCGTTCAGGACCTCGACGCCCGCCACCCCGGCCAGCTTCTCCGCCAGCACCACCGCGTTCGCATGATTGATGCGGGCCAGCTTGGTGTAGCCCGCCTCGCCCAGCAGCGACATGTGGATGGTGAAGGCCAGCGCGCAGAGGCCGGAATTGGTGCAGATGTTGGAGGTGGCCTTCTCGCGGCGGATATGCTGCTCGCGGGTGGACAGCGTCAGCACGAAGCCGCGCTTGCCGTCCGCATCCACCGTCTGGCCGCAGAGGCGGCCCGGCATCTGGCGAACGAACTTCTCCCGCGTGGCGAACAGCCCGACATAGGGGCCGCCGAAATTCAGCGCGTTGCCGATGCTCTGCCCCTCGGCCACGACGATGTCGGCGCCCATCTCGCCCGGCGGGGTCAGCAGGCCCAGCGACACGATCTCCGTCACCGCCACGATGACCAGCGCGCCCTTGGCATGGGCGGCCTCGCACAGGCTGGTGAAGTCACGCACATGGCCGAACAGGCTCGGCGTCTGCACCACGACGCAGGCGGTCCTGTCGTCGATCCGGCCGGCCAGATCCTCCAGATCCATGGGATCGGGCTCCGCCGCCACGATCTCCATCCCCATCACGCCGCAGGTCGTTTCGGTGACGGAACGGTAATGCGGGTGCAGGCCGCCGGACAGAATGGCCTTGTTCCGCTTGGTGATGCGGTTGGCCATCAGCACGGCCTCGGCCGTGGCGGTGGCCCCGTCATACATGGAGGCGTTGGCCACCTCCATGCCGGTGACCAGGGCAACCTGGGTCTGGAACTCGAACAGATATTGCAGCGTGCCCTGCGCCACTTCGGGCTGGTAGGGCGTGTAGCTGGTCAGGAACTCGCCGCGCAGCAGAAGCTGGTCCACGCTGGCCGGCACATGGTGCTTGTAGGCGCCGGCGCCGATGAAGAAGGGCACGGAGCCGGCGGTGACGTTCTTCGCCGCCAGCCGCGACAGATGGCGCTCCACCTCCAGCTCGCCCTGGTGCATGGGCAGGCCAGCGATGGGGGCCTTCAGCCGGGCGGATTCCGGCACGTCGCGGAACAGCGCATCCACGTCCGGAACGCCGATCCTGGCGAGCATCTCCCGCCGGTCGGCCTCGGTCAGGGGCAGGTAACGCATCAGAGACCCTCGATATAGGACTTGTAGGCCGCCTCATCCATCAGCGCGTCGAGCTGGGACGGGTTGGACAGGGTCATCTTGAAGAACCAGCCATCGGTCTCCGGCGCCGTGTTGACCAGCGACGGGTCGTCGGCCAGGGCCTGGTTGCCCTCGACCACGGTGCCGTCCACCGGGGCATAGACCTCGGAGGCCGCCTTCACGGACTCGACCACCGCCGCGTCCTTGCCCTGGCTCAACCGCTTGCCGGCTTCCGGCACCTCGACGAACACCACGTCGCCGAGCTGGCTCTGGGCGTATTCCGTGATGCCGACGGTCGCGGTGTCACCCTCGACCTTGATCCACTCATGGTCCTTGCTGAACTTGATCATGATGCCTGTCCCCTGACGTGATGCTGCTGACGTGCCGGCCGGGGCCGGCGGTATTCTGTTCGGTGCGCGATGCCCTCGCCCCTCGACAAGCTCGGGGTGAGGGCAACCTCCCAAGATCAGGCCACCCCGCCGCCAAGCGGGATGGAGATGCCGTTACCGGTTCCACCTCGCTGGCAATCGGAATGGGGTGCTGCCGGTATGGCTCCCCACCTCGCCCTGAGCCTGTCGAAGGGCCTCTCGGTGCCAAGGCGGAACCACCCCGTCGCGCACCAGCCCCTACCCCCTGAAATACCGGTGCGGCGCGAAGGGAAGCGCGGCCACCTTGGCCGGCATCGCCTTGCCGCGGACGATGAGCTGGACCGGCGTGCCCGCCTTGGCATGCGCCGCCGCCACATAGCCTATGGCCACCGGGCCGTTCACCGTGGGGCCGAAGCCGCCGCTGGTGATTTCCCCGATCACGCGCCCGTCCATGTCCTGGATCTCCGTGTGCTCGCGCGCAGGCGCCCTGCCCTCCGGCTGGATGCCGACCCGCTTGCGCGTGGCCCCCTCGGCCAGTTGCGCCTGCACCGTCGCCGCCCCCGGGAACCCGCCCTCGGCCCGGCGGCGCTTGGAGATGGTCCACATCAGCGCCGCCTCGACCGGGGTGGTGGTCTCGTCGATATCGTGCCCGTAGAGGCAGAGCCCTGCCTCCAGCCGCAGCGAGTCGCGGGCGCCGAGGCCGATCGCCTCCACCTCCTCCTCGCTCAGCAGCAGCCGGGCCAGCGCCTCGGCATGCTTCGGGGCCACCGAAATCTCATAGCCGTCCTCGCCGGTATAGCCGGACCGGGACAGGCGCACCGGGATGCCGCCGATGTCGGTTTCGATTATGGACATGAAGGGCATGGAGGCCGCCTCTTCCACGAAGCGCGCCATCACCTCGGCCGCGGCCGGCCCCTGGAGCGCCAGCAGACCGGCATCGTCGCCCAGATACTCGATCTCGACGCCGGTCAGGTGCTTGCGCATATGCGCCAGGTCGGCATGCTTGCAGGCGGCGTTGATCACCACGAACAGCTCGGTGTCGCTGACCCGCGTCACCATCAGGTCGTCCAGGATGCCGCCCTGCCCGTTGGTGAACATGGTGTAGCGGATGCGGCCCGGTTCCAGCGCCTGCAGGTCGCCCGGCACCAGCGTTTCCAGCGCCTTGGCCGGATTCTCGCCGGTGATGCGCACCTGCCCCATGTGGGACACGTCGAACAGCCCCGCCTTGTCCCGCGTGTGCAGATGCTCCTTCAGCACCCCCAGCGGATACTGCACCGGCATGTCATAGCCGGCGAAGGGCACCATCTTGGCGCCCAGTTCCACATGCAGCGCATGCAGCGGGGTCTTGAGAGTGGTCTCGGGCGAATCGGTCAAAGCAGGCTCCACCGGACAGAGTCCTCCGTGCCGGGACTATTCCCGGATCGGCGCGCCCCCCTCTGTCCTGACCCCTGAGAGATTCGTGGGTTTCGCCGCGCTGTCCACGGCTGTCCCACTTACTCCGTCGGTGGGCGTGGGCTCCGGGCCTGTGGCCCTGCGGTGCCCCGCCTGCTTTCCAGATATGCTTCCCCCTTGCGGTCCTTCTGCCTGAGAGTTTCCGGGGGCGGTTGCTCCTTCGGCGCCGCCCTACCCCGAGAGGCAGGCCGGTCTCTCCCGCGAGGGGTCGTCAGCATGTGCCCTAAACTAACGCCCCGCCGCAGGGAGTCAATCGCCGCAACGCAGCAGACGTATGGAAGTCACGCGGGTGCACGAAACGGGATTTCCATATTCATCCAATCCGTCACCCACGCGGAAGCCGGGGCCCGGGAGTCCCGAGGACGGTGCCCATGGCTCTGGGTCCCGGCTTCCGCCGGGATGACGGTGGTGAAATTGGCTGGCTCCGTGCCATTGAGCCGTCTGCCCGCCGGGGAGAGAGGGATCGGCGCTTTCGCGAAGAACGCCGCCCCCCGATATTCCCCTTTACCGTCGCGCCTCGTTGGACCGCCGGTTCATCTCCACCTGATCCTGGGAGAGCTGGAAGCCCACCAGCACCTCGTACCACCGGGCATCCACCGTCACGGGGGCCGGAATGAACTGGACCAGACTTTCCTGCACCGAGCCCTTGCCGCCGTTCAGCGGAATGGTGGTGGCAAAAACCTGCTTGGCCAGCACGTTGCGCTCCGGGTCGGTAACGGCCACGAAGTACTCCACCGGCACGCTGGTAACGCTGCTGCCCTCATCCGCGGTGGCCTGGATGGTAAGCACGGCGGTGACGTTCACGCCGCTGTCCTCATACTGGCACATGGCCGGCAGGCTGCTCATCAGCGCCGTGGCGCCATCCGTCCGCAAGGTGCCGGCATCGCGCACGATGCCCACATTCGGGCAGCCGGGGCGGAAATTGCCCGACTCGGCGCACCCCGCCAGCGCCAGCAGCGCAAGCACCGGGAGGGCAGCCATGCCCATCCGGCGGGCGGCTTTCCTGGCCGGCGTTCCTATATTATGGTCGGTGCGGGTGGTCATCGAACGGGTGCCCGTATCCAAGGAGTCCAAAGGAATTGCGCGGGGGCGACCCCGCGGCCCGGAAGGCACCGCGACAATAGTGAAGCGGACTGACCGGCACAAGCCCGCGCCACCCACCATCGGAATAGCCCGATCCATCTGACTTTTCCCGGTTGAAAGAGAGTTCCCGCTGACCATGTCCGGACCTGCGAAGCCCTCCCTCCACGTCCTGCTCGCCGCCCCGCGCGGCTTCTGCGCCGGCGTGGACCGCGCCATCCAGATCGTGGAGGTGGCGCTGGAGAAGTACGGCGCCCCCGTCTATGTCCGGCATGAGATCGTGCACAATAAATTCGTGGTGCAGAGCCTTGAGGCCAAGGGCGCCATCTTCGTGAAGGAGCTGGACCAGGTTCCCGACGACCGCCCGGTGGTCTTCTCCGCCCATGGCGTGCCGAAGGCGGTTCCGGCGGAGGCGCAGCGCCGCAACATGATCTATGTGGACGCCACTTGCCCTCTGGTCAGCAAAGTGCATCGGGAGGCGGAGCGGCACCACAAGGACGGCCAGCACATCCTCCTGATCGGCCATGCCGGCCATCCCGAGGTGATCGGCACCATGGGCCAGCTTCCCCCCGGCACCGTGACCCTGGTGGAAACGGTGGAGGATGTGGCGACGCTGGAAGTGCCCGCCACCGAAAACCTCGCCTTCGTGACCCAGACCACCCTGTCGGTGGACGACACTGCCGGCATCGTGGACGCCTTGCGCGAGCGCTTCCCCGCCATCAGCGGCCCGAAGCGGGAGGATATCTGCTACGCCACCACCAACCGGCAAGCCGCGGTGAAGGTGATCGCCCAGCGTGCCGACGCCGTGCTGGTGCTGGGCGCGCCCAACAGCTCCAACTCCATGCGGCTGGTGGAGGTGGCGAAGGTCCAGGGCTGCCCCCGCTCCGTCCTGGTGCAGCGCGCCGCCAACATCGATTGGGCGGAGCTGGAGGGCGTTGCCACCCTCGGCATCACCGCCGGCGCCTCCGCTCCCGAGGTGCTGGTGGATGAGGTCCTGGCGGAGTTGCGGCAGCGTTACGAGGTGACGGTGGAGGAAGTCGTCACCGCCGTGGAAGACGTTACTTTCAAGCTCCCCCGCATCCTGGCGGCAGAGTAGGCCCCTGTCTCCGCAAGGCCGGTCGTGCATGGCCGAGGCGTTCGACGCCAGCACCAGCGAACCTGCCTTGATCAAGGCGGCGCGCTCGCTTCCTGCCGCAACCGTATAGTCCTCGGCTGAGAGACGCACGATGAATGGGTTCATCGGGTTGAAGCGCAATGCTTCCCAGAAATACGCGTCGAACGTGGCATTGTCGCCGGACTTCGCCGCATCGAGCGCACCTGCGAGAGCCTGCGGCCGGTTGAGCAACTGATCGATGGCCTGGACGATGGCGGCCGAGGTGGTCTCCACCCCGCCAACCAGAAGTCCCATCGTGTTGCTCATGATCCGCTCGAAGTCGAACCCGATGCTGGCCGGCGTGACCAGACGCAGCATGCGCGCGACCACATCATCCTGCTTGGGATCGGCCTGGACCTGCCGGGCACGGTCGGGGAGGAAGCCGGTGAGCCAAGTCCTCATCTCCTTGCCGGCTTCCAGATTACGCGCGTGAACCGTGGGATCATTTGTCAGATTGTGGAACATGTCGTACTGCGTGGCGCGCGACCACGCCATCATCGTGGCGTCGTCCGGGCCCGGGAAGCCGAAATACGCGCCCGTGAGCCGTACCGGGACAAGCCGGGTCACCTGCGATACGACCTCCAGCCTGCCATCGTCGGACATGCCGCCCGCAATGGCGGACCGGGCCAGATCGGCCACGGTTTTCCGGACGCCAGACATGTCCGCCTGCTGGATCAATGCGCGCATGATCCCCTTATCGCGCTGATTGTAGACCGTCCCGTCCCGGGCTAGCATGAATGGGCCGACGGCGGGGTCCATCTTCGGCTGGTACGGACGGACCGTGAAGACGAGGTTCCGGGAGAGCACCTCCTCGACGTCATGGAACCTGGTGATCAGGACGACTCCGCCCGGCGCCTGCAGAATCGGGCGCTTCTCCCGGAGTTCGGCCGTGACGCCCAGCAGGTCCTGTCCCAAGGCGCCGAACAGGATCTTGGTCTTGTCCGCGTCCGGGGTTGCATCATAGGTGTCCAGGAATCCCATCTGACTTCCTCTGAAATGTAAGACGCCGCCGCCCTGGCATTGCGCATATGCCCATGCTATCGTATTAGTCATTATGGGCAAGCGGAATTGCTCGTTAACGTCGCATTAACACCGGTGGGCGGTGTCGAGGAGGCATCATGAGTGGGTCGGACCGGCCGACATTGCGTATGCGTATCGCGGGCCTGGGCGGCATGCTGCTGGCAGGGTCCATTCTCGCGGGATGTTCCTTCTTCCCGCCCGACCTGCCGGAGCAGAATCCCACGTCGAAGACCGTCTGGCTGGACCAGAACTGGAGCGACGATGCGCGCTTCTGGTTCCACCACGCGTCGCAGGGCACCTCGACCATGCCCGTGCCCTACGCTTGGTTCATCGCGCTGGAGCAGCCCGGCATCCGCCTGTTCGGCGAACCGAAGATGCTGGCGGACCCGGCCTACATGGCCCGTTTCGGCTTCATCTCCAGTCCGCGCACGGCGCCGCAGGGCGGCACCTCCGGAGCTGCGGGCTACGGCTATGGAAGCAACGCGGGCGCTTTCAACGTCGCCTACGATCCCAAATCGTTCCCGGGCAATCCGGACGGCCTCCCCGTCGGCTTCGCGCGGACGCCGGGCTATCTGGACCCGACGACCGGGAACAAGGTCCCGGACCAGATCGGCCTCACCTGCGCCGCGTGCCACACCGGCCAGATGAACTATCGCGGCACGAACATCCGGATCGACGGGGCGCCCGCCACCACCGACCTCGGCAAGTTCCGCACCTCCCTCGGCCTGGCGCTCGCCTATACGGTCTATGTTCCGGGGCGTTTCGACCGCTTCGCCGACCGGGTGCTGGGACCGAACCATAGCGATGCGGAACGTGACCAGCTCAAGAAGACCCTCAAGGCCTTCCTGAAGGCCGGCGAGGCGACGCTCCAGCAGATGGCCGACGGAATGAAGGGCAGCGTCGAAGAGGGCTTCATGCGCCTCGATGCCCTGAACCGCATCGGCACCCAGGTCTTCTTCACGGATCTGGTCGGAGCCAAGGAAGCGGGCTTCGACCCCTCCGCGAACATCGCCCCCAACAATGCCCCGGTCAACTACCCGGCGACCTGGAGCACCTCCTGGTTCGACTGGGTCCAGTACGATGCCTCGATCCGGCAGCCCATGGTGCGCAACGCCGGTGAGGCGATGGGCGTGTCCGCCAAGGTCAACCTGACCGATCCGAGCCGGCCGCTGTACGCCTCCTCGATCCCGATCAAGGAGCTGTTCCAGATGGAAGAGCTGCTTGCCGGCCCAGATCCGCAGCATGGAACCAAGGGATTCAAGGGTCTGGCCTCCCCCGCCTGGCCGGAGGACATCCTCGGCCCCATCGACCGGACGAAGGCGGAACGCGGCCGCGAACTTTATACGCAGCACTGCGCCACCTGCCACCGCCCGGCTGTGAACGACCCGTCGGGCCGGTTCTGGGACGCTGCCTACTGGACCACGCCGAACGCGGAGGGAGAGCGCTACTACAAGGTGCCGGTCATCCCGCTCAGCACGGTCGGCACCGATCCCGCCCAGGCGGAGGTGCTGGCGACCCGGATGGTGAAGGTGCCGGCCTATCTCGGCGTTCCCGAGCCGGAACCGGTGAACGGCACCTACTGCGAAGGCAAGGCCGGCACGACGGCAACGGAAGCCCCGTTCGGCTGGGCGCTCGCGGTGGTCACCGGCAAGGTGATCGAGCGGTGGTACGACGAGAACGGCGTTCCGGCCGAGGAGCGGGCGCATATGGACGGCTATCGCCGGAACTGCATCCAGGCTCCCGCCGGTTACAAGGCCCGGCCGCTGGACGGGGTCTGGGCCACCGCCCCGTTCCTGCACAATGGCTCCGTTCCGTCGCTGCACGACCTGCTGCTGCCGGCGGCGGAGCGGCCGAAGTCCTTCTGCCTCGGCAGCCTGGAGTTCGATCCCACGAAGGTCGGCTATGACACGAGCTGCAAGACCGGCACCAACAAGATCGACACGTCGGTGAAGGGCAACCTCAACATCGGCCACTCCTTCCAGGACGGGCCGCGCGGCGCCGGCGTGATCGGCCCGGCTTTCAGCGAAGCCGACCGTAACGCCCTGGTCGAGTATCTGAAGACGCTCTGATCCCGCAGGTCTCCTGACCTCCGGCATTCCGGCGCGGGCATTGGCCGCCGTGGCTCATCCACCCGGCCCGCCCGCGCCATCTTTTTCCGCAGCACTGTCCCGTAGGTCGGATCAAGCGCAGCGCCGATCCGACGCGGTATCGAAGAACTCTCGCAGCACGCCGGCTCGCCCCCCCTGACCGGTTCTGCCCCCCTACTCCGCCTGCTTCAGCGCCACATCCACCATGATCTCGCCGGACAGCCGTTCCAGCGCCTGGCGCAGCCGGTCTGTGCCCAGCCCCTCGGGCATCTCCAGCTCGGCGCGGGCCTTGAACAGCTTCTCCCCCGACCAGGGGCTGTTGCTCAGCTCCGTCTCGATCTCCTGGATGTTAACCCCGTGCTCGGCCAGCACCGCGGTGACCTCGCGGATGATGCCGGGGCGGTCCTGGCCGATGATGTCCAGCACCATCAGCGGGCCGGACGGCGCCTCCTGCGCGGCCGGGGCCGGGACCACCATCACGGTCAGCCCCTTCTCCCCGCTGCCGCGGAGCCGGTCCTTCAGCAGCCCCAGCCGCTCCTCCGGTATGTCCACCAGGATGGAGCCGACGAACATGCCGCCCAGCCGCGACAAATGGCTTTCCAGCCAGTTTCCGCCGCAGCCATGCACGGCATCGGCGACGGTCTGCACCAAGCCCGGCCGGTCGCTGCCATAGGCGGTCAGGATCACGGTGGTCATCTGTTTCCTCCCGGTTGATCTTGTTGTCGGGCACCATCCTGAACGCCCACGGCATGAACGTCCAGAACAGGGCGGCGGCATCCCGCCGGCAACATTGTTGCATTGCAAAGAAGTGCCTTGAACGAAACGACCCGAACTGGTGCATTCCGGCCATCGCCGGGCTGTCCGGCGGGACAGGCAACAGGGGTCCTGCTCCGTGTATGACTATGTGAAGAAGATCCTTTCCGCCCGGGTCTACGATGTCGCCATCGAAAGCCCGCTGGACCACATGCCGCGCCTGTCGAAGCGCATCGGCAACGACGTCCATCTGAAGCGGGAGGATCTGCAGCCGGTCTTTTCCTTCAAGCTGCGCGGCGCCTACAACAAGATGGCCCAGCTTACCCGGGCGGAGCTGGAGCGCGGCGTGATCTGCGCCTCCGCCGGCAACCATGCCCAGGGTGTCGCCCTCTCGGCCAACCGCATGGGTGTCAGGGCCCTGATCGTCATGCCGGTGACCACCCCCGCCATCAAGGTGCAGGCGGTGGAGCGGCTGGGCGGGCATGTGGTGCTGCATGGCGATGCGTTCGACGAGGCCGCGTCCCACGCGCGCAAGCTGGAGGCGGAACAGGGCCTGACCTTCATCCACCCCTATGACGATCCCGACGTGATCGCCGGCCAGGGCACGGTGGGGATGGAGATCCTGCGCCAGCACGCCGACCCGATCGAGGCCATCTTCGTGCCCATCGGCGGCGGCGGGCTGGCGGCCGGCGTCGCGGCCTACGTCAAGTTCCTCCGCCCCGAGACCAAGGTGATCGGGGTGGAGCCGGACGACGCCGCCAGCATGAAGGCCGCCATCGCGGCCGGCGACCGGGTGCTGCTGGACCAGGTCGGCCTCTTCGCCGACGGCGTCGCCGTGCGGCAGGCGGGGGCGGAGACCTTCCGGCTCTGCCGCGAGCTGCTGGACGAGGTGATCACCGTCGATGCCGACAGCATCTGTGCGGCGGTGAAGGACATCTTCGACAATACCCGCGCCGTTTCCGAACCCTCCGGCGCGCTCAGCCTTGCCGGGCTGAAGGCCTATGCGGAGCGGGAGGGCTTGCAGGGCAAGTCGCTGGTCGCCATCAACAGCGGCGCCAACCTGAACTTCGACCGTCTGCGCCATATCGCCGAACGGGCGGACATCGGCGAGCACCGGGAGGCGCTTCTGGCCGTCACCATCCCGGAGCAGCCCGGCAGCTACCGCCGCTTCATCCAGCTCCTCGGCAAGCGCTCCATCACGGAGTTCAACTATCGCTACGCCGACGAACGCGACGCCCACATCTTCGTCGGCGTCCAGCTCTCCCGCGGGGAGAAGGAGAAGGGGGAGATCGTGGCCATGCTGCGCGGCCACGGCTTCACCGTGCTGGACATGACCGACAACGAGATGGCGAAGCTGCATGTCCGCTACATGGTGGGCGGCCGTGTTCCCGGCCTGCGGGACGAGCTGGTCTACCGGTTCGAGTTCCCGGAGCGGCCGGGCGCGCTGATGCGGTTCCTGGACGGGCTGGACCCGGCCTGGAACATCTCCCTCTTCCACTACCGCAACCACGGGGCCGACAATGGCCGCGTGCTGGCCGGCATCCAGGTGCCGGAGGGGGAGCGGGCACTGTTCCGCCGCAAGCTGGCGGAACTCGGCTATCCCCACTGGGAGGAAACCAGCAACCCCGCCTACCGCAGCTTCCTGGACGGGAACAGCGGCAGTGCCGGGCGCAGCGAGAAGGTGGCCTGAAGGACAGGCGGGCGCCGGCATTCCGGCGCCCGCCTTTGCTGCTAGAAGAAGAGGATAGCACCCAGAGCGATGGCATCGGAATCGATCTCGTTTCCGTTCTGGGCTTCCGATGTGGTGTTGATGTACTCGCCGATCAGCGTGACCCAGTCGGTCAGCGCGTACTGGACCTGCCCGACCCAGGACTTGTTGACGTCCAGCAGGGTGGGATTGACCTCGCCCGGCGCCAGATCCAGCCGGCTCTCGCCATAGCTGGCCGCCAGCGTGAGCTTGGGCATCACCTCGAACGAGCCCTGGACATAGAAGCCGTCGCTGTCGCGCTCGTTCCCGGCCGCATCGGTGGCCAGGATGAACAGCCCGGTCGTGCCCAGCCCCTCGCCGGTGTAGTAGTAGCCCACGAACCCGGCCGGCCCGAAGGTCAGCTTCGCCCCCACATCGTAGCCGGTGCCGCGGTACCCGCCCACCGTGCCCACCGGATCGTGGTCCTGGGTGATCATGCTGGCCCACAGCTTGCCGCCCAGACCCTGCACGAAGCCGGCGGACCCGAGATCGTAGGTCAGCTCGGCCTGGAAGCCGGGCTCGTCATTGACCTCGTTGGCGCCGGCCGTGACCAGCGGCTGGAACACGCCCACCGCCGCCTGGAAGCCGGCGAAGCTGGGGGTGGTGTAGGTGATCTGCGGCTGGAAGTCGGTGTAGACGTAGCCCAGCCCGATGCGGCCCAGGCTGGTGTTGCTGGGCGCGGCGTTGCCGCCGGCCGTGCCGACGCTGAGCAGGGTGATGTCGTTCAGGATGGCTTCGGAGCCGAACAGGCCGATGTCGCGGCCGATCTTCAGCTCGCCCAGCTCGGGCCGTGCGATAGTGAGGTAGGTCTGGCGGAAGTCGATGCCGGAGGTGGCCAGGGCCGCGGGCACGCCGGGCGAGTTGGCGCCATTGTCCCAGCTCACGCTGTTGATGCCGGGATAGATACCGAAATGCGCCCCCACCTCCCAGCCGTCCTGGACGGTGGTGATGTCGAACTTCAGGAAGCCCGGCAGCAGGCCGTTGCGGATCGAGGTGCTGTCGCCGGCCCCGGCCAGGCCGCCCACGACCGCGCCGGGATTGTCGTCGCCCCATTCATGCACATAGTAGCCGTTGATGGAGCCGGAGAGCTTGACCTCGACCTCGCCGACCCGGAAGCCCACCCCGCTTTCGGTGCGCTGGATCATGGTGCTGGGGTCGATGGCCTGGGCCGGGCTGACGGTGGGCTGGCTCTGCACGCCCTGGGCCGTCGCCTTCTCCTCCGCCCGCTTGCGGTCCAGCAGGACGTTGTACTCGCCCTGGCTCAGAATGCCCTTCTCCCGCAACTGGCGCAGAAGATCGTCCGTCACATCCGCCCGCGCAGGACCCGCAAAACTCAGCGCAAGCGTTCCAGCCAGCCCGACGCCTGCCGCCAATAATCTCTTTCCAGACATGCACTTCCTCCCCGAACGCGCCCCGCGTCAAAGTTCCCGTGAGGCGCAGGCTTCCCTGACCGCGCCGAGCGGCGCGGTTTGCAGGAGTTCTTGAGCCGTCCGGCCGCGCTCCTGCTGGCAGTCACCCTAGCGACGACTTCGCGGGCGGGAAATTACACTTTGGTCTTCAAATAAAGCTGCCCGACCGCTTCCAGCGACAACCGGAGAGTATCTTGATGCCACCTTGGGAGAAGGCGGCTCAGCAATCCGGGCCGGAGCCGGGCTGCAGGGGCAGCGGGCAGGCGGGAACCAGCTCCAGCCCGGCATCCCGCCAGTCATCCGTGCCGCCCGGATACCAGTACAGCTTGGTGTAGCCCCACTCTGCGGCGCGCTTCACGGCGTTCCAGCTCATCCAGCAATCGGCGATGCAGTAGAAGACCAGCGCCCGGTTCCGGTCGCCGCCGGTCAGCCGCTCTAGATGCCTGCGGAAATAGGCTTCCGTCTCCGCCGCCAGCTCGCCATAGCCCACATTGGGCAGCCATGTGCTGCCGGGCAGGTGCATGCGGGTTTCCGGTACCAGCCAGACCGGCGCCGGTTCCCGCGCGATCTCCGCCGCCATGACATCCACCAGCACCGCCCCGCCGGGCCCGGCCAACAGCGCCTGGAGCTGGGCGGTGTCGATGCGGGTACCGCCCGGAACGCTGTCGGGCGTCGGCGCCCGGTACATCTCCGTCCGGTAGCCGGCGGGCGTCGGCGGTCCGTCGGTCCGCGCCATACCCGCAAGGCCGAAGAGCATTGCGCCGGCAAGCACGAGCATGCCGGCGATCGGGCGGCGGGACGGGGACGGAGCTGACATGAGCGGCATCAGACCATCGCCCTTTGCGGACCGGAATTGGCCGTTCGTCTAATACCCCGCCCCAAGCCCTTGCCCTAGCATGCTGGCCTTGTCCATGATGATCGGAACCCCCGCGCCGAACCGCGCGCCACGACAAGGGGGACCAGGGATGGACACACCAGGGAGTGAGATGTTGAAGGCCCCCAGCCTGACCCGCCGCCAATGCCTGACCGGCATGCTGGCCGGCACCGCCGGCTTGGCGCTGATGGGCGCGGCCTCGCCCCTGCGCGCCGCGGGCGCCGCCACCGTGCGCGTGGGCGTCCTGCCCTTCGGCACCGTCAACTGGGAACTGGCCGCCATGGCCGGGGGCGGCTTTGCCCGTGGGGCCGGCATCGACCTCCAGATCATGGAGGTGGCAAGCCCGACCGCCGGGCAGATCGCCTTGCAGTCCAACGCCGTGGACGTGATCGCCAGCGACTGGATCTGGGTGGCCCGCCAGCGGTCGTCCGGCCAGGACCTCAGCTTCGTGCCCTATTCCTCCGCCGTCGGCTCCATCGTGGTGCCGAAGGGATCGGCCGTGCAGGGCATCGCCGATCTGGCCGGCAAGCGCATCGGCATCGCCGGCGGGCCGCTGGACAAGGGCTGGCTTCTGCTGCGCGCCCAGGCCGGCCGGGCGCACGGGCTGGACCTGATGACCGCCGCGGAACCCGTCTTCGGCGCGCCGCCGCTGCTGAGCCAGCAGTTGGAGGCCGGGCGGCTGGATGCCGTGCTCACCTACTGGCACTACGCCGCCCGCCTCGCGGCCAAGGGCCATCGGGAACTGATCGGCGTGGCGGAGCTTGCCGGGAAGCTGGGGCTCGAGGCGGATGTGCCGATGCTGGGTTATGTGTTCCGCACCGCGTGGGCCAAGGAGAACCCGGCCGCCATCGAAGGCTTCATCCAGGCCTCCCGCGATGCCAAGGCACTGCTGCGCGACAAGGATGAGGCCTGGGGGGAGATCGAGCCGCTGATGAAGGCCGACGACCAGGCCACCTTCGAAGCGCTGCGCGCCGGCTTCCGCGCCGGCATACCCGAGCGCTGGACGGAGCGGGAGCGGAAGGAGGCCGAAAAGCTGTTCGCCATCCTGGCGGAGCTGGGCGGCCGGGATTTGGTGGGAAGCGCCACATCCGTGCCGGAGGGCACCTTCTGGCCGGTGGACTGGGACAACCGGGCATGAGGCGCGGCCCATGACGGACGCCAACGCCAACCGCCGCCGCGTGCGCACGGCCCTGTCCATCGCCGCGATCGTCGCGGTATGGGCGCTGGCCGCCGCCATCGCCCAGTCCCCCACCCTGCCCGGCCCGGCAGCGGTGCTGGCCGTGGTGGTGCGGGAGGCGGAGTCGGGAGCCCTGTTGCACCATCTGGGCATCACGCTGTGGCGCGTCGCGGCGGCCTTCGTGCTGGCCTTCTTCATCGGGGCGGCGGCCGGGCTGCTGATGGGCCGGTCCCGCTTCGCGGACGAGGTGCTGGGGCCGTGGCTGACCCTGGCGCTGAACATCCCCGCCCTGGTGGTGATCGTACTGGCCTATGTCTGGCTGGGGCTGACGGAGGCCGCGGCCATCACCGCAGTGGCCATCAACAAGATCCCCAACGTCGTCGTGGTCGTGCGCGAGGGCGCCAAGGCCATGGACGAGAAGCTGATCGAGATGGGGCGCAGCTACCGCCTGTCCCGGCTGGACATGCTGCGCCATGTGCTGCTGCCGCAGCTCCAGCCCTATCTGCTGGCCGCCAGCCGGTCGGGCCTGGCGCTGATCTGGAAGATCGTGCTGGTGGTGGAGCTGCTGGGCCGCAGCAACGGGGTGGGATTCCAGATCCACCTCGCCTTCCAGCTTTTCGATGTGGCCCTTTTGCTGGCCTATGCCTTGTCCTTCGTCGTGGTCGCCCAGGCGATCGAGCTTTTCCTGTTGAGCCCATTGGACCGTCATGTCGCACGCTGGCGCACCACCGCTGCTGAGGCTTGAGGTCGCCCGCAAGACCTTCCCCGCGCCCGATGGCAAGGGCCGGACAGAGGTTGTGCGCGGCCTGTCGCTGGAGGTGCGCCCGCGGGAGATGGTGGCCCTGGTCGGTCCCAGCGGCTGCGGTAAGACCACGACCATGAACATCATCGCCGGGCTGGACCCCCATTTCGAGGGCAGCCGGACCCTGACCTGCCCCGATGGCGGCGTTCCGGTGCTGGGCAGCATGTTCCAGGAGCCGCGGCTGCTGCCCTGGCGCACCGTGAAGCAGAATATCGAGCTGGTGCTGGAGAAGCCGCGCCGCGGCACCGGCATCGCCGAGCGCTGGCTGGAGCATATGGGCATCGCGGAGGCGGCGGACCGCTTTCCCGGCCAGATTTCGCTGGGCATGCAGCGCCGCGCCGCCATGGCCCGCGCCTTCGCCGTGGAGCCGGCCCTGCTGCTGCTGGACGAGCCGTTCGTCAGCCTGGACGAGCCCACGGCCCGCCGCCTGCGCCGCCTGCTGGTGACCACGCTGGCGGATCGCGGCTGCGCCGCCCTGCTGGTCACGCACAATCTGCGCGAAGCCATCGAGCTGGCCGACCGTATCCTGCTGCTCTCCCCCGGCCCGACCCGGGTGATGGAGGAGATCACGGTGCCCGGCCGGCGGGAGAGCCGCACCGAACAGGATGTGGAAGCCTTCCGCCGCACCCTGATCGAGCGGCCGGAGCCGGTGTTCCGGCTGATCGCCTGAGTGCTTGTTAGCTTAAGCCTTACCCTTCGCCCGCCCCGGCCTTGCGCGGCATCAGCCCGCGTGCCGGGTTGTAGGCCCAGAAGGACAGGCCCAGGAACACGGCCATGGACAGCAGCACCCAGCCGAGCGACTCCCACGCCACCTGACCATATAGCGCGAAGCGGATCACCTCCACCGCATGGGTGAAGGGGTTCACCGAGCAGATCTGCCAGAGCAGCTCCGACGATTCCCGCATCCGCCACAGCGGGTAGAGCGCGCTGGACAGGAAGAAGGTCGGGAAGATGACGAAGTTCATCACCCCGGCGAAATTCTCCAACTGCTTGATGGTGGAGGAGAACAGCATGCCGATGCTCCCCAGCATCAGCCCGGTGACGACCAGCGCCGGCAGTACGGTCAGATAGCCGATGGGCGGGACCACGATATCGAACAGCGCCGCGATCAGCAGGAACGCGTAGACCTGCAGGATCGACACCGCCGTACCCGCCAGAAGCTTGGATGCCAGCAGGAACTCCCGCCGGAGCGGACTCACCAGCAGCAGCCGCATGCTGCCCATCTCCCGGTCATAGACCATGGAGAGGCTGCTCTGCATCCCGTTGAAGAGCTGCACCATCCCGACCAAGCCGGGCAGTATGTACGTCTCGTAGGTGATGTAGGTCTCATAAGGCGGCTGCACCGCGATGCCGAGCGCCGCCCTGAACCCGGCGGCGAAGACCAGCAGCCAGACCAGCGGGCGGACCAGGGCGGCCACGAACCGCTCCCGCTGGTGCACGAAGCGCAGCACCTCCCGCACCAGCACGGCCTGCAGGGCGCGGAGGTAGGAGATCATGCTCATGCCGCACTCCGCCCGATCAGGGTGTGGAAGGCCTGGTTCAGCGATCCGGCCTCGGTCCGCGCATTGACCTCCGCGACCGGGCCGGTGGTCAGTATCTGGCCCTGGTGCAGCACCACGACCTGATCGTCCGGCCCAACCTCGTCGATCAGGTGGGTGGCCCAGAGAACGGCGACGCCATCGTCGCGGCAGATGGCATGCACATGATCCACCAGCGCCCGGCGCGACGGCACGTCCAGCCCCACCGTGGGCTCATCCAGGATCAGCAGGCGGGGATGATGCAGCAGCGCGCGGGCCAACTCCACCCGACGGCGGTGGCCGCCATTCAGGGCGCGCACCCGGTCGTTGGCGCGCCCGTCCAGCTCGAACTGGATCAGGAGCTGACGGATGCGGGCCTTCGCCTCCCCCCTGGGCAGGCCACGGAGGCCGGCGGCATAGGTCAGGTTCTGGGTGACGGAGAGGTCCAGGTCCAATGTGGGCTGCTGGAACACCACGCCCATGGCGCCCAGCGCCTTCAGCGGCTCCTTCGCCAGCGAATGGCCGCAGACCAGCACCTCTCCCGACCCGGCATCGAACAGCCGGGTGATGACCGAAAGCATGGTCGACTTGCCGGCGCCGTTGACGCCCAGCAACGCCGTGAACTGGCCGGGCTGCACACTGAAGTTCACATCGCGCAGGGCGAAGCCCCTGCCGCCCGGGCCGCCCTTGTGTCCGAAGCCGACATTGCGGAGTTCAAGCGCTGGAACCGTCATTCACGCACCACCACGCCCCAGGGATAACGCCCCACCGGGATGGACTTTAAAACCTTCAGCGCCTGGACATCCACCACGGAAACGTCGTTGCTGACGCCGTTGGTGGTCAGCAGGCGGGTTCCATCCTTCGTCATGTCCATGTGCCAGACCCGGCGGCCCACCAGAAGATAATCCTTCACCTCGTATGTGGAGGTGTCCACCGCCGCCACATGGTTCGCCGGGCCCAACGCCACGAAGGCGGTCTTGCCGTCCGGCGTCAGCTTCATGCCCACGGGCTGGATCTGGTCGGGTCGGACGCCGCGGATTTTGAACTCGATGGTGTGCTTGGGCTGGCGGGTGGCGACGTCGATGACATGGACAGTGCCGCCGATCTCAGAACTCACCCACAGCTCCTTGCCGTCATCGGTGAACTCCGCATGGCGCGGGCGTGCGCCGACCAGGGTGTTGTCCACCAGCGCCTTGGTCCGGGTATCGATCCAATGGACCATATTCGTGGTCTCGGAGGTATTGACGGCCCAACGCCCGTCCGGGCTGACGGCCATGCCTTCCGGTTCCACCCCGACATCCACCTGATAGCTGACCGTGCGGCTTTCCACATCCACCACGGTGACGACGTTGTCATCCTCGTTGGAGATGAACAGGGTCTTGCCGTCGGGGGCCAGGGCGAACTGTTCCGGATCGTCCCCGCTCGGTAGATTGTGCAGGATCTTCCCGCTCTCCAGGTCCAGCACCTGGACCGTATCGTCGTCGCTGGCGCAGATGAACAGGTGCTTGCCGTCCTTGGACAGGGTGATGCCCCGCGGCCGCATGCCGACTTCGATCGTGTCCACCACCTCCATCGTCGACAGGTCGATGACGCTCAGCGTGTTGTCCCGCTCATTCGACACATAGGCGAAGGGCGTGGCCGCAGCCGGCGCGGCGAACCCGGCAAGCAGGGCAAGGCAGAGGATGGCGGGCGCGCGCATCTGGCGTCTCCGGGCAGGTGGGACGGCGAACCGGCAGGCTAAGGTCGGCCCAGTTGCAGGGCCATTGGACTAAGGAAGTATCCGCAGCCGGTTTCCAAGCGGTTCCGCAGGTTTGGCGCGGGGTGAACCGGTGGGCCGCCAAACCATTGAGACCAAAGTGCAATAAATCGCTCCCGCCGCCTCGGCTAGCATGCGCCGGCTTGTGACAGGCCCTGGAGGGGTGCGCCTGTACCCCTCCAGGGCCCACGATCTGGACAATGATCATCCAAGGGATTGGCCCATGCGAACCCGGACCCGACTGACCCTTCTCCTCGCTGGCGCGATGACCGCCGGCAGCCTGGCCCTGGGCGGGACCGCCTTCGCCCATGGCGATGTCACCCCGCAGGCGGTGGACACCACCGGCCTGCCGGACCTGGGGGAGGAGTGGGTGGAGGCCAACCCGTTCCGCGGCAATGCGCGGGCGATCGAGATCGGTGCATCCGCCTACAACCAGAACTGCGCGCGCTGTCACGGGCTGGGCGCCATTTCCGGCGGCATCGCCCCCGACCTGCGCTATCTGGAGCCGGGCGACAGCGGCGACGAATGGTATGTGGAGCGGGTGAAGAACGGCGCCGTCCGCGACGGCAAGGTCTATATGCCGAAGTTCGGCGACACGCTGGGGCAGGAGGCGCTCTGGGCCATCCGCGCCTGGCTGGAGACGGTTCCCGCCGATTGAGGAGCAGGCCCATGCACCGCCGCGCCCTGTTGAAAGGCCTGCTGGCCGGCGCCGCCGCGATCGCCATGGCGCGTCCGGGCAGCGGCGGCGCCGTTTCCCTGGACACGGTGGTGAAGCGGGGGCGGATGACCATCGCGGTCTACCGCGACTTCGCCCCCTGGTCCTGGCGCAAGGACGGCGTCCTCACCGGCATCGACGTCGATCTGGGCCGCGCCATCGGCGAGGGGCTGGGCGTCGCGGTCGACTTCATGGAACTGACAGCGGACGAGAATGTAGAGGACGACCTCCGCAACGCGGTCTGGAAGGGCTCCGTCGTCGGCCAGCCGCCGGCCGACCTGATGATGCATGTCCCTTTCGACCCCGCCTTCTCCCAGCGCATCACCGAAGCCGTGATCTTCGGCCCCTACCATCGGGAGCGGTTCGTCATGGCCTGCGATCCGGAGCAGGCCGACTGCGCCGGCGGGATCGGCGGGCTGGAGGGCAACTCCATCGGGGTGGAGATCGACAGTGTCCCCGACTTCTACCTGAGCGGCAGCTTCAACGGCCGGTTCCGGAGCAAGCTGGTGCACTTCAAGACGCCGGACCTCGCCGTGGCGGCCATGCGGAACGGCGAACTTCCCGCCGTCATGGCGTCCCTGGCGCAGATCGAGCACGGGCTGGGCGAGGCCAGGTCCAGATACGAGGTCGGGACCATGCCCTTGCCCGGCCTGTTCCGCCCCACCTGGGAGGTCGGGATGGCGGTCAAGGAGGATGGCCGCGACCTCGCCTACAAGGTGGCGGACATCGTGGCGGAGCTGGACCGGAATGGAAAGCTGGCCGCGATCTTCGCGGCCCACGGCATCACCTACAGCTCCACGGTGCCGGCATGACCAGGGCGGGGCGCAACCGGACCATGCTTGCGGCCACGCTGCTGCTGGCCGGTGCGCTCCGCGCCGTGCCGGCACAGTCGGCCGACCCGCTGAACTCCCCGATGTGGGAGTATCTGCGGGGGATCTACCTGCCGGGCGAGGTGGTCTTCGACGAGCGGGTGAAGGTCTCGGCCCCCGGCGCGGCGGAGGATGTCTTCAACGTCCCCGTCATGGTGGATGCCAGCGGGCTGGAGGGGGTGGAGGAGATCGTCGCCATCGCCGACCTGAATCCCATCCCCCACATCCTGACCTACCGGCCGGAAAAGGCCGCCCCCATCATCGGCTTCCGCTTCAAGGTGCAGCAGGCCACGCCCGTCCGGGCCGCCGTTCGCACCGCCGACGGCGTCTGGCATGTGGGCAGCGCCCATGTGAATGCGTCCGGCGGCGGCTGCACCGCCCCTGCCCTGGCCCATGCCGACACGGGCTGGCAGCGCCATCTGGGGGAGATGCACGGCCGTGCCTGGAGCGATGGGGAGCAGGTCCGCCTGCGGGTGCGGGTGCGCCATCCCATGGATACCGGGCTGGCGGAGGGCATCCCCGAATTCTTCATCGACCGCATGAGGGTGACCGGCGCCGATGGGCAGGTCATCGGCACGATCCAGCCCTTCGAGCCGGTGAGCGAGAACCCGCTGATCACGCTGGTGGCCGACGCCGATGCGGCCGGCAGCGCCCTGCGCGTCTCCGGCCGGGACAACAACGGCAACGAGTTCGACGGCACGATCCCCGTGTCGGAGGCGATGCGGTGATCCGCCGGCCGCACCATACGCCCCCGCCCTTCGCGGCCGTGGCTGCCGCTGCCGCGGTGCTGCTGGTCGCATTCCTGCACGCCAGCGCCGCCCTTGCCCAGGGCCTGTCCTATCAGCTCACCCCCCGGCAGGTCGCGCCGGACACCTGGGTGGTCGAGGGCAAGGCGGAGCATTTCACCAGGGCCAATGGCGGCTTCATCCTGAACCCGGCCTTCATCGTCACGGATGAGGGTGTCGTGCTGTTCCAGACCGGCCCGTCCCGCCGATTCGGGGAGGATCTGCGCAAGGCGATTGCAACGGTCACCGACCGGCCCGTGGTGCGGGTCTATGTGCAGAACCTGCACCCCGACTATTTCCTGGGCAACCAGGCCTTCAAGGATGCTCCCATCGCCGCCCTGCCCGGCACCATCGACGGCATCAAGGCGGAAGGTCAGGCTGTACTCGGCAACATGTACACCATGCTGGGCGACTGGATGCGCGGCACGGAGATGCTGGTTCCGACGGAGGCGGTGGAGCCTGGAGCCGTGGAGATCGGCGGCCACCGGCTGCGCCTGATCCAGCTCTCCGGCCACACCGATGCCGATCTGGCCGTGTTCGACGAGACCACCGGCGTGCTGTTCGCCGGCGGGCTGGTCTTCAGCGACCGCGCCCCGACCACGCCCCATGCGGAGATCGGGCCTTGGCTGGCGGCGCTGGACGAGCTGGAGACGCTGCCCGTCAAGGTGCTGGTGCCGAACCATGGAGCCGTGCGCGCCGACAAGGCCGCCATCGCCCAGACCTGCGACTACCTGATCTGGCTGCGCACCACCCTGGCGGATGCGGCGGAGCGCGGGCTGGACATGCCGGAGGTCATGGCCACCCCGATCCCGGAGCGGTTCCGCGGCATGGGCGTGGTGGAGGAGGAGTTCGTCCGGTCCGTGGCGCATCTGTATCCGGAGATGGAGCTGGCCGCGCTGCCGCCGCTTCGGTGACAGGGGCTGAAATGTCCGACCGGCGATTTGTACTAAGGTCCAATTGTTCCCTACCGCACCCGCCGTAGACTACCCAGCACCGGTCAATCCAATCCTGACCTTGCCAAGTAAAACTCCGGCCCGCTGCTTGATGCGCTGCATCACCACGTCTGGACACCGGCATCATCGCTGACGCGCGATAAAGAAGGGGAGAGATAACGCTATGAAGCGCTTTCTGTTGACGACGTGCGCATTGTTGTGTCTTGCGGCCTCGCCGGTGCTGGCGGCCGGGCCGACCAACGACGATCTGGTCAAGGATGCGCAGACCACGGGCGATGTGCTGACCTACGGCATGGGCTACGAGGGGCAGCGATACAGCCCTTTGAAGGCCCTGACCCCGCAGAACGTGTCCAAGCTGGTGCCGGTCTGGTCCTTCAGCTTCGGCGGGGAGAAGCAGCGCGGCCAGGAAAGCCAGCCGATCATCCATGACGGCACCATCTACGTCACCGGCAGCTACAGCCGCGTCTGGGCCGTGGATGCCCGCACCGGCGAGGAGAAGTGGGAGTACAACGCCCGCCTGCCCGACGGCATCATGCCCTGCTGCGACGTGATCAACCGCGGCGTCGCCATCCTGGGCGACACCGTCTATTTCGGCACGCTGGACGCCAAGCTGGTCGCCCTGAACAAGGACACCGGCAAGGTGAAGTGGTCCAAGAAGCTGGAGAACTACGAGGAAGGCTACAGCTACACCGCCGCGCCGATGATCGTGAACGGCAAGATCATCACCGGCACCTCCGGCGGTGAGTTCGGCGTCGTCGGCAAGGTCGAGGCGCGCGACGCCGAGACGGGTGAGCTGATCTGGTCCCGGCCGGTGATCGAGGGGCACATGGGCACCCTCAACGGCAAAGAGAACGGGATGACCGGCAAGCTCAACGCCACCTGGGAAGGCGATGCGTGGAAGACCGGCGGCGGTGCGACCTGGCTGGGCGGCACCTACGATCCCGAGACCAACCTGATCTACATGGGCACCGGCAACCCGTCCCCGTGGAACAGCCATCTCCGCCCGGGCGACAACCTCTACACCTCCTCCACCCTCGCCATCGATCCGGACACCGGCGTCATCAAGTGGCACTTCCAGAGCACCCCGCATGACGGCTGGGACTATGACGGCGTCAACGAGTTCATCCCGTTCGACCTGAAGAAGGACGGCAAGACCATCAAGGCCGGCGCCAAGGCCGACCGCAACGGCTTCTTCTTCGTGCTGAACCGCGAGAACGGCCAGTTCATCAGCGCCACCCCCTTCGTCTCCAAGGTCACCTGGGCCAAGGGCTATGACGAGAAGGGCCGGCCGATCTATGTGGACGAGAACCGGCCCGGCAACCCGATGGCAGCCGAAAAGGGCAGCTCCGTCTTCGCGGCCCCCGGCTTCCTGGGCGGCAAGAACTGGAACCCGATGGCCTACAGCAAGGACACCGGCCTGTTCTACGTTCCCTCGAACGAGTGGGGCATGGACATCTGGAACGAGCCGATCACCTACAAGAAGGGTGCGGCCTATCTGGGCGCCGGCTTCACCATCAAGCCGCTGTACGAGGACCATATCGGCGTCCTGCGCGCCATCGACCCGGCCACCGGCAAGATCGCCTGGGAGTACAAGAACAAGGCCCCGCTGTGGGGCGGCGTCCTGACCACGGCGGGCAACCTGGTCTTCACCGGCACGCCGGAGGGCTATCTGAAGGCGTTCGACGCCAAGACCGGCCAGGAGGTGTGGAAGTTCCAGACCGGCTCCGGCGTGGTCGGCACCCCGGTCACCTGGGAGATGGATGGCGAGCAGTATGTGGCGGTCGTGTCCGGCTGGGGCGGCGCCGTTCCGCTCTGGGGCGGCGAGGTCGCCAAGAGCATCAACACCATCAACCAGGGCGGCTCGCTCTGGGTGTTCAAGGTGCCGAAGGCCTGAATAGCCTCGCCACCATAAACCAGACGAAATCATGGGGCCGGCGAAACGCCGGCCCCATTTTGTTGCTCGACGATGGTTACAGGCCTGTTATAAGTTCCAGTCGAAGAGAAAGGGCGCAGCAATAAAACTGCCCTCACTACCTCGGGAGGTACCCCAATGGGCAAGGTGCTGATCTCCGACGACCATGCTCTGGTCCGGGATGGCCTACGCACCGTACTCGCGGTAACTTTCGACAAGTGTGAACTTTACGAAGCTTCCGACCTCGACGAGTCCATGCGGATGCTGGACCGCGAGAAGGATTTCGATCTGGTCCTTCTGGACCTGAACATGCCGGGCATGAACGGCTTCAGCGGTCTGACCGACATCCGCACCCGCTTCCCGGCCGTCCCCGTGGTGATCGTCTCCGCCTCCTGCGACCGCCGCCTCGTGCGGGAGGCGCTGGAGCATGGCGCCGCCGGATTCGTGCCGAAGGCCCTGGCCCGCGGCGCCATCGCCGCCGCCCTGCGCAGCGTACTGGCGGGCGACGTCTTCACCCCCGACCTGGAAGGGCTGGAGGAGCCGGCCGCTCCCGCCCCGGCCGCGCAGACCGAGGAGGAACGCACCATCCTCCGCAAGATCGACAGCCTGACGCCGCAGCAGCGCCGCGTGCTGGAGTTGATCGTCGCCGGCAAGCTGAACAAGGAGATCGCCTATCTTCTGGACGTGACGGAGACGACCGTGAAGGCCCATGTCTCCGCCATCCTGCAGAAGCTGGAGGTCTACAGCCGCACCCAGGCCGTGATCCTGGCCAACCGCGTCAACTTCACCCCCCAGCAGCCCCAGCCCGACCGGGCCCTGGCGCGGGCCTGACGGCTTGTTGCTTTATGTTAGCCCTGATTGAAATGCCATTTCAGAGAAAATAGGAACGTTTCACAATGGCGATATCTCATCCAGGCGAAAGTGCGCACTCTTTATAAAACTATACCTTATGCTTGGCGAATAAAAACGCCCCCACTCCTGCCATAGTGATAGTACATAACGCGATAGATTTAGCGGCAATATTTCGCCGCGAAATGTTGTTGTCAGCACTCATTTCTTTACTGATCTGAGCAAACTGAATATATACTGATCCCGCATTGACTAGGGCACGAGAAATATCAGTCCTCGCAGCATCACTTTCGGCATTTTTTGCCAAATGAGCCAGTGCTTCCGACATGCCCTTCACGGATTCGGAGATATTTGACAGCGCTGCCGCCTGAGTTCCTTTAGCGCCAGATACAACCTCACTAAGAGATTTTAGAGATTCTATTGCCATCTTGGAAAAATCTGGAAATATCTCAACAATTGTCTTAAGCTGTGTCTCCGTTATCTTCCGCTCGCCTGCCTGTGATAGTATCTTTAGGACATCTTCTCTTTCTAAGGAAGAGAGTTCTACAATCCCAGAAGCTTCCTTAATTTTCTCTATTCTGCATAGTAACTTTCCAGTTCTGGTGAATGGCACTGCCTCGGCAGAATAACTGCGAATAAATTTACGCGAAAGAGGTATGCGCACTCTCTTTCAAAATTTCGCCCGCGATGCTGACTTCTAAAATGAAATGCGAACTCCGCCCTCAACTCAGCAACTGTGTGATCAGCGCCCGGAGCTGGGCCGGCTTCACCGGCTTGGTCAGCAAGGGCAGGCCGTGGGCCTGCACCTCGTCATGCACGTCGGCGGTGCGGTTGGCGGTGATGACGATGCCGGGCACCTTGTGGCCGCAGGCTTGACGGACCCGCTGGATTTCCATCACGCCGAGAGCGCCCTCCTCCAGATGGTAATCGGCGACGACCACCTCGGGCCGCCCGCCGAGATCGCGCAGGCGGGCGACCGCCTCCTCTCCACTCATCGCGACCGTGACCTCGCACCCCCAGCCGCGCAGCAGCGCGCTCATCCCGTCCAGGATCGCAGCCTCGTTGTCGATGACCAGCACCCGAGCCCCGGTCAGCGGGCTGTAGGGCACCGCCGGCTTGGCCAGGGGCCGGCACTTGGCCGTCGCCGTTCCGCCCAGGGGCACGGTGACGGAGAAGGTGGAGCCGCGCCCCAGGGTGGACGTCACCTCCACCGGATGGTTCAGCATGCGGGCCACGCGCTGCACGATGGCAAGGCCCAGCCCCATGCCGCGGTCGCGGATATGCCGGTCGGTTTCCAGCCGGCGGAACTCCTCGAAGATTTCCGTCAGCTTGTCCTCCGGAATGCCGGGGCCGGTATCCACCACCTCCAGCCGTAGCTGGCCGGCCATGCGCCGGCACCCAACCAGCACCCGGCCGGAGCGGGTGTAGCGCAGCGCGTTGGAGATGAAGTTCTGAAGGATGCGGCGCAGCAGCCGCATGTCGCTGCGGACCACCACGCCCGAACTGACGAAGCGCAGGTCGAGCCCCCTTTCCTTCGCCACCGGCGCGTACTCGGCCGCTAGCGCCCCCAGCAGGGCCGAGATCGGGAAGTCGTCCGGCTGGGCGGAGACGGCGCCCGCATCCAGCTTGGAGATGTCCAGCAGCGCCTCCAGCAGATCCTCAACCGACAGCAGCGCCGAATCCGTCTTCTCGATCAGGGTCTTCGGCTCGGGCGGAAGGTCCGCATCCGTTAAAGCGGAGACGAAGAGCCGGGCCGCGTTCAGCGGTTGCAGCAGGTCGTGGCTGGCGGCGGCCAGGAACTTGGTCTTGGAGAGGTTCGCCTGTTCCGCCGTGGTCTTGGCCACGCGCAGCGCCTCCTCCATGGCCAGGCGCTCGCGGATTTCCTGGTGGAGCTGGGTATTCACCTCCGTCAGCGCCGCGGTGCGGTCGGCGACGCGGCGCTCCAGCCCCTCGTTGGCCTCCTTCAGGGCTTCCGCCGCCCGGCGCCGCTCCGTCACGTCCTGGATCAGGGAGAAGAAGCCGATAACGATGCCATCCGGCCCGAAATGGGGAACATAGGTGGCGTGGCCGTAACGCTTGCCCCCGCCCTGCCCCGGCCAGCCAAGTTCGAACTCCGTTTCCTTGCCAGACATGACGGTCCGGATGTGCGGCTCCCGCCAGTCGTAAGCCTTCTTGCCCAGCAGCTCCCGCATCGTCAAGCCGACGATGTCGTCCCGCCCGAACAGATCGCGGTAGCGCCGGTTCACGAACCGGTAGGTCTCGCCTGCATCCACATAGGCGATCAGGGCCGGGATGGTGTCGGTGATCAGGCGGATGCGCTGCTCCCCGTCGCGCAGGGCCTGCTCGATCCGCTTGCGCTCGGTCATGTCGGTGTAGGTGGTGACGAAGCCGCCGCCCGGCATGGGATTGCGCCGCAGCTCCAGCACCCGGCCATTGTGCCAGGCCTGCTCCACCGTCAGGCTGCCTGCCCCGTCGGAAAGGTCCACGACCTCCGCCGGGAAGCCCTGGGCGCCCAGGCTGGCATTGTGGCGCAGGAAGTCGTGATAGGTGGCGCCGGCATGCACCACATCCTCCGGCAGTTCCAGCAGCCGGACGAACGGCCCGTTCCAGGCCACCAGCCTGAGATCCCTGTCGTACACCGACACGCCCTGGGGGATATTATCCAGCGTGGCCTGGAGCAGCGCCGACTTCTCGGCCAGCACCTGCGCCCGCTCCCGCGCGTCATGCTCCTTGACATCGGTGATGTCGGTATAGATGCCGACGGTGCCACCCTCCGCCGTGCGGCGCTCATTGATCTGAATCCAGCGTCCGTCGGACAACGGATGCACATGGCTGCCGCTTGCGGATGCGTGGAAGCTCAGCCGTTCCGCTACCCAGCGTTCCGGCGCGCTGCGGGCCTGGAGCACGCTCTTGCTCGATGCCGCCAGTCCAGCGATCTCCCCGAAGCTAAGCCCCGGTTTTATATATTCAGCGATGGAGGGCCAGAGCTTCAGATAGGTGCGGTTGCACATCACCAGCCGGTCGTCGCGGTCGAACAGGGCGAAGCCCTCATTCACCGCCTCGATGGCTTCCTGCAGGCGCAACTGCGCTTTCTCTGCCGCTTCCTTGGCAGCGCCCAGGGCGGCATTGGACACCTCCAGCTCCCGCAGGGTCTCCTCGAGCTGCTGGGTGCGTTCCTTCACCTTGGTTTCCAGGACGATGGCCGTCTGGAACAGGGAGAAGGCGTTGCCCTGGAAGTCCATGCTGCGCTCGACCCGGTCCATCAATGCCTTGTTGATGCGGCGCAGCTTGTAGACCTCGCGCTCCAGCTCCTGGATGCGGGCCTCTTCCGGACTGAGATCGTCCTCGATCATGTGGATGGCGGACATGCGGCACCAATGGCCAGACCGGTGAAGGTCTGGTTCACATGCATGGCGTTGTACTGTTCCCCGTAGGTGCAGAAGCCCATCACATTGTGGCGGGCCAGCACGCCGGACACGACCTGCTTGAGCTGCTTCTGCTCGATCTCCAGGGAGCGGAAGACGCAATCGAAGCCCAGCACCATCTCGGGCGGACCGATCTGCTCCGTCACCCGGCGGAACAGGTCCTCCAGGTTCTGGACGATGTCCACCCCCTCCGCCACCGTGAGCACGATGCCCTCGTCGATGGCGCAGAAGAAGGTCAGGCTCTCATCCTCATTCACCTTCTGGATGGCGCGGACATAATATTCGCCGCCGGTCCGGACCACGACCGGGTGGGCGGCGAAGATCATGGGCGTCAGCGGCTCCCCCTCCAGCCCGACCATGCGGGCATATTCCTTGGCCGCCGGCTCCGCATTGATCTCGGTGACGATCCGCGCCGCCGGGTCGGCCTGGGTCACCACCATCTTCTTGTCGGTATGGACGAAATGCTGGTTGCGGAACACCTGGAAGGGACGGGTGGTGGACAGCATCAGCAGCAGGGCCGCATCCTCGTGGAAGCGCCCCTCATGCAGCACCCAGGTCTTCTTGAACTCCAGATCGTCGCCGGCCGAGCCGCCGATCAGGGGCACGTCGCCCAGCGCGTCGTAGAGCGCGCTGACGATCAGCTCCTCCCGCACGCAGAGCCCGTCGACCAGGAACACGCCCAGCGGCTTGGCGCCCGGCCCCAGCTCCGCCGAAGCGCGCTCAAGCCTGTCCATGACGGCGCGGGCCGCCGGCTTGGCGTCCCCGATCTCGAAGGCGCTGACCCGGTCCAGCCGCTCCACCGCCGCGGCGAAATCACCGCGCGGAAAGGCGACGCCGGTGATGGAGCCGGACAGGTAGCCCAGCGGCGTCAGCTCCCCGGCCGAGGTGCAGCCCACCACGGGCACGTCGCCGAACCGGCGCGCCAGCCCCCCGGCCAGCCGCTCAAGCTCGAAATGGCTGGAGCAGAAGACCAGCACCAGCGCCAGATCCGTATCCGCGCCGCCGTCCGTCAGCCCCCGATAAATCTCCGCGGCCGCAGCATCCGCATCCGCCGCCTGGGAACAGGCTTGGCGAAGCGGCCGGCCGCCATTCACTCGCATCCTCTCGGCCCCCGAATTGGCGGGAATATCGCTGTGCATCCAGCGCCGTTGTCCAAATCTACGCCGCACGCCCTGCCAATGCCAGCATGGGCGGGACAGCGCCCGATTAGACATTAGTCGCATTCAATCTCCGCGCCGGGACGCGATACTGAAATCCCATCGACGAAGCCCCACCGGACGAGGGAAATCCATTGCCTGGACCGCTCCGCCCGCTTCTGCTCCTCCTTCTCCTGCTTCCGGGCATTTCGCCAGCCGGGGCCGCGGAAACCGTGCGCATCGGCTTCCTCGGCGTGCAGGAAGCCCCCCGGCAGAGCCTGTCCTTCACCGATCCCGTCATCCGTGACGGCGGGCTCCAGGGGGCGCGGCTGGGGGTAGCCGACAATGACACCACCGGCCGCTTCATGGGCCAGGATTTCGAACTGGCGGAGGCCATCGCCGATGAGGGCGGCAGCGCGGTCGAGGCCGCCCGCGAACTGCTGGGCGGCGGGGTCAGGCTGATCGTGGCCGACCTGCCGGCGGATGCGCTGCTGGAGGTGGCGGCCCTGCCGGAGGCGCAGGACGCCCTGATCCTGAACGCCCGCGCCAAGGACGACCGGCTGCGCCGGAACCAGTGCCGCGCCAACCTGCTGCACACCATGCCCAGCCACGCCATGCTGGCCGACGCGCTGGGCCAGTTCCTGACCGCGCGCCAATGGATGGACTGGTTCCTGGTGGAGGGACAGGGGCCGGACGACAAGGGCTTCGCCGACGCCCTGCGCCGCACGGCGAAGCGGCTGCGCGCCGATGTCGTCGTCGACAAGAAATGGACCTTCGACGTCGGCAACGCCCGCACGGACGACGGCTTCACCAATGAGCGGGATGTGGTGAAGACCTTCACCCAGGGCTCCGACTACGACGTGCTGCTGGTCGCGGATGGGGAGGACCGGTTCGGCGATTACCTCAGCCACCGGACCCACCGCCCCCGCCCCGTCGCCGGCACCCAGGAGCTGGTGGCGACCAACTGGTCCCGCGCCTTCGAGTCCTGGGGCGGAACGCAGCTCCAGAACCGCTTCCTGGAACAGGCCGGCCGGCCGATGGCGGAACGGGACCATGCCGCCTGGGTGGCGGTGCGGGCCGTGGGCGAAGCGGCGACCCGGACCAAGAGCACCGATCCGGCTGATCTGGCCGACTTCATCCGCTCCCCCGACTTTGCCCTGGCGGCCTTCAAGGGGCAGGCGCTGAGCTTCCGGCCCTGGGACGGCCAGCTCCGCCAGCCCATCCTGATCGCCAACCCGCGCATGCTGGTCGGCATCTCCCCCCAGGAGGGCTTCCTGCATCCCCGGACCCCGCTGGACACGCTGGGGGATGACGAGGCGGAGGGGCTGTGCAAGGCGGGGTGAGGTGCCACTCGATGTCGGCCATGCTCACCGCGTGACCGACCTGCGTATCGCCGTGTCGGTCGGACGGGCAATACCTTACGAGAACCGCCGGTACACGAATTCCGGCGCGTCCCCGGCGCTTTCCCGCTCCGCCACATTCACCAGCTCCGCATGGTGCGGGGACTTGGCGCAGGCCGGGTCGGTGGCGGCGGCGTCGCCGGTCAGGGCCAGGGCCTGGCAGCGGCAGCCGCCCCAATCCCGCTCCTTGTGCTCGCAGGAGCGGCAGAGCTCCGGCATCCAGCTTGTGCCGCGGAAGCGCTGGAACGCCTCCCCTTCCGCCCAGATCGTGGCGAGGCTTTCCTCCTCCACGCTGTCGAAGCGCATGTCGGGAATCACCTCCGCCGCGTGGCAGGGCAGCACCTTGCCGGCCGGGCTGACGGTGATGAAGCGCTGGCCCCAGCCGCCCATGCAGGCCTTGGGCCGGTGGGCATAGTAGTCCGGCACCACATAATCGATCACCAGCCGGCCCTTCAGCTCCGCCCGCGCCGCATTCACCACCTCGGTCGCGCGGTCGAGCTGGGCGCGGGTCGGCATCAGGGCGGCGCGGTTCTTCAGGGCCCAGCCGTAATACTGGACATGCGCCACCTCCAGCCGGTCGGCGTCGCAGGCCAGCGCCAGCTCGATCATCTGCTCCAGCCGGTCCAAATTCTGGCGATGGACCACCGCGTTCAGGGTCAGCGGCAAGCCGGCCGCACGCACCCGCGCCGCAGCGGCCATCTTCTTGGCGTGCGCTCCTTTCATGCCGCCGATCCGCTCGGCGGATTTCGGCTCCGCGTCCTGCACGCTGATCTGCACATGGTCCAGCCCGGCCGCGACCAGCGCGTCCAGCCGCGCCTGATCCAGCATCACGGCGGAGGTGATGAGGTTGGTATAGAGCCCGGCCTTGGCCGAATGGCTCACCAGCTCCTCCAGGTCGCGCCGCACCAAGGGCTCCCCGCCGGAGAAATGGATCTGGAGCACGCCCAGCGCCGCGGCCTGGTCGATCACCCGCCGCCATCCTGGGGTCCCCAGCTCCTGCCCCGCCCGCGCCATCTCCACGGGGTTGGAGCAGTAGGGGCAGGCCAGCGGGCAGCGGTGCGTCAGCTCCGCCAGCAGGGCCAGCGGCGGCGCCAGAGCGGGCTTTGCGTGGGTTTTCTCGGCCTCCGGCCGGGGGAGCATCACGTTCATGCCGTCACCATCCCCTTGTCCATCAGGTCCTGAAGCAGTTCGCGCACGTCCGGCGCGACCTCGGCCGGATCGGCCTCGTATTCCGCGGCCAGCGCGCCGACGATGCCGCTGAACGTCTCCTCGCCGTTGCAGCGCTGGAGCACGGCGGCGGCGATCTCATCCAGGTTGAACACCCGCTCCGGCCCCAGCAGGACCCAGCCCTGCCGGGCGGCGTCGAAGCGCAGCTTGGCATGCCGTGGCAGGCGGGGCCGGCTGTCCTCGACCAGTGCCGCCATGGCTCAGCGTCCCGCCGGATCGAAGGCTCCGGGCGGGATATGCCCAGGGGCCACATAGGCGTGGTACAGCGCGTCGAGCTGCGACCACAGCACGTCGCACTTGAAGGCGAGCGCGTTGATCACGGCCTGCTGCTGCTCCGGCGTGCGTGCCTCCCGCTTCACATAGGCCAGGGCGAAATCGGCATCGCGCGGGGCCTCGGTCAGGCGGTTGTTGAAATAGGCCAGGGTCTCCTTGGTGACGAAGTCGTAGTTCGCCAGCATGCCGGAAACACGGTTCTGGATGATGCCGGGGCTGAACAGCTCCGTCAGGGAGGATGCCACCGCCTCCAGCACCGTACGGTCCCGTACGAAGTGGACATAGGCGTCCACGGCGAAGCGGGTGGCGGGCAGCAGGCCCCTCAGGCTTTCCACATAATCCCGATCCAGCCCCAGCCCGCCGGTCAGCATCAGCCAGCGGGCAATGCCGCCCTCCCCCGGCTGGCTGCCGTCATGGTCGATGATCCGCTGGCGCCAGACGCGGCGGTCCGCCGGGTCCTCCAGCCGCGCCAGGACATTGGCGTCCTTGATGGGAATCCGGCTCTGGTAATAGAAGCGGTTCAGCGCCCAGGCCTGCACCTGCCCCTTGTTCAGCTCACCGCCATGCAGCATCCGATGGAACGGGTGCAGATGGTGGTACCGGCGCGCGCCGAGATCGCGCAGCCGCTCCTCTAGCTGGGCGGGAGACAGCATTTCCGTCATGGCGTTACCTCCATCCCGTCCCGCGCAACCTCCCAGCCGGCCGCGCGCACGGCCGCGTACTGGGGGCTGTCCTCCAGCAGGATCGGGTTCGTATTATTGATGTGGATGTAGATCTTGCGGGCGATGCCCAGCCGCTCGAACGCGGCCATCGACCCGTCCGGGCCGGAGATGGGCAGATGCCCCATGCGCCGGCCGGTCTTGGTGCCGACCCCGGCGTCCCGCATCTCCTCGTCATGCCAGACGGTGCCGTCGAAGAAGACCAGCGGCGCGCCGGGGATCCGCCCGGCCAGCTCCTCGCTCACCTCGGCGCAGCCGGGGATGTAGAAGAAGCTGGACGTTCCGTCCGACACCTCCAGCCCCACCGTATGCCCGCCCACGGCGGCCAATTCGGGGGCGGCGCCCTCCAGATACAGGGCCACCTTGCCCGGCACCGGGAACATGCGGATGGTCAGGCCGGTCGGCCCTTGCCCGCCCATGATGGGCTGCGCCACATCCAGCGGCATGCGGCAGCGCTCCACCAGCTCATGGTTCAGCACGCCGAACAGGCTGTTGGCGCGCAGCACGTCGTGGATGTCGTCGGAGGCGTAGAGGGTGAAGCGGTGCCCCTCCCGCAGATTGATCAGCCCGGCGACATGGTCGACATCGCCGTTGGTCAGCAGCGCCGCCCCGATCGGGCTGTGCCGCAGCCCCTCGCGCGGGTGCAGCGCCGGGGTGGCCAGCATCTGCTGGCGAAGGTCGGGGGAGGCGTTCAGCAGCACCCATTGCCCGCCATCGGCGCTGACGGCCAGCGAGGACTGGGTGCGGGGTACGGCGAGCGGGTCGCCGGATCGTGCCCTGCGGCAGGGTCCGCAATTGCAGTTCCACTGCGGGAAACCGCCGCCGGCCGCGGCGCCTAGAACGATGATCCGCATGCTACGGCTCTCCTTTCTGCGCGCGACCGGCGGCGGACCGGCTCACACCTCGGCGCAGGCGTAGCAGTTGATCTCGCAGCCCACGGAGATTTCGACGACCTTCGGCTTGGTCCACTTCTTCATGACGCTTCTCCCAGTTCTGTTGTCCGCCGCCAGGATGACGGCACTGGGAAAGCCTATCGGGTCGAGGGCCAGAGGATTATCTATGCGTGCCATAGCCTATGGCTGCCATAGGCGCAGCTCGATGCTGGAGGCTCGGCCGGGTCCGGGGGCAGAAGCCTACCCCTCTCCGCTCACCCGGCGGATGGCGTCGGACGCGGGCCGAAGAAGACCACCCAGGTGGTGAAATCGTCGCTGAACTCCTCAAAGCGGTGCTCTGCCCCCGCCGGCACATACAGCACGTCTCCAGGCGCGAACGCACACCGCTCTCCCGCGCAGACGAACGTGCCCGTGCCGGAGTGAACGATATAGGCCTCATCGCGCTGATGGGGCTGCTGCGGATCGGTGCCGACGGGTCGGTAAAAGCCGATATCCCCCTGGGCATGGTCCAGCAGCCGCGCATAGCGGCTGGAATTGTCCGCCAGGGCCATGGCGTCTTCGGCCTTAGTCCGCTGCATGATGTCCTCCCGCAGTTCCGTTCATCCAGTCTCCGCTGGAAGGAATGACGGGACAAGACAGGCGGACGCCGGGCTGGCCTGCCTTACGCGCCGAACAGGGACGGGCGCTGATCGGGCACGGGGCGGCGCGGGCAGTCGGGGCGGAGGAAGGGCGGCGTGGCTTCCACCGTCGGCAACTCCACCTCCTCCGCCGCTTCCTTCAGGATGGCGAGGAACCGGGCATAGAGATCGACCCGCAAGGTCTGCGGCGGGGCCAGCGCGACCAGACGGCGCTCCGGCATGTCGACGCGGTAGAGGCGGACATCATAGTCCTGGGCCGGGCCGAGCTTCGCCGCCAGGGCCGGCACCAGAGCCACGCCGGCCCCCGCATCCACCATGGACAGGGCAACCTCGTAAGTGCGCGTCTGGCACAGAACCTGGTGCCGCGGCAGGTGGTCCCGATACCATTGCTCCACCCGCCGGCTGCGCTGGGTGCCGAAATTGAACTGGATACAGTTGTTCAGGATGCGCAGATCGGCTTCCGTCAGGTCGCGCTCCGGCACCTCGACTTCCGACAGGTTCAGGCGGCGCGGGACGGCAAGCACCTGCGGATCGGTCAGCAGATCGACCTGTTGGAAGGAGGCGCTGGTGGAAGCGACGGAGTTTCCCCCCAGGATCGCCATATTGATGCGCCGCCCATACAGCAGCTCCATAGCTTCGGCCGGCGCTACCTCATGGATGTCGATTTCCACGCCGGGCATCAGGGCCGCCGCCTTCACCAGGGCGCGCGGCATGATGGTGCGCCCCACCGAAGTCAGCATGCCGATGGAAATGATGCCGCGCTGACCCTGGCCGAACTCCCGCATACCGGCCGTCGCCTCGTCCACATTGGCCAGGATCGCCTCGGCCTTGCGCAGGAAGAAACGGCCGGCGTCGGTCAGTTCCATGCTGTTGTTGATACGGGTGAACAGCTTCGTGCCTGTCTCCTCCTCCAGTTTCGCCAATTGCTGGGACATGGAGGGTTGGGCGAGGCCCAGGATTTTGCTGGCCTTGGTCAGGCTGTCGGCATGGGCGATGGCCCAGAAGATCTCCACCTGCCGCAACGTCATCATCTCGGGTGCGCCTCCCAGCGCGTGTGCCTTGTCCATGGTCCGGCGGCACTTTTCGTTCCTACCATGATGATGGCGTCCGCCGGCCCACAAGGAAATAGAACGAAGGTCCACCCCACCTGGCCGAGTGCGGACACAAAAAAGGCCGCCGGTGGCAGCCGGCGGCATAGGGACGGGCAATGGCCAGGAGGAAGGTCCTAATGAACGCCATCACCCCGTGCAGGAGGCCCAAGGGCGAGGAGATCCTCGGCCTCCGCATCACTGAAGACCCGCCCGCGGGTCAGGAAGCGCATGCCCTCCGGCGCTTCCAGGGAGAATCCGGCCCCGCGGCCGGGCACCGCGTCGATGATCAATTGGGTGTGGG
This sequence comes from Indioceanicola profundi, assembly GCF_003568845.1. NCBI lineage: Bacteria > Pseudomonadati > Pseudomonadota > Alphaproteobacteria > Rhodospirillales > Azospirillaceae > Indioceanicola > Indioceanicola profundi. The sequence goes on along the minus strand of NZ_CP030126.1, from coordinate 726,215 downwards.
ACCAGTACTCGAACTGGGCGGCCCCGATATAGACCGGGCAACCGGCGATGCGCCCCAGGAAGACGTCGCTGCCGCCGACCTTGAACTCCCCTGCCGGGTAGCACATCGGGGCGGACCCGTCGCAGCACCCGCCCGACTGGTGGAACATCAGCTTCCCATGGATCGCCTTCAACCGCGCGATCAGCTCTTCCGCGGCAGGCGTTGCGACGACGCGCTCGACCATGGGTCTGCTCCCGGTTTGCTGCCAGTAGGCGAGAGCCATAGGTCGGATCAATCCGAAGGCGCCGATCCGACACAGCGGTGCAGAACTGTCACCACCATGTCGGATCATCGCCAAGCCCGATCCGACCTACGGAACGGCGCGGCTTAGAAGAAGCCCAGCGCCTTCGGGCTGTAGCTGACCAGCAGGTTCTTGGTCTGCTGATAGTGGTCCAGCATCATCTTATGGGTCTCGCGACCGATGCCGGACTGCTTGTAGCCGCCGAAGGCCGCATGGGCCGGGTACATGTGGTAGCAGTTGGTCCAGACGCGGCCGGCCTGGATTTCACGGCCGAAGCGGTAGGCGCGGTTGCCGTCGCGGCTCCACACGCCCGCGCCCAGCCCGTACAGGCTGTCATTGGCGATGGAAAGCGCCTCCTCGTCGGTCTTGAACTTCGTGACCGACACGACCGGCCCGAAGATCTCCTCCTGGAAGACGCGCATCTTGTTGTGGCCTTCCAGGATGGTCGGCTGCACGTAGAAGCCCTCTTCCAGCTCGCCGCCCAGATGGGCGCGGGCACCGCCGGTCAGGACATTCGCCCCCTCGCCGCGGCCGATGTCGATGTAGGAGAGGATCTTCTCCATCTGATCATTGCTGGCCTGGGCGCCGATCATGGTGGTGGCGTCCAGCGGGCTGCCCTGCTTGATGGACTGAACGCGGGCGACGACCTTCTCCATGAAGCGGTCGTAGATCTTCTCATGCACCAGCGCGCGGCTGGGGCAGGTGCAGACCTCGCCCTGGTTCAGGGCGAACATCGCGAAGCCTTCCAGGGCCTTGTCCAGGAAGTCGTCATCCTCGGCCATCACGTCGGCGAAGAAGATGTTCGGCGACTTGCCGCCCAGCTCCAGCGTAACCGGGATGATGTTCTCGGAGGCGTACTGCATGATCAGCCGACCGGTGGTGGTCTCACCGGTGAAGGCGATCTTGGAGATGCGCTTGTTCTGGGCCAGCGGCTTGCCGGCCTCGATGCCGAAGCCGTTGACGATGTTCAGCACGCCCGGCGGCAGGATGTCGGCGATCAGCTCCGCGAACACCATGATGCCCATCGGGGTCTGCTCGGCCGGCTTCAGCACGACGCAATTGCCGGCGGCCAGCGCCGGGGCCAGCTTCCAGGCGGCCATCAGGATGGGGAAGTTCCAGGGGATGATCTGACCGACCACGCCCAGCGGCTCATGGAAATGGTAGGCGACCGTATCGTGGTCGATCTCCGCCAGGCTGCCTTCCTGCGCGCGGACACAGGCGGCGAAATAGCGGAAATGGTCGATGGCCAGCGGGATGTCCGCGGCGGTGGTCTCGCGGATCGGCTTGCCGTTGTCGACGGTTTCGACCAGCGCCAGCAGGTCGAGGCGCTCTTCCATCCGGTCGGCGATCTTGTTCAGCAGCGCCGCGCGCTGGGCGACCGGGGTGCGGCCCCAGGCATCCTTCGCCTTGTGGGCGGCATCGAGCGCCAGCTCGATGTCCTCGGAGGTGGAACGGGCAATCTGGCAGACAACCTTGCCGGTGACCGGCGAGATGTTGTCGAAGTAGCGGCCCTGCACCGGGGGCACGAACTGGCCGCCGATGAAGTTGTCGTACTTGGAACGCAGGGCGACGCTCGACTTGAGCTTCTCGAGGGCTTGGTGCAGCACGGCAATCTCCCCAGCAGCACGGTTGACGGACCGGCCCCTCCCGGGCCTTGGACCTGACTGTCGGTCCGCAGCCCCTTCCCCGTAAATTCGACTTTCTGACAAGCCGCCTTCCAGCCCCCGGCGGCGCCGTACCGCCGGTCGGGGCTTTACCCCACCATAGTCGCATTGCGATACTGGCGAGGGTGGAGATGCAATCCACTGGGGTTCTGCGCCTCTGGGCCGACGGGCGTACCGCCGCCGCGCCGGTGACAGCGGCAGGATCGCCGCGCATGCTGCGCACAACGACAAGTCAAGGGAGGATTGAGGATGCACAAGCTGGTGGCACTCTACGGACACCCGAAGGACCCCGCCCACTTCAAGGATTATTATGAGCGGGTGCATGTGCCCCTGGCGCAGAAGATGCCGGGCCTGCAGGCCCACCGCTTCAGCTACGACGTGGCGGCCGTGGGCGGCGACAGCCCCTATTTCTGCATCTTCGAGGGGGAGTTCGCAGACGCGGACGCGATGAACAACGCGCTTTCCTCACCCGAGGGGCAGGCCGTGGCCGGCGATATCTCCAACTATGCCAGCGGCGGGGTCACCCTGCTTCACTACAGCGTCTGAGCGGGCGGGGACGGGAACCTGCAACACTCCTCCTCCAGGACGGTTGGTGCACTGCCAACCTGTCCTGGAGGCGTCCATGAGGCTGCCCCGATTCCTGGTCCGCTGCGCCGGTCTGGCGGCATTGTTTCTTGCCATGTCCGGGATTGCTCCGGCACTCGCTCAGCGGGAGGTCTATACGTGGCCGGAGCCGGTGGCCGCCGACGATGTCTGGGAGATGAGGCTGGCCCACATCTTCGATGATGGCATCCTCTTCGACGAGAACAAGCGGGAGCGGGTGCTGACCCGCTGGACCAAGCCGATCCGCGTCGTCGTGCGCGGCGACGCCGCCGGGGATTTCCTGGAGCATGTGGATCTGGTCGCAGCCGACCTCAGCGAGGCGAGCGGCATCGAAATCCGGGTCGAAGTCGCCACCCTGAACCGCGGCGACATCGAGTTGATGCTGACCTGGCGCAAGCAGTACTGGCCCTTCTTCGTGTCGCCGGTCAATCCCGACGACCGCGCCTTCACCTGCATCGCCCTGCCGGTCAGCCGCGAGGGGCGGATGGTGCGCTCCGATATTCATATCAATGCCGGCAACACCGGTGACGCCGTGGCCCGCGCCTGCATCCTGGAGGAGCTGCTGCAGTCCTTCGGACTGTTCGGAGAGGTGGAGGACATCTCCACGGCGCTGAACGACCATGTGGGATATCAGCGGTTGGGCGATGCCGACCGCATCCTGGTCCGCACCCTGTATGATGAGCGCCTGACCCCCGGCCTGACGCGCGAAGAGGCGCTGGCCCTGATGCCGCCGATCCTGCGGGAAAAGCTGACCGCCCGATGATCCCGGGCCTCCCAAAAAGAAGGGGCCGCCCGAGGGCGGCCCCAAGTCTGCGGGAGGTGCAAATTGTCGGCGGTCAGAAGCGCGCCCGTGCGCCAACCAACCAGGTCCGCGGCGCGCCGGGAGAGAGGAAGCGCGGATTCTCGAAACCCAGCTCATCCGCCTCTCCGAAGATGCCGAACGTCTCGTAATCCGTATCGAAGACGTTCTGTACCCGGCCGAAAATCTCGATCCTGCCCAGCCTGTAACCGGCCTCGGCATTGATGATCGCGAAGCCGTCCACGGGGTCGTCCAGGTTCGCCTCGTCCCCGCGGAGATAACGGCTGGAAGAGGCGATCAGCTCCGCCCCCACAGTAAACGCGTCGGTCACTGCGACGTCGGCGCCGGCTTTGAAGCTGTGCAGCGGGACACCCGGAATGCGGTCACCCGGTTCCACCGCGATCTCCCCCTCCTCATCCGAGAAGGGATTGTCCGGGGCCTGGATGGACAGGGCGGTCTCGAACGTCGCCTTCACATAGGTGTAGCTGGCATACCAGGAGACGGGACCGATCTCGCCATTGATATTCGCCTCCACGCCCCAGCGCTCGGTATCGCCGACATTGTCGAAATAGCCGGTTCCGACGATGGGACCGGCGGAGATGAAGATGATGTCGTCGCTGTTGCGCGTGCGGAAGCCGGCCACGGACCAGTTCACCATTCCCGCATCGTCCATGTCGAGATCGCCCCGCGCCCCGACCTCGAAGGTCCGGGCGATCACCTCGTCCAGCGGCGGATCGGCCAGGAAGGCGTTGGGGAAGCGGCAGGGCCGTTCCGGATCGGCGCAGGACAGTTCCGCCGGGGTCGGGATGCGCTCGCTCTCCGTATAGCTGCCGTAGAGCGTCACGGCCTTGTTGGCATTCCAGGTCACGCCGACGCCGGGGCTGACGCGGGCATAGGCATGGTCGCCATTTAGGGCCGTGCCGATCTGGTCCCGCAGTTCCAGGTCCGCCCGGTTCCAGCGCAGTGCGCCGGTGACATGCAGGTCTGGGGTCAGCGAGAGGGTATTGCTGACATAGAGGCCGTAGAGCAGGCTGCGCGTCTCCAGCCCGACATTGAACTCCTCGTTCCCGATCTCGATGCCAAGGCTGGTGGTGCCGCGGTCGGGCTGAAGGAAGCCGAGTTCCGAGCCGCTGGCGTAGCTGGTTTCCGCCCAGTCCATGGTGCCGCCGACGATCAGGACATTGTCCATGCCGCCCAGCTTGCCGGTCCAGGCAAGCTGGCCGCTGCCGCCCCAGCTTTCCGTTTCGGTCCTGGTGCGGTTGAAGACGGCGTCGGCGTCGATCTCCTGCTCCAGCACCGGATTGCCGTTGGCGTCCAGCAGGATGGCGGGGTCGCCCTCCACCTCCAGCTCGCCATCCTCCTCTTCCACCTCCGCGCCGAAGCACAGGGACTCCGCCGGGGCGATGAAGCCGGGGATCAGGCCGACAAAGTCCTCGCATTCCTCGAACTCGGCCTGATCGCCATTGACCGTGTCGCGGTCGAGCTTGCGGAAATAGCCGCCGCCCTGGATCGTCAGGCCACGGCCCAGCTCGGTGGAGGCGCGAAGGGTGGCGGCAAACAGCTCGCTCTCGGTTCGGTCCGGATAGGTGAAGACGGCATTCCGATCCACCTCCAGAAGGTCCAACGGGGCCGGGCCGTTGCCGGCCAGCTCCGACCGGGCGGCGTTGAGGCCGAGGCCAATCTCCGTCCCCTCCGCCCGCCATGCCAGATCGGCGTAGCCGCGCAGGATCTCGCTGTCGGTCTGGTCGCGCCAGCCATCATCCTCGACATAGTTCGCGCCGGCATAGATGCCGATATTGTCGCCGACCACGCCGCCGGCTTCCGCCGTGCCGGACAGGCGCCCATGGGAACCGGCCACGACCTCCGCCCCCAGGCCTGGCGCTGTAAAGCCGTTCTTCATGGTCAGAACGACAGCGCCGCCGATGGTGTTCGGCCCGTAGGTGGGGCTGGAGCCTGGGATGACCTGCACTTGGTCGATGGCGAAGGTCGGCAGCAGGTCCCACTGCACGACGTCGCCGAACGCCTCGTTCGCGCGCATGACGCCCTGATAGACGGCGACGCCCTGCGGTTCGCCCAGTGCCGGCGCTGCGGTGAAGCCGCGGACGGTAACGCCCTGTTGCAGGGGATTGCCCAGGCTGTCGACGCTGGAAATGCTGCCCAGCCGGCGGGTCAGCGCCTCCGCCAGCGTACCGGCGCCGGGACGGTCGATCTCCTCATTCCCGAGGGTCACCACATTGGCGGGCACACGGGCCGCAGGCAGGCCGGCGCCGCGCGGGGCGACGCCGATGACGACGATTTCCTCCATTTCCTCATCCGCGGCAGCCTGATCCTGTGCCATGGCGGGCAGGCAGGCAGCGGTGACGAGCAGGGCGGCGGTCGCCCGGAGGACGGATTTCAGGCGCATGAAATATCTCTCCCTGGAACCGGTCCTTCGCTCTGACACATGGTGGAGCGGGACGGCCATTCTTTCTGTGTTGTCAGCCCATTAGGACTGATCGCGGTCAGCACTGCAATCGGACGAATGGCGAAGGCGGAATTCCCGGCCCGGTCGGGACAATTGTCCCGGTTCGTACGGCCGCTTGGCAGATGGCACCGGCGCGGCCTACCCTTCCCCAAATCGATCTACAAGGGCTAGGGAGAAACGGGTGTCGCTGCGGGCGCGGGTGGTCCTGATCGTGATGGCGCTGGCGGCGGCGGCGGCGCTGGCCGGATTCGCCGCCGTGGTGGTGAACGCCCGCGTCGCCGTGCGGGCGGAGACGCTGGCGGCGCTGGACGCGGCGGAGTTCGCCGTGCGGGAACTGGCCCGCGCCGGGGCCGTGACGGATGCCGAAGCCTTGGCCCGGATGCTGGGCCCGCGGGAGCTGCGCCATGTCCATGTCGTCCTGCCCGGCGAGATCGCCCGCCTGTCCCGGCCCCGCGGGCATGACGCCCCGGACTGGTTCGTCCGCATTGTCTGGGACGGGGAGCCGGCCCGCACCGTGCCCGTGGCGGGCGGCGTCGTCATCCTGGAACCCGACCCGCGGGACGAGCTGGCGGAGGCGTGGTCGGACGCGGTGGCGCTGGCCTGGATCGCGGGCGCGGCGCTGATCCTGCTGCTGGCCGCGGTGCATCTGGCCGTCAGCCGGGCGCTCGCCCCCCTGGCCTCCTTCAACCGCGCCCTAGACGCGCTTTCGCGCGGGGAGCGGGACGTGGACCCCAGCACCGCGGCCGTGCCCGAACTGGCCGGCATCGGCGGCCGCATCCGCGCCCTGGACGCCGCCCTGTCCACCGCCCGGCGGGAGAATGCGGAGCTGTCGCGGGTGCTGCTGGACATCCAGGACCGGGAGCGGCGGGAACTGGCGCGGGAAGTCCATGACGAGCTTGGGCCGCTGCTGTTCGGCATCCGCGTGGACGCCCACGCCATCTCCCGCGCGGCGCAGACCGGCGCGCTGGACGGGGCGGAGGCATCGGGACGGGCCGACGCCATCGCCGCAGCAGCCGGCCAGATCCGCGACATCTCCCGCCGCATCCTGGGACGGCTGCGCCCCATGGCGCTGGACCATCTGGACCTGTCGGACGTTCTGCTGGACCTGATCGACGCGCAACGCCGGCAGCATCCCGACATTGCATTCTCGCTGGAAGTCGCACCGGGGCTGGAAGGACTTGGGGAGGCGGTAGACCTCACGGTCTATCGCATCGTGCAGGAGGGTGTGCTGAACGCCCTGCGCCATGGCCATGCCACACGGGTGGCTGTAACCGTCGCCCCAACCGGGCCGGAAGAGCTGGCCGTCACCGTCGCAGACAATGGCAGCGGCTTCCATGAAGGCAGCCCCTTGGGTCACGGCATCGCGGGAATGCGGGAGCGGGTGCAGGCGCTGGGCGGAGAGTTGCGGATCGGCCCCGGCACCGCTGGCGGTACCCTTGTCGCCGCCCGTCTGCCGGCTTCGACCGTCACCAATCTTCAGGAGATCGCGGGATGAGCATGACGGGCTTCGAAGCCCCGGAGGCGGAAACCGGCACCCGCACGATCATGGTGGCAGACGACCACGCCGTTGTGCGAAGCGGCTGCCGCCGGCTGCTGGAGCCGCCGCTGGGCCGCTACCGGGTGCTTGAGGCGGCGGACGGGCGCACTGCGCTGGAACTGGCCGCGCGCGAAGAACCGGATGCCGTGCTGCTGGACCTGAACATGCCCGGCGACCCGAACGGTCTCACCCTGGTCCAGCAACTGGCCGCGACCGGCACCGCCATCGTCGTGCTGTCCATGCATGAGGCCCCGCAGGTGGCATCCCGCTGCCTGGAGGCCGGGGCCATGGGCTATGTCAGCAAGTCCGACGATCCCGACGCCGTGGTGCGGGCGGTGGAGGCGGCTCTGGAAGGCCGCGTGTGGCTGAGCCACGCCATCGCCAACGCCGTGGCCTCCCTGGGCCGCAGCCTGCCCCTGACCCCGCGGGAGCGGCAGATCATGGCCCTCCTGACCGAAACCACGGACCTGGATCAGGTCGCGGCGCGCCTGGGAATCACCTACAAGACGGTAGCGAACACGCTGGTCCGCCTGCGCAACCGCTACAATGTCCGCCGCACTGCCGACCTGGTCCGCATCGCCGTCCAACAGGGCGGCGCGCCGCCGCCGGTATAAGCCCCTTCTCCCCTCGGGGAGAGGGTTGGGGTGAGAGGGTATCGAAGCTTTCGCCGCCATTCCTGCAATGGAAGCCCCCTCTCCCGGCCTCTCCCCGCGGGGGAGAGGGGAAAAGGGCGTGGAGCTCCTACACTATCAACCCGAGCGGCAGGAACGGTACCTCGGTTCCGGCCGGCAGCTTCGTGATCTCCTCCCCCAACTCCATCAGCCCGTCGGCTTCCACCATGCTGGAGAGGATGCCGGCACCATCGCGGGGGAACTTGTGCGCTTCCCAGGCCCCGTCGGCGGCGCGGGCCAGCCGGACGCGCACATATTCCCGCCGGTCCTTCTTCTTCTTGTAGTCGAAGGCGGCACGAACCGCGAATCGCGGCGGGTCTTCTGGGGCGGCCCCCTGCAAGGCCATCACCAGCGGCCGGACGACGTTCAGGAACGTCACCATCACCGCCACCGGATTGCCCGGAAGCCCGGCAAAGGCCGTATTCCCAACCTGCCCCAGCGCCACGGGCCGGCCCGGCTTGATGGCCAAGCGCCAGAAATGCAGCCGGCCCGACGCCTCCACCGCCGCCTTCACATGATCCTCCTCCCCGGTGGACACGCCGCCGGAGGTGAGGATCAGGTCATGGCCGGGTGCGGCCTCCGCCAGGGCGCTGGTGATGGCGTCGCGCCTGTCCCGCAGGATGCCGAGGTCGGTGACGGCACATCCCAGATTGGTCAGCAATGCAGCCAGGGTGAAGCGGTTGCTGTCATACAGCGCCTGGAACGGCCGTTCCGCCCCTGGGTCCACCAGCTCGTCGCCGGTTGAGAAGACCGCCACCCGCAGGGGCGTCCTGACCTCCAGATGCGTCTGGCCCAGCGATGCCGCCAGCCCGATATCCTGGGGGCGCAGGCGTCGGCCGGCGGGCAGCGCCCGGCTGCCGGCGCGCACATCCTCCCCGGCTTCCCGCGAATTGGCCCCACGCTTCAGCCCCGGCCGCAGCACGACCGTGTCGCCGCGCAGCTCCGCATCCTCCTGCATCATCACCGTGTCCAGGCCGGGCGGCATCGGCGCGCCGGTGAAGATGCGTACGGCGGTGCGGGGCGGCGGGGCCTGCTCCATCCGCCCGCCGGCCGCGACCCGCCCCTGGACCGGCAGCACGGTCTCGGCCTCCGGGTCCAGCTCGGCATGGCGGACGGCATAACCGTCCACGGCGGAATTGGCGAAGGCCGGCACGTTAATGGGGGAGATCAGGTCGGCGGCCAGGACTTGGCCCAACGCTTTCAGAAGCGGCGCTCGCTCCACCCCTGTCACGGGCGTGACACGCGCCCGCAACTCCGCCACCGCCGCGTTGATGGAGAGGAGCGGGCCGCCGAAGGCGAAACAGTCGTCGCTCAACTGGGCCATCAGCGCGCCTCCGCCCCGACTTTCAGATCGAACCGGCTGACGACGAAGCCGGCGATGGCCTCCACATCGTTCAGGTCCAGCAGCGGCAGCGGGCAGCCGGGCAGCCGGGCATCGGTCGCCACCGCCACGATGTTCGGGTCGTCGGGATAGAGCGGCGGCTTCCCGACCTCCTCCCGATAGATTTCGATCTTGGGGTGCCCTTCCCGCTTGAACCCCTCCACGATCACCAGATCGACGGGCGACAGCTTGGGCAGCAACTCCTGAAGCGTCGGCTCCGGCTCCCCGCGATGCTCGTGCATCAGCGCCCAGCGATGGGCGGAACCGACCAGAACCTCCGTCGCCCCGGCCTCGCGATGGCGGTAGCTGTCCTTGCCGGGCCGGTCCACATCGAACATGTGGTGGGCGTGCTTGACCGTGGACACGCTGATCCCGCGCCGCGTCAGCGCCGGAATCAACTGCACCAGCAGCGTTGTCTTGCCGCTCCCGCTCCACCCGGCGAGGCCGATCAGCTTCATTCCACTTCCCCTGCGCGCCGGTTCACCGCGCCCAGAGCTGGGCCACCGCGCCGTAGCCGCGAATGTGCGTGTCCGCATGCACCAGGGTCAACCGCTCAATCTGCGCCTGGGCGACGAGCATCCGGTCGAAGGGGTCCTTATGCTGCCAGTCCAGCAGGCCGGCAGCTTCGCCATGACGGCTGAGGATCGGCAAATGAAGAAACCCGTTCCGCTCCACCAGCTCGGTGAGCCCGTGCCGGATTTCCAGCTTGCCTGTCCGCAGCTTGATCGCGATTTCCCAGGGGCTGAGGGCGCTGACAAAGACTCGGCTGTCCGGATTCTCGATTGCCTCGCGTGCCGCTTTGCCGAGCTGCGGCGAATTCGCATCCCACCAGATCAGCACATGGGTATCGAGCAGCAGGTCCATCACTGCTCCTCGCCATCCTCATGATCCCCTTCGAACAGGGCGATCAGTTCGGGATCGGGTTCATCGAAATCATCGGCGATCCAGACCACGCCCAGCACACCGGCGGGCTTGCGCGGCTGCTTAGGCGCGGGCGGTTCGAAGGGCACGAGTTTGGCCTTGGGCTTGCCGTTCTTGGAGATGACGATCTCCGCCCCCGCCTCTGCCTCGTCCACAAGGCTGGAGAGATGGGTCTTGGCCTCATAGAGGTTCAGGGTCTTCATGGCTGTCTCCCGGTTGGCACCCGGTGAGGATGGCCCCGGCGGCGGAGTTGGTCAAGTTGGTCAAACGGAACGCCGGACAAGAAAAAAGGGCGCCGAGGTTGCCCCCGGCGCCCTGTTCCATGTGCCCGGATGCGGACTTATTCCGCCGCAACCGGATGCGGGGTCGGCGTCGGGGCCGTGCGGCCGCTGAACATCTCCTCCACCCACAGATCGTGGTGGGCGCGCGCCCAGTTCAGGTCCACCTGACCGCTGCCCATGGCGGAGAACGCCCCCTCCATGCCCAGCGAGCCGATATAGATGTGGGCCAGGATGATGGCGATCAGCACGACACTCACCAGGGCATGCACCATGTGGCTGAGCTGCTGGCCGGCGATGTCCGTGAACTGGAACGGGAACATCAGGAAGATGCCGCTGACCGAGATGGCGGCGCCGCCCAGGATCACGCTCCAGAAGATGATCTTCTGGCCGCCATTGAACTTGCGGGCATGGGCATGCCCACGGCCGACCAAGCCGCCGCCGGCCTTCATCCAGTCGAGGTCCAACTTGCCGGGAATGTTGTCCTTGACCCACACCAGGAACATGAGGACCACGCCCAGCATGAAGGCGAAGGACAGGTAGTTGTGGGCGTACTTGCCCGCCTGCGCCAGCACTGCGAACCCTTCCGCCCCGATCAAGGGCAGCAGGAGGGAGCGGCCGAAGCTGATGTTCAGCCCGGTCAGGCCCAGCACGATGAAGGTGCTGGCCGTCAGCCAGTGGGCGAAGCGCTCGAAGCCGTTGAAGCGGGTCACCGTGCGGCCGGACGCCCCGCCTTCGATGCGGATGCGGCCCCGGATCAGGAAGAACCCTGCCAGCACCGCCAGCATGCCGAGGATGGCGATGCCGCCGATGAGCTTTGACTGCTCACGCCAGAAATCGCGCCACGCCTTGCCTTCCGGCTGGATCAGCGTGGCGGACCGGGCGTCCGGGATGCTGACCCGGCCGGCGAGGTTGCCCTGGAGCTGCTGGAAGAGCTGAACCTCCTGCTCCGTCATCTGCGTGGCGGCGGGCTGGTCCGGCATCTGTGCCAGAGCCGGGCCGCTTGCAACCAGCGGAAGGGCGAGAAGGCCGGCCGCCATCAGGCGGCGGGCTTGGATCATGATATCCCGCATGATGTATCCTCCCCTTTCCGTCAGACGCCGCGCGTGTCGGGATAGGCCGTGGACCATCCCCAGGCGCCGCTGCCATAGCCGCGGGTCACCACGCGCTCCTTGTAGATGGAGGCGATGATGTCGCCGTCGCCGGCCAGCAGCGCCTTGGTGGAGCACATCTCCGCGCAGAGCGGCAGCTTGCCTTCGGCAAGGCGGTTGGAGCCGTACTTCTCGTACTCCGCCGGGGTGACGTCCTCTTCAGGGCCGCCGGCGCAGAAGGTGCACTTGTCCATCTTGCCGCGGCTGCCGAAGTTGCCCAGCTGCGGATACTGCGGCGCGCCGAACGGGCAGGCGTAGAAGCAGTAGCCGCAGCCAATGCACAGATCCTTGTTGTGCAGCACGACATTGTCGGCGGTGGTGTAGAAGCAATCCACCGGGCAGACGGAGGCGCAGGGCGCGTCCGTGCAGTGCATGCAGGCCATGGAGATGGAGCGCTCCTTGCCCACTTCGCCGTCGTTCAGCGTGACGACGCGGCGGCGATTGATGCCCCACGGAACCTCATGCTCGTTCTTACAGGCCGTGACGCAGGCGTTGCACTCGATGCAGCGCTCGGCGTCGCAGAGGAACTTCATTCTTGCCATTTATGCCTCCTCTCGCCTCACGCCGCCTCGATGCGGCAGAGCGTGCACTTGGTTTCCTGCATCGCGGTGACGGGGTCGAAGCCGTAGGTCGTGATAGCGTTCACGCTGTCGCCCAGCACGATCGGGTCGGTGCCCGGCGGATAGTTGCCGCGCTGGCTCTCCCCCTCCCAGAAGCCGGAGAAGTGGAAGGGCATGAAGGCGACGCCCTTGCCGACGCGGTTGGTGACCAGCGCCTTGACCCGGGCCTTGCCGTTCTCGGGCCCGTAGACCCAGACCATGCCGCCATCCTTCACGCCGAGACGCGCCGCGTCCTCGGTATTGACTTCGATGAACATGTCCTGCTGCAGCTCGGCCAGCCACTTGTTGGACCGCGTCTCCTCGCCGCCGCCCTCGTACTCGACCAGACGGCCGGAGGTGAGGATGATCGGGAACTTCTCGTTGATCTTTTCCTGGACCGCGTTGGACTGGACGGTCTTGCCGATATTGACGACGCGGAAGTCGCGCTTGTCATCCAGCGTCGGGTACTGCGCCACCAGTTCGGGGCGGGAGCTGTAGATCGGCTCGCGGTGGACCGGCACCGGGTCGGGCAGGTTCCAGGCCACGGCGCGGGCCTTGGCGTTGCCGTACGGCACGCAGCCATGCTTCATCGCCACCCGCTGGATGCCGCCGGAGAGATCGGTCGCCCAGGAGACGGTGTCCGCCTTCTCGCCGCCGATGCGCTCGATGGTGGCGCGCTCCGCCTCCGTCAGGTCGACGTCCCAGCCCAGCTTCTTCAGCACGCCGTAGGTGAATTCCGGATAGCCGTCCTGGATTTCCGAACCCACGGAGTAGCTGCCCTCGGCCAGCAGGGTCTGGCCGTCCTTCTCCACGCCGAAGCGGGCGCGGAAGGTGCCGCCGCCTTCGAGCACATGAAGGTGCGTGTTGTAGAGCACATGGGTGCCGGGGTGCTTCTGCTCCGGCGTGCCGAAGCAGGGCCAAGGCAGGCCGTAGAACTCACCCGCCACCGGAGTGCCGGGCTTGCCGCGCAGGGTCACCATGTCGAAGTCGGCCTGGTGCGCCATGTGCTGCTTCAACCGCTCCGGCGACTGGCCGGTATAGCCGATGGACCAGGTGCCGCGGTTGATCTCGCGCAGGATATCCTCGGGCACCGGCTGGTCGCCATTGACCTGGATGTTCTTGAACATCTCCTGCTCGATCCCGAGCGCCTTCGACAGGAGGTACATGACCTCGTAGTCGTTCTTGCTCTCGAAGATCGGGTCCACCACCTTCTCACCCCATTGGAGCGAGCGGTTGGAGGCGGTGCGGGAGCCCGAAGTCTCGAACTGGGTGCAGATCGGCAGCAGGTAGGTGCCGTCCTTGCGCTCGGACACGGCGGCGAAGGTGGTCGGATGCGGGTCGGCGATGACCAGCAGGTCCAGCTTTTCCAGGCCCTTGCGCATCTCCGGCATGCGGGTGACCGTGTTGCCGCCATGGCCGAAGACCACCATGCCGCGCATGCGGTCCGGCTGATCGACATCCTTGGCGTCCGCCAGCACCGCATCGAACCAGCGGGTGGTCGGGATGCCCTTGTCCTCCATCAGCTTCTTCTTGGCGTCCCGGTCCATGGACGCGGTGCCGAAGCGGTTGAGGACCCACTCGTAATCCAGCTCCCAGACGCGCGACCAGTGCTTCCACGCCCCCTCCGCCAGGCCGTAATAGGCCGGCAGGGAGGTGACGTCGAGGCCGAGGTCGGTCGCGCCCTGCACGTTGCAGTGGCCGCGGAAGATGTTGGTCCCGCCGCCCTCGATGCCGACATTGCCGGTGGCGAGCTGCAGGATGGACAAGGCGCGCACATTGGCCGTGCCGACTGTGTGCTGGGTGATGCCCATGCACCAGATCAGCGTGGCGGGCTTGCTGGTCGCCATCACCTGGGCGATGCGCTTCACCTGCTCGCCCGGAACGCCTGTGACGCGCTCAACCTCTTCCGGCGTCCACTTCTTCACCTCGGCGCGGACCTGGTCCATGCCATGGACGCGCTGGGCGATGTATTCCTTGTCCTCCCAGCCATTCTCGAAGATGTGGTACAGCATCCCCCAGATCAGCGGGATGTCGGTGCCCGGACGCAGCCGCACATATTCCGTCGCGTGGGCGGCGGTGCGGGTGAAGCGGGGATCGACCACGATCATCTGGGCGCGGTTCAGCTCCTTGCCGCGCAGCACATGCTGCAGCGAAACCGGATGCGCCTCGGCGGGGTTGCCGCCGATGATCATGATGGCCTTGGAATTGGCGATGTCGTTGTAGCTGTTCGTCATCGCCCCGTAGCCCCAGGTGTTCGCGACACCCGCCACCGTGGTGGAGTGGCAGATGCGGGCCTGGTGGTCGACGGAGTTGGTGCCCCAGAGGGCGGCGAACTTGCGGAACAGGTAGGCGCCTTCGTTGGAGAACTTGGCGCTGCCCAGCATGAACACGCTGTCCGGGCCGGACTGGTCGCGGATTTCGGTCAGCTTGGCGCCGATCTCGCTGATCGCCTGCTCCCAGGAGAGGCGCTTCCACTCCCCGCCCTCGAGCTTCATCGGGTACTTAAGGCGGCGGTCGCCATGCACCAGCTCACGCACCGAAGCGCCCTTGGCGCAGTGGGTGCCGCGATTGATCGGGCTGTTGTAGGTCGGTTCCTGACCGACCCAGACGCCGTTCTGCACTTCCGCCGTCACGGTGCAGCCGACCGAGCAGTGGGTGCAGATGTTCTTCTTGATCTCAACCGGGACGCCGGGCGTGTAGGGCCCCGCCTCCGCCTTGCGGATCGTGGAGAAGGACAGGGTCCCGACCGCGGCGAGGCCGCCGGCCGCGAGGCCCGAGTTCCGCAGGAAGGCGCGGCGGTCGAGTGCCGCGCCCCGGGCGGCGCCGGCCAGGGCGGCGGCCATGCGGCCGCGCTGCACGCCGGATGTGGATGTCGAACGTTTCACCAGCATGTGGCGTCCTCCCCGATCAGTACCGGTTGGTCCGGTAGTAGGTCTTGACGTGGTCGGTTTCCTGGTAGCGGGCCTTCACCTGCTCCTCCGCGGTTTCCTTCGCCACGGCCGGGCCGGCCACCACCAGCGGCGCCGCGGCCGCAGCCCCGGCGGCACCCAGGCCGATCGCCTTCAGCACGTCGCGGCGCACGACCACCTTGTCGTTCCTGTCCGTCGCCATGACCTTCTCCTTCCCGTTCATCTGCCGGTACGTTCCTGTCTCAAGCCCCTAGCGCGAAGCCCTCGGCCTCGATGCCCATGAAAAGCCGCCCCGCCGTGCCGACCGGCTGGTAGAGCAGCGCGTTCTCAGCCTTTTCCAGATCCGCGAAGAAGCGGCCGGCCCAGGGCGCGATGTGGCGGTCGAAGAAGGCCCGCTGATGCGCCAGGTCAGTCGCGAACTCGCCGGCGATCAGTCCGGCCATCATTTCGCAGAGGGAACCGATGTGGTCTTCCGGATCCTTGTTGCCCGCCGCGCGTTCAATACCAAGCGCGGCCATGTCCTGACGCAGGCGCGCCAGCGGCTTCTCGTTCAGGAATCCGGTGATGTAGTAGGAAGCGTAGGGCAGCAGCTCGCCCCGGGCGACACCGATGAACAGGCCATGGTATTCTCGTTCCGCCCGGCGCTCATCCGTCTCCACGGCGCGCGCGGCCAGCGTGCGCAGGGCATTGCCCAACGGCGTGCGATCGCCGCCCAAGCCGGCGACGCGGTCCAACAGCTCCTGCGAAGGCGGCCGCGTCAGCAGCGCCCCGAGCAGGGACCAGAATTGAGCGCGCATGACATCGGCGTCGTCGAGGGGAGCCCCACCGACGCCGACAGGATCAGTCGCGCGGCCGTGTGGCCCGCCTGCCATCCTGATTGCCTCCCGAACCGCGTGCGGGCAGCCTTTTGAGCTACCCCGTCCTCTAGGGCTGGGCTTTTTTTAGAGCGTTTCCAGCCTTACCCGAGATAATAGGCGCATTGGTGGCAAACGCAACACTTGTTCGCTGGACGGACCACACGGCGAAATGCCCGGAAAGCAATCGCCCGACGGTTGGTGGATTCAGCTTTTCACTGATGTAAGGCTTCGCAGTGCGATACAGCACTCGAAAGCCGGAAGACGCAGTTTCTGGCAGTCTAGCCTTGCCTTGCTGAAGCGATTTCAGCGCGGTGCAGCACCGCCGTGGCGACGTCGTCTTTGCGGGGCTTCCGGCTCTGTCTTCAGCAGGATCACCCCTTCTGCGTTTTTATACTCCGAATTTTCACCCCCGATCTCGCCAACCTTCTGATTTTCGGAGATCGATTGGGTAAGGACCGGAACCGGCTCCTCTGACGGAAGCCGCAGGTGGTCGTCGGGCGGCGGCAGGTCCGGAGCGTTCTGAACGTTCGATTCAGTCGTGGATTCATCCCCTTGCGCCTCGGCAACCTGAATCTGTTCCGCCGGGTCCTGCGGCTGGGGTTTGGGCTCGGGGTCCGAACCGCCGAGCAATCGGTCGAGCAGCTTTTTCACGTCGTCGGTGGGAAGAAGCTGACCATAGCCGGGCGCATTGAAGTCCCAGTCGTAATCCGCCACCTCGCGGAAGTTCGCGATCACCGGGTCGCTGGTCCACGCCCTGCGGAGCGCGGCGTTGCGGAGGACGAGCGGAACCCCCTTTTTCAGGAACGGCGTGAAATCACTGCCGGGACCCAGTGTTTCCAGCGGGGGAAGACTCTCCAGATCGACTTCCGGCTCCTCCACCGGAGCGGGCGCGGCCTGTTCCTCCGGCGTCGGCTCGGCCGGTCGTATTTCGGTCTTCCGGGTTTCCCGCTTCAGCCGGGCCCAACGTCCCAGGAAGCCGCCGGATTCGTCGTCATGGTCACTCATCCTCATCCTCCCAGCCGGCCTGCCGGCGCCCGCGTTGCTCCTCCGCGGCGAGGCCCCGGACGCCCAGCGCATCCGGGTCGGCACGGTCGCGCTTCCGCTTCCACTCCATCCGCTCGACATGGTGCTGCGCCACGAAGGCCGACAGCCAATCGAACACCAGCGGCGGCATCGGCAGCCGCTCCACCAGATCATCGCCGGTGTCGGCATGGGAATGCGCCTCCGCCGGGTCGATGGTGGCGAGGTACAGGGTCCAGCCGCTCAACGTGTCGGCACGGCGCAGCACCACATAGACGGAGGGCTCCGGCGCTTCGACATTGTGCTTGTAGGTCCTGGTATCCCCGCCGGAATAGGCCACCAGCTCCGCCGTGCCGGCGTAATAGCGCACAATCTCACCCCTTGGCCCCTGCTCCCGGCCCAGCTCCGTCCAGGGCGCGACCATCGGGCTGCCGGGCAGCACCGCCACGGCGCGCCAGACATGCTCCTGCCATTTGGTCACCCCCGGCTGCCGCTCCACCACGACGCCCACGGGCATGCGCTCGACGATCATACTTGGCCTCCACCAGGGACGAGTGCGCCGGTGCAGGTTTCCATCACCTTTCCTGAAGACCTTCCGTTCACTGTACCCCCTCCCGCGCGAACGGCAGCCCCAGCAGCAAATTTTGCGGCTTCAGGCGCAGCAGCCGGTCGTGCGTCATCGCCATCGCAAGGTAAACGGGGCGGCCGGCCACATGGTCCGCCATGTCGGCCGGATCGGCGAATTCCAGCCGGAACAGGGAGAGCACGCGGGCAAGGTCCGCCTGCGGCACCTCCTCCCCCTGCCACATCGCGTTCAGAATCTTCGTCGCCTCGGCATCCAGCCCGACATGCCAGACCCAGCGCTCATCCCGGATGGTCTGGACCGGCTGGATCGCGACCTTGACCTGCATGAAGTGCCAGACCCACCGCTCCAACACGCGGCAGAGCGCATCCAGACCCGGCCGGGTGAAGCTGGCGTCCAGCACCATGTCGAACTGGTCGGAGCGCTCCCAGTACCTGTCCGCATTCTCCTCGTTCAGCACGTCAAGGTCTACGGCGCGCGGCTTGGTGCCGGATTCGGCCAGGAGCTGCCCCAGCCCGCCGAAACCGCCGGTCTTGGAGCGGTGCTCCACCGTCTCCTCGTCCGCCAGCAGGATGCCGCCTTCGGAGATGCTGACCTTCTGCTCCCGGAACAGGCATTCGGCCGCGCGCAGCTTGAACGGGTCCGTCTCCCCGTCCAGCATGTTGCGCAGGATCAGGTGCACCATCTGGTCCAGGAACAGGCGCGGGACCCGGCCCACCCCTTTGCGCATCAGGGACAGGTATCCGGCCTCCAGCGAGGGCTGCGCCGCCAGATGGTCGCGGAAGCCCAGCAAGACCTCGTAATTCTCCCGCCCATCCGGGTCGGCCAGCGTGGCGAGCCTAGCCTTGTCCACCTGCATCAGCGGATCGGCCAGCAGATCGCGGTAGAGCTGGCGCTCATTGGCGCAGCTCTCCGGCACCGGGGCCATTTCGGGCCGGGCCAGATAGGCTTTCAGGAAGTCCGGCGTCACGGCCAGCCCGCCGCCCTCCGTCCGGTCCATCAGATGGTGGCCGGAGCTGATCCAGAAATCACGACTCATCGCGGTGCCGTATCCTCATTCTCGTCATCCTCCGCCACAATGTCCCAGATGGCGGCATGGGGCTTCTCGCCCTTGGCATCGATCACCCGCACCTGCTCCCGGATGCCGCCGTCATCATCGACAGAGCGGGAAATGGCGAGCAGGGTATTCACCGGATGATCCCGGCACAGTTCGGCGGCGAATGCCACCTCCTCCGCCGCCACGGGCCGGGCCGCGTCCAGGGAGGGGGCGCCGTAGCGCTCCACGAAACGGGCGGCCAGCCTTTCCACCACGGCGTCATGGTCGGCGGCCGTGGCGCTGGCGACGCTGACGAAGGTGGACCAGCCGAAGCTGTCCACCCCCAGGAACCCGCTGCCGAAGGCTTGGCGCGGCTTGCCGGTCAGCTCCCGCGGGTCCCCGCCCAGGAAGGCGAAGGAGCCGGTGACCGCCCACTCCCCCGGCTCCGCCGCCTCGCCGAACACCAGGGGGTCGGTCTGGTCCATGCGGATGGTCCTGGGCAGCTTCACAGCTCCGCCTCCGCCAGTGCCAGGCCGGCCGCCAGGTCGCGGCGGCGCGGCTTGGTGCTGCCGGGGTCCAGCAGCAGGAGGTCGCCATTCTTCGGGTCCAGCCCGTGGCGCACATCGCCGTTCTTGATGTCGAGGGGAAGATGCGACAGCCACTCGCTCGCGACCGGTTCCGCCCCCTCCTCCAGCCAGCGGCTGATCCAGTTCAGCAGGTGCCGGGCGAAGGCCTCCGCCAAGGCGGGGGCGGTGACATCGCCGAATCCCTCCTCATACAGCGCGGTGCGGTCGGGCGTGCGGCCGGGATCGTCCAGCGTGCCCGGAAAGCGCAGCCTTATGGCCACGCCGGCCACCAACCATTCCGGGACCTCGTCGTCCGGCTGCTCCGGCGCCACCAGCCGCACCTGCCCCACCACGGCCCCGTCCAGCACCAGCCGGTCGGGCCATGCGAAGGTGATCGGCTTGTAGGGCGGCCCCAGCACGCCGAGCGCGTCGGCCATGCCCACCATGGTCACATAATGGGCGAAGCGGGCGGCGCGGAGGTTCATCTCCGGCTCGAACACCACGGCCACGCTGAACCGGTCGGCATCGCGCGACCAGGACAGGCTGCCCGCCCCGGCCCCCGCCCTGGCCGACGTCACGGCATGGCGCAATGCATCGCCGCCCACGGTGACGGGCGTGAAGAGGGGCGGAAACACCGGGTCGGTATCGGGGTCCGCGAACGGAATCGACATGAGGCAGGCTCGCTTTCATCCCGAAGGAATGGCAGGGCGTGAATATCTGTTGTCTCTACGTTAATGACAAGCAAGCCCGCGGAACGCTACGGTAGGCCGATTTGGTCCGCGCCGCTGATTTCCGGATCGCGCGGACATGTGGGAGGCATGATGAAGATCGAGGGCCGTACGGTTCTTGTCTGCAATTGCGAAGGCACCATGACCCTGGACGGGGCGGCCCTGGGCCGCGCCTGCGGGTCGGACGACTCGCCGCGCATCGCGACGCAGCTCTGCCGGGCGGAGCTGGACCGGGTGGGCCGCGCCGCGGCGGCCGGGCCGCTGCTGATCGCCTGCACCCAGGAAGGGGCGGTGTTCGAGGAAGCGGCGGAGGAGACCGCCGGCGAGTCCTACAACATCCGCTTGGTGAATATCCGGGAGCGGGCGGGCTGGTCCTCCGAAGGGGAGCAGGCCACGCCGAAGATCGCCGCCCTGCTGGCGGAGGCCGCGCTGGGCACGCCCGACGTGCCGGTGATCGGGCTGAAGTCCGAGGGCGTCGCCCTGATCTATGGCCGCGACGAGATGGCCATCGAGGCGGCGCGCCAGCTATCCGACAAGCTGGACGTGACCGTGCTGCTCTCGAATCCGGCGGATGTCGTTCCGCCGCGCGCCACGAACTTTCCGGTCCTGAAGGGCACCATCCGCGCGGCCAAGGGCTATCTGGGCGCGTTCGAGATCGTGGTGGACGACTACGCCGTCCCCGCCCCCTCCTCCCGCCGGGTGCTGGCGTTCGGGGCGGCGCGCAACGGGGCCTCGTCCCAGTGCGACATCATCATCGACCTGTCCGGCGGCACGCCCCTGTTCCCGGCCGCGCACAAGCGCGACGGCTACCTGCGCGCCGATCCCGGCAGCCCGGCGGAGGTGCAGAAGCTGCTGTTCAAGGCGGCGGACCTGTCCGGTGAGTTCGACAAGCCGCGCTATGTCAATTACCGCGAGGATCTGTGCGCCCACAGCCGCTCGCGCAAGACCGGCTGCACCCGCTGCCTGGAAGTCTGCCCCACCGGCGCGATCACGCCGAACGGGGACCATGTGGCGATCGACCCCTTCATCTGCGCCGGCTGCGGGTCCTGCCACGCGGTCTGCCCGACGGGCGCCGCCACCTATGCCATGCCCGGTCCCAACCACATGCTGGAGCGGGTGCGGGTCCTGCTGACCACGTATCTCGGGTCCGGCGGCACCGCGCCGGTCCTGCTGGTCCATGAGGGGGAGCATGGGGCCCCGCTGATCGACCTGCTGTCCCGCTGGGGCGACGGGCTGCCGGCCCGGGTCATCCCCTTCCAGGTCAACGAGATCACCCAACTCGGCATCGAGTTCTTCGCCACGGCGCTTGGCCATGGGGCGGCGGAAATCCGCATCCTGACCGGCAAGCGCCGGCGCGACGACCTGCTGGCCCTAGCGAAGGTGCTGGGCCTTGCGGAAACGCTGGCGAGCGGGCTCGGCTACGGTACCGGCCGCGGCGCGCTGATCGAGGCGGACGATCCGGACGAGCTGGCCTTCGCCCTGTCCACCCTGCCCCGCCGGGACGGGACCGCGACGCCGAAGACCTTCCTGCCCATGGGCGACAAGCGCAGCCTGATGAAGCTGTCGGTCCGCCAGATGCACAAGGCGGCCCCGCAGCCCATCGACATGCTGCCGCTGGCGGCCGGCGCACCCTTCGGCACGCTGGACATCGATGTGGAGGGCTGCACCCTCTGCCTCGCCTGCGTCGGCGCCTGCCCCACCGGCGCCCTGTCCGACAATGCGGACCGCCCGGCGCTGAGCTTCACGGAGGATGCCTGCGTCCAGTGCGGGCTGTGCAAGAACACCTGCCCCGAGAAGGTGATCAGCCTGTCGCCCCGCATGAACCTCACCGACGCGGCGTTCAGCCCCGTGCTGGTGAAGGAGGAGGAGCCGGCGCACTGCATCCGCTGCAGCAAGCCGTTCGGCACCAAATCCACGGTGGAGCGGATCGTGAAGCAGCTTGCGGACAAGCACTGGATGTTCGCCGGCCCGAACAACCCGGCCGACCGCATCCGCATGTGCGCCGACTGCCGCGTCATCTCCGTCACCGAAAGCGGGATGGACCCCTATACCGGTCCCGCCCGTCCGAGGACCATGACGGGCGAGGATTATCACTGAGCAGCGCCCGCCTCGCCGAACCGGAAGACGCCCATGTCCGCCCCCGCCATCCTGGTCCGCACGGGTGAGGTCGCCCGGCTGGTCCTGAACCGGCCGGCCAAGAAGAACGCCCTGACCCAGGAGATGTGGCAGCTCCTCCCCCGCCTTCTGATGGAGGCGGCGGAGGACCGGTCCGTCAAGCTGCTGCTGGTGGAGGGGGCGGGCGGATGCTTCTCCGCCGGGGCGGACATCGCGGAGTTCGAGACCGCCTATTCCACGCGGGAAAAGACGGCGGCCTATGCCGCCGACATCGCGGCCGCCACGGACGGGCTGGCGGCCTTCCCGAAGCCCACCATCGCGGTGATCCGCGGCGTCTGCGTCGGCGGCGGGCTAGGCGTGGCGCTGGCCTGCGACCTGCGCTTCTGCGCCGATGATTCACGGCTGGGCGTGACCCCGGCCAAGCTGGGGATCATCTATCCGCTGGGAGATACCAAGCGGCTGGTCCAGGCGGTGGGGCCGTCCGCGGCCAAGGACCTGCTCTATAGCGGCCGCCTGATGGATGCGGCGGAGGCGCTTGCCAAGGGGCTGGCCGACCGGGTGGTTCCGGCTGCGGAGCTGGATGCGGTGGTGGAGGAGTATGCCGCCACCCTGTGCGCCAACAGCCAGTGGACCCACCGAATCAGCAAGCGGATGGTCGGGCTGATCCTGTCCGGCCAGACGGTGGAAAGCCGGGAAACCCGCGACATGTTCCTGGACGCGGTGGAAGCCCCGGATTTCCAGGAGGGTCGCCGCGCCTTCGTGGGAAAGCGCAAGCCGGCCTTCCCCTGGTCCTGACCCGGCGGCGCTACCGTTCCATCGCGTGTTCCCGCAGGAAGGCGATCAGAGCCGCCCGCTCCTCCGGATTCGGGATGGTCTGGATCGGCATCTTGGTGCCGGGCGTCACCACGTCGGGGCCGAGCTCGAACAGCCTCGCCACCGTCTCCTCCGTCCAGACGATGCTGCCGTTCTTCAGCGCCGCGGAATAGGGATAGCCCGGCAGGGTCCCGATCCGGCGGCCGAAGATGTTGTGCAGCGTGGGGCCGGCGCGGTTGCCGCCATCGGGCTCCAGCGTGTGGCAGGCGACGCAGCGCCGCCATGCCTTGGCCCCGGCGTCGTCGCCGCTGGCCAGGGGATCGCCCTCGACCAGCTTCACCGCCGTGGGCGCCTCGACCTCCAGCCCGCTCTCCAGGTTCCATTGCCGGATCATGCGGTCGTTTCCGCCGGAAAGCAGGGCCTTGCCGCCGGGTGCGAAGGCCAGCGACCAGACCGGCCCGCGGTCCCCGCCGAAGCGGTAGGCCAGAACGCCGTCTTTGAGCGTCCAGACATTCACCGCCCCGTCCACCCCCGCCGCTGCGGCCATGCCGCCATCGGCGGAGACGGCAAGGGCCAGCAGCGGTACCGGCACCGGGGCCGCCAGGGCCGGCAGCTCCTTCCCGCTTTCCAGCTCCCATGCACGGACCTGCCCGCCCGCCGCGGCCGCCAGCACGCGGCCTCCGTCCGGGGTCAGGGCCATTCCGTTCAGGGCCGCCGGCCCGCCGCCATACATTGCTGTCTGCACGCCGTCGGCAACCCGCCATACGCGGATCGTCCCATCCGCGCCGGCGCTGACCAGCCGGTTGCCGTCGGGCGTGAAGGCGATACCGTTCACCGGCCCCTCATGCCCCTTCATCACCGCGCGCGCCGCACCCGCTTCCAGGTCCCAGAGCCGGACGGTCATGTCCCAGGCGGCCGAGGCGGCAAGCTTCCCGTCCGGTGAGACAGCCAGGGCCGCGATACGCCCGCCATGGCCGGTCAGCCGCCTGACCGGCTGTTCCGCGCCGGCCTGCCACAGGGCGATGCTTCCATCGTCGCTGGCCGACAGGAATGCGCCGCCCGGCAGGAGCGCCACGGCATTCACCGCGGCGTCATGGCCGTAGAGGACGTCCTGCGCCTCCCCCGTCTTCAGGTTCCAGCGGATGATCGAGTAGTCGAAGCTGGCCGACACCATCTCCGCCCCGTCCGCCGAGACGGCGAGCCCCTTCACCGGCCCTCCATGCCCGACGAACTCGGCCCTGGCAGGCAGCGCCAGGAGCAGCAGGGCGGTCAGGAGCGGGAGGAGCTTCATCGGCGGGGTCCAGGCGGTCGGAATGTTCGAGGGGCTCAACCTGCCGCATCCTTCCCCGTCACCCCAGTGTCGCTTTAGCTTCCGCCGGGGTGACGGTGATGAGGG
Source organism: Indioceanicola profundi (assembly GCF_003568845.1). Taxonomy (NCBI): domain Bacteria; kingdom Pseudomonadati; phylum Pseudomonadota; class Alphaproteobacteria; order Rhodospirillales; family Azospirillaceae; genus Indioceanicola; species Indioceanicola profundi. Next base: position 701,844 of record NZ_CP030126.1, on the reverse strand, counting down.
CGCGATCACTCCAGCGTGATGTCGCCTTCGACCACATGGGGCGCTCCGGCGCCCTCCAGCGTCAGCACCACGCGGGCCTTCAGCACCTCGTTGCCTTTCAACTGGCCGGTCGCCACCCCCTCCTGCACCGCCTGCTCGATGGCGCGCTGGCTGGTGACGCCGACCTGCTTCAGGAACTTGCGCAGGGACATGTTGAAGGTATCGTCGTTCATCGCTCTTCTCCCAATGTGAAGCCTTGCCCGGCCAGACGGGCGCGCAGGTCCGGACCGGCCAGCGCCTCGATGAAGCGCTGCACCGCCGGCCGGTCCCGGCGCGTATCCGGGATGATGAAATCGTACTGCTCTGGCTGCAGGGGCAGGAAGCCCAGCCCGTAGAGCTTGGCGACGCCGGCGATGGCGACGCCCCAGTCCGCCCGGCCCTGCGCCACCGCCGCGGCCACGGCATTGTGGCTCTTGGACTGGGTCCGGTAGCCGGCGGGCCTCGCCCTCGCCAACAGCCGGTCCACCAGGATGCGGGTGCCGCTGCCGGGATTGCGGTTGATCATCAGGCAGTCCGGATCGGCCGCCGCCCCGGCCAGCGCCGCCGCGGCCTCCCGCCCCTCGAACCGCCCGTCGCCGGGCCGGAAGACGATGCCCTGCAAGCGGCCGTAACCGGGCAACAGCTCCAGCCCCGGTGCAAGGAAGGGCGTGTTGTAGAGGCCGCTGGCCGGGTCCATCAGATGGACCGGGGCGATGTCGCACTCCCCCCGCTTGGCCGCGGCAAGCCCGCCCATGCTGCCGACCGACAGGATTTTCACCTTCAGCCCGGCCGCCCCCAGCTCCCCCACCAGCAGGTCCAGCCCGACGCAATGGCTGCCGATGATGGACAGGTCCGCCGGCTCCAGCCGCCTGCCGATCAGTTGGACCTGAACCGGAGCCCCGGCATCTACCCGCTCCGCATGCTGCGGCACGCGGAAGAAGCCGTCCGCCTGGGCGAAGGAGGTGACGGCGCCGGAGCCCTTGCCGGTGGGATAGGCCGCCAGCCCCTGCTCCGTCCGCATCAGGGAGGCCATGACGAATTCCGTCCGTCCCCGCTCCGACGTGATCCGCACCGGCAGGGTGGCCTCCACCATGTCCGGCACCTCCGCCCCCAGCCCGGCCAGCGCCCGGATCACCGGGGCCACGAACTCATGGAAGGTGAAGATGGCGGAGGTCGGGAATCCGGGCAGCAGCACCACCGGCTTGCCATCGCACACGGCGAGGCACACCGGCTTTCCAGGCTTCAGCGCCACCCCGTGCACCAGGATGCCGGGCTCGCCCAAACCTTCCACGATGCGGGCGGAGATGTCGCCGGCCCCCTTGGAGGTTCCGCCGGACAGGACCAGCAGGTCCGCGTCCATTCCCCGCGCCACCCGCTCCCGCAGCACATCCTCCCGGTCCGGCGCGATGCCCAGCGGCACCGGCTCCCCGCCCGCCTCCGCCACGGCGGCGGCCAGGATGGCGGCGTTGCTGTCATAGACCCGGCCGGGAGCCATGGGCTCCCCCGGCGCCAGCAGCTCATCCCCGGTGGACAGGATGGCGACCCGCGGGCGGCGCACCACCGCGATCTCGGTGAGGCCCAGCGCCGCCAGCACGCCGATCTCGCGGGAGGTCAGGCGCTGGCCGCGGCGCAGCACCGTTTCACCGCGCCCGATGTCGCTGCCGGCAAAGGCGATGAACTGGCCGGAGGCCGCGGGGCGGCGCACCAGCACAATGGCGCGCCCGTCCTCCTCCGCCACATCCGTATGCTCCACCATCATAACGGCGTCCGCCCCGCGGGGCACCATCCCGCCGGTGGCGATCACGGTGGCCGTGCCGGGCCGCACCGTCAGGGACGGGGCGACGCCGCAGGACAGTACTTCGCCATTCAGCACCAGCCGCACCGGCCGGTCGTCACCGGCCCCGGCCGTATCCTCCGCCCGCAGCGCGAACCCGTCGACGCCGGAGCGGTCGAAGCAGGGCACGTCCACCGGGGCTACCACATCCGCCGCCAGCACCCGGTCCAGCGCAGCCGCCAACGGCACCGCCTCGCCGGGCAGCGGGGACAGGTCCAGGGCGGCATGGAAGCGGTGCGAGGCCTCCTCCCGGCTGACAACCTCCAGGAACTGCTCCTGCCGGGCGGCGCGGCTCAGGTCGGGGATGTCGGCGGGGCTGGTGGCTGGCGTGTCGGGCACGCTCTTCTCCGGCATGGTTCAGCAGTCGAACAGGTGGATGGTGATCCCGGTCCCCTCCGGGTACCCTTCCCCGTCCGCAGGCACAAGGATGAACCCGTCCGCACGGGCCAATGCACCCAGCCCCGCCACCTCCCGCGCGGTCAGGGCGATGGTGCCATCCTTGGTGACGCGCGCCGGCAGGACCTCGTCCCATCCCACTTCCGACGCGACCTTGTGGGCGAGCGGCAGGGTCCGGCGGGGCAGCGGCAAGGTCGGGCCCAGCCCCGCCATCCGGCGCACCGCCCTAGCCCCGGTCACTTCCCAGGCAAGGCGAAGCGCGCCGGGCGATCCCGGCAGTAGCAGGACCGGCGTATCGCCGACAGCGCCGTACCCGCTTGTATCGCCCGGCCGCAGGGCCAGACCATGGCGGGCAAGCGTGCCGATTTCCGCCAGCACCAGCGCGGCACGGTCGTCCGTATCGAGCCCGCTTCCCCCCGCGATGACGATCAGGTCGGCCTCAGCCTGTCGCAACGCCGCGGCAAGAGCGTCGCCATCCTCCACCGCCGCATGCCCGCCGACCCTGCCGCCGTCCCGCCGGATGAGCGGGTCCAGCAGCAGCGGCATCAGGTCCGGCCCCTGGAACCGCCCGGCCGAGATCAGAAAGACCCGTGGAACTGGATGAACCGCCAGAGTCTCCAGCCCCGCGACAGAAGCGAGAGCGCAATCGGCTGCCCGCAGCCGGCGTCCGGCCGCAAGCATCACCTGTCCGGCCATCGCATCCTGTCCAGCCCGCACGACGCCCTCGCCAGGGGCGGCCTGGGCCAGGAGTTCCACCATTCCGCCGACCAACTCCGCCTCCGCAAAATCCAGCACGGCATCGGCCCCGTCCGGCAGGCCCCTGCCCGCGGCCACCTTCATGGTCGATCCGACCGGCAATGCGCCCTCCCGGCCGGCGAGCTGGAGCATCAGGGGATTGTAGGTGCTGGCGCCGTAGCTTTCCTCCGCCCGCACGGCCCACCCGTCGAAGGCGGCCACGGGCCGGGCCGGCAGCGTGGCCGGGGAAGGAACATCGGCGGCAAGTACGGAGCCGAGCGCCTTCCCGACTGGCAGCTCCACCGGCGCAAGCGGGTGGCAGGCGGCATCGATCCACTGCTCCAACTCGGCCAATGTGGCGCGGTCGCCGAATCCCTTTCCGCGCGGATCGTACGGCTGCATTCCTTCCCCTGCCCCTGTTCCTCCGGGTTGGCCGCAGTATGCGGACCCATGCGCCGGGAGTACAGGCGCATGCGCTCCCTAGCTGGTCCCCACCGCCTCTTCCGGCGTCCGGGGATTGAGGGGCACGGCGACCGGCGTGGTCCCCGGCATCGCTGTGAAGCTGCCCTGCTGGTCGTTCGGAATGGCCGGCCGGGCCAGCATGCGGGCCAGACCGAAGGAAGCCCCAATGGCCCCGACCACCCCAGCGAACAGGAACAGTCCGCTGGGACCGCCCAGTTCCATCGCAGCCGATGCGATGAAGGGCCCCAGGGTAGCACCCATGGAATAGCCCAGTACCAGCCCGCCGCTGGCCGACACGATGTCGTCGGGGGACAGGAAGTCGTTGGTGTGCGCCACGCAGACCGGATAGAGCGTGAAGGTGACGCCCCCGAACAGGGCAGCCCCCGCCACCAGAAGCACAAGGTCGAGCGGACCGGCAAAGGCCAGGAACGATCCGGTCAGCGCCAGCAGGATGAACAGGCCGACGATCACGGTGCGCCGGTCGAACAGGTCGGAAAGCCGGCCGAGCGGCCATTGCAGCGCGACGCCGCCAAGGATTGTGGCGGACATGAACATCGCCGTTTCCGCCACGCCGTAACCGAGCTGGCGCAGATAGACCGGGGCAAGGGCGAACAGAGCGCCGCCGACCAGTCCTGCCAGCACCACGCCCAGCAGCCCCAACGGGGAAGCCCGCCAGAGCCGGGCGACGCTGAAGGAACTGATGCGCGGAAGCTGCGGCGGGGCCTGACGGGTCAGCGCCACTGGCACCAGGGCCAGCGACAGGATGATGGAGATCAGTACGAAGATCAGGAATGGCTGCTCCGCCCCCACATTCAGCAGGAATTGGCCGACACCCTGCCCGCCATAGAGGCTGATCATGTAGAAGGCGAGTATCTGGCCCCGGCTGGCCGGGGTGGCGTTCTGGTTCAGCCAGCTTTCCACGCAGACAAAGAGCCCGGCCATGCAGTAGCCGGCGGCTAGCCGCAGCAGCGCCCAGAAGATCGGGTCCACGCCCAGCCCGTGAAGAAGCGTGGCAGCGGACAGGATGGAAGACAGGGCGCTGAAGGCCCGGATGTGCCCGACCCGCAGGATCATCCGGAACGCCGTGAGCGACCCCAGGGTCAGCCCGGCGGAGTAGGCGGCCATCACCGACCCGATGGTCAGTGTGGTCATGGTCGCATCCGCAAGGCGGACGCCCAGCACCGTCGTCAGCGTGCCGGCCCCTGCCATCAGCATGAAAACCGCGAGATACAGGACCAGGACCGGCCGGATCAGCGCACTGTTCATGCCCGGCCCCGCCCCTGTATCGGGCGGATGGCTGCACTGGAAAGCGCACGGAGGGTTGGCGTCCGGGCGTCGGACGCAGCATGGTTCTTCGTCATCATCGGGCTGAGTTTAGTGACCTGATTGCCTCAGGTGAACACGCGATGCCAGTCGACGTGCCATGCATTCCACAGGGACGCGGTATCTTTACGGTTCCGAAACGTCCTCCTGAGACCCTGGCCTCCCTCAAGCTGGGGTCCAGATCCATGGAGCTGACACGCCCTGCCGTTCCCGCGGCCGATCCGCCGGAGCGCACCAGCGACCGGCTGACCCGCATGGCTGCCGCACTGGAGGGCCGGACGGAGGGACCGACCATCGCCGAACTGGCGGAGGATCTCGGGCGCCTGGCCTATGGCATGCTTCTGCTGATCTGCGCCCTGGGCTGTGCCCTGCCGGGGCCGCCGGGAACGGGCGCGGTGCTGGGCGCACCCTTGATCGTCCTGTCCTTCGGCATGCTGCGCGGGCACCATCACCCGATTCTGCCGGCCTTCATCGGCCGGCGCCGGCTACCGCCGGAAGGCGTCAGGCGGACCCTGCTGCGCGCTGCACCGATGCTGGCCCGGCTGGAGGTCTATCTGCGCCCGCGCACCCTGTTGGGCGAGGAGTGCGCCGCCGAGGAGCGGGCCGTGGTGCAGGAACGCCTGACCGGCGCGGCGGTGCTGGTGCTTGGCCTGCTGCTGAGCCTTCCAACCCCCTTCACCAACCTTCCCCTGGGCGTCTCCATCGCGATCCTGGCGCTCGGCCTGCTGGAGCGGGACGCCTGGGCGACCGCGCTCGGCATGGTGGCGGGCAGTTTCGCCGCGGCCCTCACCATCGGCCTGACCGGCGGGTGGCTGCTGGCCGGCGCCGCCGTGGTTCATCTGCTGGGGTGAGGCACGGGCCCGGTTCCTGCCCATAAGCCTTGTCCCTGGGGACCGGGGCAAGTAGGACTGTTCCCATTCCCACCACCATCCGGGACAGCTCAAATGACCACCGCTCCGCAGCCGCCCCTCAAGGCAACCGTCATCCCGGTGACGCCGCTGCAGCAGAATTGCTCGATCATCTGGTGCACGGCGACGATGCGGGCCGCGGTGGTGGACCCCGGCGGCGGGATCGAGACGATCCTGAAGGCCCGCGACCAGCTCGGCCTGACCATCGAGAAGATCCTGGTCACCCATGCCCATGTCGACCATGCGGCCGCGGTCGCCGATCTGGCGGAGCAACTTTCGGTTCCCATCGAGGGGCCGGAGAAGGAGGACCAGTTCTGGATCGACCGGCTGGCCGAGGATGGAATGCGCTACGGCATTTCACCGTCCCGCCCCTTCGTGCCGACCCGCTGGCTTCAGGACGGAGACACGGTGGCGCTCGGAAATCTGACGCTCGATGTCTATCACTGCCCTGGCCATACGCCCGGCCATATCATCTTCTTCCATCGGGAAAGCCGGTTCGCCGTGGTAGGCGACGTGCTGTTCAAGAGCTCCATCGGCCGGACGGACTTCCCCCGCGGGGATCATGCCGCCCTGATCCGCTCCGTCCGGGAAAAGCTTTTCCCCCTGGGTGACGACGTCACCTTCCTGCCGGGTCACGGGGAGCCCTCGACCTTCGGGCGTGAGCGGCAGACCAACCCCTTCGTCTCGGACCGCGCCGTCGGCGCCTGACCCCGATAATCCTGTGGATATTTCGGGCCGGTTCTGGCGGATCGGCCACTGCCATACCATGTCTCGCCCGTTTGCAGCCCGAACAATGGGCCGGATCCGGGAGCCAACATGCTTTTCATCAGTCTTCTGGGAGGATTCCTCCTCCTCCTGCTGGGCGGTGACCTGCTCGTCCGCGGCGCGGTCGGAGTGGCCAAGCGCTTCAACGTCTCGCCCTTGCTCATCGGCCTGACCCTGGTAGGGTTCGGCACCTCTACGCCAGAACTGGTGACCAGCCTCCAGGCCGCCGCGATCAACTCGCCCGGCATCGCGGTCGGCAACGTGGTGGGCTCCAACATCGCCAACATCCTGCTGATCCTGGGCGCTGCGGCCCTGATCCGGCCCATCGCGGTCGACCCCGCGGCCTTGCGCCGCGACGGCGGCATGCTGGTCATCGCGACCGCGGCGTGCGCCGTCGCCGTACTGGCCGGAACCCTGTCACGGCCGGCGGGCGGCATCTTCGTTGCCGCCCTGATCGCCTACATCGTCTTCACCTATATGCGGGAACGCCGCCAGCCCGACGCCTCCGCGGAGCTGCACGCCCATGAGGCGGAAGCGGTGACCCCGCCGACGAACCTGCCTCTCGCCATCGGCCTCACCGTCGCCGGCCTCGCCATGACCATCTTCGGCGCGAGACTGCTGGTGGACGGGGCGGTGGAGCTGGCGCGCGGCTTCGGCATCTCCGAAACGATCATCGGCCTGACCATCGTGGCGGTCGGCACCTCCCTGCCGGAGCTGATCACCTCCACCATGGCTGCCTGGCGGCGGCAGGGCGACGTGGCGCTGGGCAATGTGATCGGGTCCAATATCTACAATGTGCTCGGCATCCTGGGAATCACCGCCCTGGTTCTCCCGGTGCCGATCCCGCCGGAGATCGCCCGTTTCGATCTCTGGGTCATGATCGCCGTCACCGCCCTGCTGCTGCTCTTCGCCTTCACCGGCCGCCGCCTGTCGCGGATCGAGGGTGCGGTGCTGGCCGGGGGCTATGCCGCCTATCTGGTGGCGCTCGGAAGCGGCATCACCTCTGCGTAAAACAAAACGGGGCGGCCGAAGCCGCCCCGTCCTGACCTGTCCGCGTTGATGCCGCCCGCGATCAGCGCGGGTGGATCATGTCGGCGGGCTTCACCCATTGGCGGAACTGCTCTTCCGTCAGCAGGCCGAGGTCGATGCCGGCCTGCATCAGGGTGGTGCCCTCCTTGTGGGCCTTCTTGGCGATCTTGGCGGCGTTGTCGTAACCGATATAGGGGTTCAGCGCCGTCACCAGCATCAGCGACTCGTGCATCAGCTTCTCGATGCGGTCGCGGTTGGCTTCGATGCCGACCACGCAGTTGTCGGTGAAGCTCTTGCAGGCGTCCGCGATCAGGCGGATGGACTGGAGCAGGTTGTAAATCATCACCGGCTTGAAGACGTTCAGCTCGAAATGCCCGGTGGCGCCGGCATGGGTGATGGTGACGTGGTTGCCCATGATCTGGGTGCAGACCATGGTCATGGCCTCCGACTGGGTCGGATTGACCTTGCCCGGCATGATGGAGCTGCCGGGCTCGTTCTCCGGCAGGCTGATCTCGCCGATGCCGCAACGCGGGCCGCTGCCCAGCAGGCGGATGTCGTTGGCGATCTTCATCAGGCTGACGGCCAGGGTGTTCATGACGCCCGACGCCTCGACGACGCTGTCATGGGCGGCGAGCGCCTCGAACTTGTTGGGTGCGGTCACGAAGGGCAGGCCGGTGATGTCGGCAACCTGCTCCGCGAAGGCCACGTCGAAGCCGATCTTGGCGTTCAGGCCGGTGCCGACGGCGGTGCCGCCCTGGGCCAGGCGCAGCAGGGCCGGCATCACCGACTTCGCCCGCTCGATGCCATAGGCCATCTGCTGGGCGTAGCCGGAAAATTCCTGGCCCAGCGTCAGCGGGGTCGCGTCCTGCAGGTGGGTGCGGCCGATCTTGACGATGTCGGCGAACTCCTTCGCCTTGGCGTCGAGCGCGGCATGCAGATGCTCCAGCGCCGGCACCAGCTCATGATGCACCTGCTCCGCCGCGGCGATGTGCATGGCGGTGGGGAAGGTGTCGTTGGAGGACTGGCCCATATTGACGTGGTCGTTGGGGTGGACCGGCTTCTTGGAGCCCACCTCCCCGCCCAGCAGCTCGATGGCGCGGTTGGAGATCACCTCGTTGGCGTTCATGTTGCTCTGGGTGCCGGAACCGGTCTGCCAGACCACCAGCGGGAAGTGGTCGATCAGCGTGCCGTCGATCACCTCCTCCGCCGCATCGACGATGGCCTGGCCCAGCTTCGGGTCCAGCGCGCCGAGCGTGACATTGGCCTTGGCGGCGGCCTTCTTCACGATGCCCAGCGCCCGGACCAGCGGGGCCGGCATGCGCTCCCCACCGATCTTGAAGTTCTGGAGCGAGCGCTGGGTCTGCGCGCCCCAGTACCTGTCGGCGGCGACTTCGATCGGGCCAAAGCTGTCGGTTTCGATGCGGACCTTGTCGGCCATCGGCCTGTTCTCCCGGTGGTGGCAGCCCGGAGCCGCGGCTCCGGACACATTGGCTGCCGGGCGTTTTAGACCCTGACGGCCTGCCGGGCAATGGGCGCCGCGATAGGGGGCACCACTCCTCTTAAGCGTGGAAGGCGGCGCTGGAACAATGGTGAGGCATGCGCCGTCTTCTTAATGCGGGATTAATGGTTGCCTGTTGCGATGAGGCAACAGCGGGGAAGAATTGATGCGGCAGATTCCGGAACAGCGTATGGGCAGGCCCGGACGGGCGCTGACCCTGGCGGCTTGGCTGGCGGTGTTGGGGACACTGCCGGTCGGAACCGCCAATGCCGAACCGGCGGATCGTGCCTGGCCGAAAATGCGCACCATGACGCCGCTCAGTTCCGCCGTGAAGGAACGGGCAACGCCGGAGCGCGCGCCGCGGTTCGTGGCCGGCAGTATCAGCAACGTGGTGCCGGACGGGCTGGAAGCCTATGCCCATCTGGGCCTGGGCGCTGGACCGGCGGAGCCGAAGGCGTTGATCGTGGACGATCCGCTGTCCGGCGATCTGGGGCCCGGCGGCATGGACTGGAGGCTAAGGGGCGATAACCTGACGCTGCGCATGGCGCCGGGCAGCGCCGGGGTCCAGTTCAATAGCAAGCTCGACGTTTCAGACCGGCGGTTGACCGTTGGCGTGGCGATGCCGTTCTGAGATTGCCGCCCTAATCGTGCCGTTTTCGCTGGACAGGGTTTCCAATACAAACGCGGCGTTAATGGTTGCCTGCGACTATAACGCCGTCCCGCCCGGAACCCGCGCCCATTGCCGCCATGCTCAGCCGCGCTCAACTCACCGCCCCCGCCATTACCCTGTCCGCCATCACGGCTCTGGCCGTGCTGGGGGCCTGTAGCGTTTCCAGCCCCATTCCCGGCGGCGGATATCGGGTCAACGAGCTTCCGGCGGAGGAACGGCAGATGCTGGCCCGCCCGAGGTTCGAGCAGTTCCCGCCTTACGACATCATTGCGCCCGAGGCGGTGTCCGCAAATCTCCGCAGCCACCCTAACGCCCGCGAATACCGCACAGCCATCCAGCAGGGCGCTGAGAAGGGTCCCGCCTTCGCCGGTCATCTGGCGGTGGCGAGCTGGGGCTGCGGCAACGAATGCCAGCAATGGGCCTTCATCGATGCCCGGAACGGCAAGGTGATCTGGGGCCCCCGGACCAGCCATGGCGCCAGCTTCCAGCAGGACAGCCGTCTGTTCGTGGCCAACCCGCCGCACGAGATGCCGGCCGGTGCCAAGGCCAATCCGCGCTATTACATCTGGAACGGCGAAGACCTCGTCGAGATGCAGGGCTGAGCGCTACGAGGGAGCCGGGGCGACCGGCTTCCCCGATTGCCACCCTTATCTGTTCCCCATCACGATGTCGCCCAGGGGGCCGAGTGCGCTGCCCTCCCCCTTGCTGCCGCCGGGCATGGCGGCGGAGAGCATGCGGCCCGCCAGACGGCTGAAGGGCATGGATTGTATCCAGACACGGCCGGGACCGCGCAGCGTGGCGAAGAACAGCCCCTCCCCGCCGAACAGGACGGACTTCACCCCGCCGACCTGGACCAGATCGAAATCCACATCGGGCGTGAAGGCCGCGACGCAGCCGGTGTCGATGTGCAACTCCTCCCCCGGTGCGAGCTGGCGCTCCACCACAGTGCCGCCGACATGGGCGAAAACCCAGCCGTCGCCGGTGAGGTTCTGCATGATGAACCCCTCCCCGCCGAACAGGCCGGTCATGACCCGGCGCTGGAAGTGCACGCCGATTGACACGCCTTTGGCCGCGGCGAGGAAGCTGTCCTTCTGGCAGATCAGCCGCCCGCCGAGGTCGGACAGGCGCAGGGCCAGGATGGTGCCGGGATAGGGCGCGCCGAAGGCCACCTTGGCCTTGCCCCGACCGGTGTGGGTGAAGACAGTGGTGAACAGGCTTTCGCCTGTGACCAGACGCTTTCCCGCCCCCAGCAGCTTGTCCATGAAGCCGCCGCCCTGCGCGCCGGAGCCGTCGCCGAACACGGTGTTCATCTGGACCGATGGGTCCTTGTAGACCATGGCCCCGGCCTCCGCGACAGCACTCTCGCCTGGGTCCAGCTCCACCTCCACGAACTGGATGTCGGAGCCGAATATCTTGAAGTCGATCTCGTCCGACCGGCCAGAGGTGACGCCGGCGCGGGGCGGCGGCGGAGTGGCGAGGCCGGCCCAGGGGCTGGTCTGGCCGGACAGCTCCGCCACCGCCTTGACCGGCAGCCATTCCGGCATGCCCTGCCGCCAGCAGAAGGCGTCCGGGTGGATGCGGGCATAATCCGTTGCCGCCTGCGCCTCCAGCGGACCGACCTGCTCCGCCCCTGTATGGAAGAACCACTGGCTCATGCTGTCTCCCCCTGTTGATGGTCCGATGAGGTGTCAGGCCCCGGCTTCTTCCAACCGGGCTTCGATATCGTCGCGGGCGTCCTGGTCCAGGCCCAACCTGTCGCCGAGCCGGACCAGAAAGTCCTGCTCGGCCTGCGAGTCCGGGTCGATGGCGAGGCGGGCGGCAGCCCAGACCTCCGCCGCGGTGCCGGGGTCCTTCACTCGGGCCGCCAGATCGTCGATGGTGCCGGGATCGGCCAGAAGCTGGCCCAGATGCGCCCGCTCCTCCGCCGTGATTCCATCCCGCTCCAGATGATCGGTCAGCGCCTCCCGCTCCGCGCTATCCAGCACGCCGTCCGCAAGGGCGGCCAGCACCATGGCGCGCAGCAGCAGATCGGGCTCCGGCAACGGTGGCGGGGCGGATGGCATGGGGCTGCCCGTCCCTGGGAAGGGCGGCGGCATGGCGGGGCCGGACGCGCCGGGGAAGATCGGCGGTGCTGTGTCGCCGCCGCCCGCTTGCGGCTGTGCGGCGGTCTGACGGCTGCGGTAATGCTCATAGGCCGCGATGCCGATGCCGGCGAGCAGGGTCAGCCCCTGCCGAGAAAAGGCGGCGCGGCGCAGTCCGCCCGACGCCTTCTGCTTGCCAAGGCCCGTCTTCAGCAACGAACCCAGCAGACGCTCCACATCCATGGTCGGGCTTGCCTCCCCCTGTTCCCTCTTCTCCCCTTTATAAGCTGCACCGCCGCCGCTGTCGCGGGTGCGGGCGGGGGAGCTAGCCGCGCTGGACCAGCGCCAGACGAGCGGCCAATGCCAGAAAGATGCCCCCCACGAACCAGTTCTGCGCCCGCGCGAAGCCGGGATGGCGCGACAGCCAGCGCCCGATGCCGCCGCCGCCGACCCCGACCGCCGCATTGATCGCCAGCCCCGGCAGGACCAGGATCAGGGCCAGGATCAATGTCTGCACGGCGACGCTTCCCGCTTCCGGCCGGATGAACTGGGGCAGGAAGGACAGGAAGAAGAGAATCAGCTTCGGATTCAGCAGGCAGGTCACGAACCCTCGGCGGACAATTGCCGCCAGCGGAACCTGCCGCGGGCCGACATCGCAGCCATCCGCGGTCAGAGCCATCGGCGGGCTGCGGAAGGCCTGCACCGCCATCCAGACCAGATAGGCCGCACCGGCCCAGCGCAGCGCCTCGAACGCCAGCGGCGAGGCGGCGACCAGCCCGGCCAGACCCAGGGTCAGGGCCGCCAGATGCACCGCCAGCCCCAGGAAGATGCCGAACGCCGCCGCCAGCGCGCCACGCGGCCCGTGGGCGACACCATTGGCGAAGCAGAACAGCATGTCCGGTCCCGGCGTCAGCGACAGGCCGAGCGCCGCCACCGCGTAGGTGGCCAACAGGGCTGGATCGAAGTCGGGCATGGCGGCTTTCCGGCTGTCGGCAGGGGCACTATGATGCGGCTCCGCCCCACGGCCGCCAACCGGGAATTTCAGCATGTCCGCCACTCCGCCCCGTCCCGACTTCATCCGCCACTGGACGGAAATCCAGGACCCGGACAACGCCACATATCCCGGGTCCGATGAACTTCTGTCCATCGGCTCCCCCTTCGGGAAGCTGTTCGGCTTCACCCGGATCGGCGTCCACCACGAGGTCCTGCCGCCCGGCCGCCGCACGAGCTGGCCCCATGCGGAGAGCACGGAGGAGGAGCTGGTCTATGTGATCGAGGGCACGCCGGACGCCTGGATCGACGGCCACCTGCACCGCCTCTCCCCCGGCGACGCCGTTGGCTTCAAGCCCGGCACCGGCGTCGCCCACACGATCCTGAACAATACGGATGAGACCGTCCGGCTGCTGGTCGTGGGCGAGCACAAGCGCCCCGACAACAAGGTCATCTACCCGCTGAACCCCGGCCGCCATCCGGAAATCGGCGAGCTTTACTGGGAGGACGCACCGAAGCGGGAGCTGGGGCCGCATGACGGGATGGCGCGGCGGCCGGATTGATGCGGCTTTAGCTGTCACCCTTTCCACCCATCATCCCGCTCCTTTCTCCCGTCATCCCGGCGAAAGCCGGGACCCAGAGCCGCTTGCATCGGCGCCCGTGACTCCTGGGCCCCGGCTTTCGCCGGGGTGACGGTAGGAGTTGCGCGCGGTGTCCTTGTCGGCCGGTCACCCTCATTCCGCCCCGAAACCACCGCCTCCCGGTGTCTCGATCTCGAACACGTCGCCTGCCGCCATCTCCACCTTCGCCGTGGCGGGCAGGTCCTGAACGGTGCCGTCGGTGCGGATCACCCGGCCGGCCCCGGGCTGGCCGGGAGACCCGCCCTCCAGCCCGAAGGGGGCGGTCCGGCGGTTGTTGGACAGCAGGGCCGCCGTCATCGGTTCCAGGAAGCGGAGACGGCGGACGACACCGTTACCACCGCGCTGGCGACCCGCCCCGCCAGAGCCGTTTCGGATGCGGAACGACTCCAGCAGCACCGGGAAGCGCCATTCCAGCACCTCCGGATCGGTGAGGCGGCTGTTGGTCATGTGGGTGTGGACGGCGTCGGTGCCGTCGAAATCGGGGCCGGCCCCGCTGCCGCCGCAGATGGTCTCGTAATATTGGTGGCGGTCATTGCCGAAGGTGAAGTTGTTCATGGTGCCCTGCGCCGCCGCCAGCACGCCGAGTGCACCGTAGAGCGCGTTGGTCACGACTTGGCTCACCTCCACATTCCCGGCCACCACCGCGGCGGGGAATCGGGGATTGAGCATGGAGCCTTCGGGGATCACGATCTCCAGCGGCTTCAGGCAGCCATCGTTCAGCGGGATGTCCTCATCCACCAGCGTGCGGAAGACATAGAGCACGGCGGCGCGGGTGATGGCGGAAGGGGCGTTGAAGTTGCCGGGCTGCTGGGGGCTGGTGCCGGTGAAGTCGATCCTGGCGGTTCCGGCCTGCCGGTCGATGGCGACCCGGACCCGCACCTCCGCCCCATTGTCCAGGGGCTGGACGAATCCGCCGTCCTTCAGCACGCCGATGACGCGGCGGACCTGGGCTTCGGCATTGTCCTGGACGTGGCCCATATAGGCCCGGACGGTCTCGATCCCGAACAGATCGACCATGTGCAGCAGCTCCTCCGCCCCGCGGACATTGGCAGCCACCTGGGCGCGGAAATCCCCCATGTTCTGGGCGAGGTTGCGCACGGGATAGGGACCGGAGGTGAGCAGCTCCGCCACCGTCTGTTCGCGCAGGCGGCCCTGTTCCACCAGCAGCACATCGTCGATGAGGATGCCCTCCTCCTCGATGCCGGTGCTGTCGGGGGGCATGGAGCCGGGGGTGATGCCGCCGATATCGGCGTGATGCCCACGGGAGGCCACCCAGAACAGGATCTCCTCCCCGCCCCTGTCGAACACCGGCATCACCACGGTGACGTCCGGCAGATGGGTGCCGCCGCGGTAGGGGTTGTTCAGCATCACGGCGTCGCCGGGGCGGAGCGTGCCGGCGCGGGCCGAGATCACCGCCCGCACGCTGTCGCCCATGCTGCCGAGATGGACCGGGATATGGGGCGCGTTGGCGATCAGATGGCCGCCGGCATCGAACACGGCGCAGGAGAAATCCAGCCGTTCCTTGATGTTCACCGAATATGCGGTGTTCTCAAGCGCCAGCCCCATCTGCTCGGCGATGGACATGAAGAGGTTGTTGAACACCTCCAGCATCACCGGATCGGCCTCCGTCCCCACCGCGATGCGCTTGGGCAGCGGGACGACGCGGCGGATGATCAGCCCGCCGCCGGAGGTGACCTCGGCCCGCCAGCCCGGTTCCACCAAGGTCGTGCCGGTCGGTTCGCGGAGAATGGCGGGACCATCGATCTCAGCGCCGGGGGGAAGTGCAATGCGGTCGAAGACCGGGGTGCGGGTTGTGGCCCCGGCCATGCGGGCCGCGACGAAGGCGAGCGGACTTGAGCCCTCACCCTTAGCCTGTCGAGCGGCGAAGGCGCTCCCTGAGGTCTTCGCCTCCGCCCCCGCCTGCCCGACCGCCTCCACGCTGAGCGCCTCCACCACCAAGGGCCGGTCCGGCATTTCGAAGCCGAAGCGCTGCTTGTGGGCGGCGGCGAAGGCGGCGCGCATCTCCGGCTCCGGCCCGAAGGCGACCGGCAGGGACGTGTCGGTGCCAGCCACCTTGATTTGGGCTTTGGGATGGAGCGTGATGCGGGCATCCGGCACGCCCTGGTCCGCCAACTCCGCCGCGGCAGCACCGCCCAGCGCCTCCACGGCGATCGCCAGCTCTTCCAGCAGGCCGGAGCCCAACTCGGCCTCCACCGCCCGCTCCCGCATCGCGACCAGGTCGGCGAGGCCCATGCCATAGGCGGAGAGGACGCCGGCGAAGGGATGGATGTAGACGCTGGTCATGCCCAGCGCATCCGCCACCAGACAGGCATGTTGTCCGCCCGCCCCGCCGAAGCACTGCAGGGCATAGCGGGTGACATCGTAGCCGCGCTGGACGGAGATGTGCTTGATCGCGTGGGCCATGTTCTCCACCGCGATCCTCAGGAAGCCGTCCGCGATCTCCTCCGGGTCCATCTCCCGGCCGGTCGCGGCGGCAACGTCCTGCGCCAGCTCGGCGAACCGGGCGCGGACCACATCGGCGTCCAGCTTCTCATCCCCGTTCGGGCCGAAGACGGCGGGGAAGAAGTCCGGGTGCAGCTTGCCCAGCATGACATTGCAGTCGGTCACCGTCAGCGGCCCGCCGCGGCGATAGCAGGCCGGGCCGGGATTGGCCCCGGCGCTTTCCGGGCCGACACGGAACCTCGTGCCGTCGAACCGGCAGATGGAACCGCCGCCGGCCGCCACGGTGTGGATGCGCAGCATCGGCGCACGCAGCCGAACGCCGGCCACCACCGTCTCAAAGCTCCGCTCATACTCGCCGGCATAGTGGGAGACATCGGTGCTGGTGCCGCCCATATCGAAGCCGATGATGCGGCCGAGCCCTTCCCCCGCCGCGGTCTTCACGGCACCGACGATGCCGCCGGCCGGGCCGGAGAGGATGGCGTCGCGGCCCTGGAAGCGCTGCGCCTCAGTCAGGCCGCCATTGGACTGCATGAAGAACAGCGGCACGCCCGGCAGCTCCGCCGCCACCTGGTCCACATAGCGGCGCAGGATGGGGGAGAGATAGGCGTCCACCACCGTGGTGTCGCCGCGCCCGACGATCTTCATCAGCGGGCTGACCTCATGGCTGGCGCTGACCTGGGTGAAGCCGATCTGCCGCGCCAGCTCGGCCACCGCCTTCTCATGCGCCGGATAGCGGTAGCCATGCATGAACACCACGGCGCAGGCGCGGAAGCCGGCCCGGTACGCCTCCTCCAGCCCGTGGCGCGCAGCCTCCAGGTCCGGCAGGGTGAGGACGGCGCCGTCCGCCATCACCCGCTCCGCCACTTCCAGCGTGCGGGTGTAGAGCTGTTCCGGCAGTTCGATGCGGCGGGCGAAGATTTTCGGGCGGGCCTGATAGCCGATGCGGAGCTGGTCGCCCAGGCCGGCGGTGATAGCCAGCAGGGTCGGTTCCCCCTTCCGCTCCAGCAGGGCATTGGTGGCGACGGTGGTGCCCATGCGGACGGCGGCCACGCGCTCCGCCGGAACGGGCTGGCCGGGCCCGATGCCCAACAGGTCGCGGATGCCCTGGACGGCGGCGTCGCGGTAACGCTCCGGATTTTCGGACAGCAGCTTGTGCGTGACCAGCCGCCCGTCCGGCGCACGGCCCACGATGTCCGTGAATGTGCCGCCCCGGTCGATCCAGAACTCCCACTTACCCTTGGTCATGCCGCACCTCCGCTCCAGGGGCCGGCAGTGTGCAACGGCGGGCGGGCCGGGGACAACCCGCCCGGCGGCTTCAGCCGAGCGGCTTCCGTTCCACCGTCGGCGCGGGCGCGGTACGGGAGACAGGATCGGCAGGCAGCGGTTCCGGCGGCGGCTGGGCCGGGACAAGGCTCTCCGCCAGCGGAATCAAGGACCGCCCGTAGTCGTGCAGGGAGAAGAGGCCCGGCCGCCCCGGAATCGGGCAGGACCCCGATCTCAGCCTCACCGCCTGTCCGTTTCCGACCGGCCGATCCCAGAAATAGACGTCGCAGACCTGTCCCTGGGGCCCGATCCGGGTTTCGCCGGTGCCGACGCCGATCCAGTTGCCCACGCTGCTGCCCCGGCCGCTGCCGAAATAGACCGGCGGGTCTGCGGGCCGCGGCGCTGCGCAGCCCGACAGCGCCAGCGCTGCACAGCATGCCGCCATTCGTCCCCACCCCATCCGCAACTCCGCCGCGATGTTGCGCCCTACGCCACTCGTCCAGGCGAATTGCGGCGGAACGGCGGCGTCACCGGGCAGGATGGCGGATCAGAGCTTAACCTTGGTTCCCGACTTCACCGCCTGGAGCATGGGGGCGACCACGGACCTGCGGTGGCCTTCGATCAAAGCCTCGATCTGCTTGCCCAACGGGGCCATCTCGGCTTCCGTCGTCTTCCGCCACTCCTCCATCTTCTTGTCCAGCATCTTGGATTCGCGGCCCATGCCGGTCCACCGCTCGTCCGGATACTTGGCCGTGCGCAGGGCGGAGGCGGCCTCGTTGCGCTTGATCCAGGCGGATTTGTAGGCGGCGACCATGGCGTCCAGCTTGGCCAGCACGGGCGCGTGGTCGATCTTGGCCGGCACCTTGGAGAAGTCGAAGTCGAACGCCCCGTCCATCGGAATGCTGAAGAACATTTCATGCTCCAGCTCCATCGGTACACGGTCCGGCTCGGACGAATAATACCAGGGATTGATGACGGGGTAATGGGCGGGCGTGCCCGCATAGCTGTCCCAGGAGCGGCTGGTGAAGCTGCTCATGTCATCGTCACGTTCGGCCAGCGCCAATTCGAAGGGCAGCAGGCTGGCCCAGAGGCGGCGCACCGGTTCGGCGAGCTGGGCCATGTGGTGGGCCTGCACCTTGTCGGAGTCCACATACTCCTCTTCGGCCCGGGCCTCCTCCGCCGCCGCTTCGGCCAGCTCCTGCGCCATGTCCTGGGCGCTGCTCTTGCACTCGGCCACGAACATCTGGACCGCGATCTCGTTCGGCATCATGGCGAAGACGGGACGGAATTCCTCCTCCACCTCTTCGCGGGCCTCGGGCGCGGCACTTTTCAGGCAGGCGTCGAGCCCGGCCTGCTGGAAGGGCTTCAGGCTCTGGGCGGAGACGATGGAAGGGATGAGGAGGACCAGGGCGGCGGCTGCCGTGGGAACGGCAAGGCGGGAGGCCGGAATGCGCATCTTGGGAAAGCTCCGAAGCGTGGGACGGTGCGCACTCTGGCCCGTCCCCATGTCGCCCGGATGTTCGATGCGTTTCTACTGTTTCCGCACCTGCGGAAAATAGCGGCCGGCTGATCAGGCGGCAGCACTCTCCGGCCGTTGCCACTGGTCCAGCATGGTGGCCATGGGAACGGCGCCGGTGTCGATGAACTCCTGCGCCACGGACAGCGCCGTTGCGGGGGGCAGGTCCTTGGTGCTGATGACGTCGCCATCCTCAAACCGGCAGAGGCCGATCAGCTTGGAGGCGATACGCTGCATACGGCGATTGTCGCTCTGGCAGATCATATAGACACGGCGGACACAGCGGTTCCGCGCCGCGGTCAGAATGCGGCGGGTCAGGATCGTACCCACGCCTTGGCCCTGCAGTTCCTGTTCCACGCTGAAGGCAAGCTCGGCCGCCTCGCCGGGCCGGTCGCCGAGGCGCAGCTCCGCCGCAGCGCGCACCTCGCCCCGCTGGATGGCCGCGAGCACGATGGTGCGGCTCCAGGATATCCTGTCGACATAGTTGCGGATGGCGTCGTCGCTCATGCTGCCGAAGAACCGGGCACGCCGATCGGCCTGCGACAGGCGCAGCAGATGGTCCCGGTAGCGTCCGGCTTCGGCTGGCAGCAGTTTGCGGAATACGGCCATGATCTCACCCTCGCTCCAAACACTCGCTCCGGGGCACTTCCTCCAGAGTCTCGCGGCGGTATCGGCCTGTTCGGCCCACCCGCTCTTGTTTGCGGATGCGAGATCAACGTTGTGCAGCGCAATATAGCTCGGTCATAGTCCATTTGGAAGACAGGCCTACTCACATGGCTGAGTTGCCGGGACCGATTGACGCGGTCATCCAGAGGTTCCGGACTTGCGGGCCGTACGCTTGGCGGTATCCTGTCTGGATGGACATCCGATCACCTGATCCGTCGTGGCCGGCATGAGCATCTGGGGCAAGATTCTGGGCGGGGCGGCGGGGTTCGCCGTCGGCGGCCCGCTGGGCGCGCTGATCGGCGCCGTCGCCGGCCACGCCGTGGATGAGCTGCGGGAGCTTGAATCCAAGCCACAGGGTGAGGACGATCAGGGCCGCCCAGACCAGACGAAGACCATTGCCTTCACCGTCGGCGTCATTGTGCTGGGGGCCAAGATGGCAAAGGCCGACGGCGCCGTTCACCGCAAGGAGGTGGATGCCTTCAAGCATGTCTTCCAGGTCCCGCCGGAGGAGCTGAAGAATGTCGGACGGCTGTTCGACATCGCCAAGAAGGACAGCGCCGGGTTCGAGCCCTATGCCACCCAGCTTGCCGGCATGTTCACGGATCGCAAGCCGGTGCTGGAGGAATTGCTGGGCGGGCTGTTCCACATTGCCGTGGCAGACGGCGTGATCCATGCGGCGGAGCTTCAGTATCTGGCCAGCATCGCCCGCATCTTCGGTTTCAGCGATGCGGAGTTCGAGCGGATCCGCAGCATCCATGGCGGGGCGGCGGCAGGCGGGGCCGATCCCATGGACGATCCTTATGCTGTGCTGGGCATTGCGCGCGACACACCGCCGGACCAGGTCAAGGCCGCCTACCGCCGGCTGGTCCGGGAGCATCATCCCGACCGGCTGATTGCCCAGGGCCTGCCCAAGGAATTCGTCGACATCGCGCAGGAGAAGATGGCGGCCATCAACGCCGCCTATGACCGCATCGAGCGGGACCAGAAGGCGCGCGAACCCGCCTGAGCCGCGCGGAGCGCCTGAGGCGGACGCACCGGTGTCATGCACCCCTCGGCCCGCGACGGGGCGGGGCTTATCTGTTATGGCTGGTCGATCCTTGATCCCGCCTGTTCAGAAGAGTTCCGATGGCTTCCTCTCCTCCCCTGGTCGCGTTGACCGGCGCCGGCGTCCATCTGGGCGCCACCACCCTGTTCACGGGCGTTGACGTCGCCATCGGACGTGGCGACAAGGTGGCGCTGGTCGGCCGCAACGGCAGCGGTAAATCCACCCTGATGAAGTGCCTCGCCGGCATCCTGCAGGTGGATGAGGGGGAGCGGTTCGTGCAGCCCGGTGCCCGCGTCGCCTATCTGGCGCAGGAACCGGACTTCAGCAGCTATGCCACCGTAGCCGACTTCGTTTCCGCCGGCCAGGAGGACCCGCAGCACTACCGGGTGGAAGCCGTGCTGGAGGCCATGCGGCTGCCGGCCGACCGCGCCTGCTCCACCCTGTCCGGCGGCGAGTCGCGCCGGGCCGCCATCGCCCGCGCCCTGGTTGATGAGCCGGACGTCCTGCTACTGGACGAGCCCACCAACCATTTGGACATCCCCACCATCGAGTGGCTGGAGCAGGAGTTGCGGAACTTCCGCGGCGGGCTGCTGCTGATCAGCCACGACCGCGCCTTCCTGACCAACCTGTCCCGGCGCACCTTCTGGCTTGACCGCGGCGTGATGCGGGTGACGGAACGCGGCTTCTCGGAGTTCGAGAGCTGGCGCGACCAGGTCTATGCCGATGAGGAGGCGCAGGCCCACAAGCTGAACCAGAAGATCAAGGCGGAGCTGAAATGGATGTGGGAGGGCGGCATCAGCGGCCGCCGCACCCGCAATATGGGCCGTGTCCGCCGGCTTCAGGACATGCGCCAGGAGCGTGCCGACCGTATCCGAACCCGGCAGGTGAACCTGACCGTGTCGGAGGGCGAATCCTCCGGCCGGCTGGTGATCGAGGCCGACTCGATTTCCAAGACCTTCCAGGGGCCGGAGGGGGAGCGGGTGATCGCCCAGGGCTTCTCCACCCGCATCATGCGCGGCGACCGGGTCGGGCTGATCGGCCCGAACGGGGCCGGCAAGACGACGCTGCTGAAGATGCTGGTGGGCGAGCTGCAGCCGGACAGCGGCACGATCAGCCGGGGCACGAACCTCCAGATGATCATGTTCGACCAACGCCGGGCCCAGCTCGACCCCGAGCAGACGGTGCGCAGCGCCCTTCTGCCCACCGGCGGCGACACGGTGATGGTAGGCGGCAAGCCCCGCCATATCGCCAGCTACATGAAGGACTTTCTGTTCGACCCGTCCATGGCCGAACAGCCGGTGCGGGCCCTGTCGGGCGGGGAGCGGAACCGGCTGCTGCTGGCACGCCTCTTCGCCCAGCCGTCGAACCTGATGGTGCTGGACGAGCCGACCAACGATCTGGACATGGACACGCTCGACCTGCTGGAGGAAGTGCTGGCGGAGTATGAGGGCACGCTGCTGCTGGTCAGCCACGACCGCGACTTCCTGGACCGTCTGGTCACCTCCACCATCGCGGTGGAGGGGGATGGGGATGTCAGCGAATATGCCGGCGGCTACAGCGACTACCTGAACCAGCGGAAGGAAAAGGCCGCGGCGGCCCCTGCCGCGGCCAAATCCGCTTCGGCACCGGCGGCACCTCCGAAGCAGAAAGCCAAGACCAAGCTGTCCTTCAAGGAGAACCGGGAGCTGGAAGAGTTGCCGGGCCGGATGGACGCGCTGGCGAAGACCATCAAGAAGCTGGAAGCGAAGATGGCCGACCCGGCCTTCTACAGCAAAGACCCCGCCGGTTTCGCGAAAGCCACGGACGATCTGGCAAAGGCGCAGGGCGAACTGGCCGCCGCCGAGGACCGCTGGCTGGAGTTGGAGGCCCTGCGCGAAGAGCTGGAGGGTGGTTCTTGAAGCCGATCCACATTCTTCAAGCCATCATCGTCACGGCGATCTGGGGCTTCAACTTCGTCGTCGCCAAGGTGGCGATGACGCATTTCACGCCGCTGCTGCTGATGGCGATCCGCTTCACGCTGGTGGCTGCGATGCTGCTGCCCTTCGTCAAGGTGCCATGGGGCAATCTTCGCCCGCTGTTCTTCTATTCCCTGGTATTGGGCGGTATCCACTTCCCCCTGATCTTCAATGGTGTCCGCGGAGTTGACGCCAGTACGGCAAGTATTGCCATCCAGCTCCAGGTTCCTTTCGCTTCCCTTCTCGCGATGATCTTCTTCAAGGACAAGCTGGGCTGGCGTCGGGCGGTTGGCATGGCGGTGGCCTTCGCGGGCGTGGCGGTCATTGCCGGCGTGCCGGACGGACGGACCAGCCTGCCGCATGTGCTGATGGTGATCGGGGCCGCCCTCGCCTTCGCATTCTCCAGCATCCAGCTCAAATGGATGGGCGGCGACGTGGATTGGAAAACGCTCAACGCCTACATGGCGCTGTTCGCCGTCCCGCAGCTCGCCATCCTGTCGCTGATCTTCGAGGACAACCAGGTTCAGCAGATCCTGACCATCGACTGGCTGAGCGTCGCCTGTCTGGCCTTTCTGGCCGGCGCTGCGACGATCCTCGCCTATGCTTTCTGGTATCCGCTTGTGCAGCGGTTCGATGTCAACCAGACCATCCCCTTCCTGATGCTGGTCCCGATATTCGGAGTCGGCGGCGGCGTTCTGGTGCTGGGAGAGCCGTTGACCTGGAAACTTATTGTCGGCGGGCTACTCACCTTGGGCGGAGTTGGTGTAATCATAGTGAGGCGACCGCGTCTGGTAGTCGGACGCAGTACCACATGAGATGAGACACCGTGCGCCTGATCGATCTCCCCTCCCCGAACCATGGCGCCCGCGCTGTCGGTAAACCCGTGGACATGCTGATCCTGCATTATACCGGAATGCAGAGTGCCGAAGCCGCGCTGGAGCGGCTGTGCGATGAGGCGGCGCAGGTCAGTGCCCATTACCTGATCGATGAGGACGGCACCATCTACCGGCTGGTGCATGAGAAGCGCCGGGCCTGGCATGCCGGCGTGTCCTTCTGGCGGGGGGAGCGGGATATCAACAGCCGTTCCATCGGGATCGAGCTGGTGAATCCAGGGCACGAGTTCGGCTACCGCCCGTTCCCCGAGGCGCAGATGGCGTCGCTGGAGGAGTTGGCGGCCGATCTGGTTGCGCATTACCGCATCCCGCCCCTGCACGTCCTGGCCCATTCCGACATCGCCCCCGACCGCAAGGAGGACCCCGGCGAGCTGTTCGACTGGCAGCGTCTGGCCGCCCGCGGCATCGGCGCCTGGCCCGAACCGGGGAAGTCCGACGAGGGCGGCTGGACCAACGCCGAAATCCGCGACCTGCTGGGCCGGATCGGATATGGGACGGCATGGGACGACGGCCATGGGACGGCATGGGATGGGACCGTATGGGACGGCTCCGCCGCCCGCAGCCTGCTGGCCTTCCAGCGCCATTGGTGCCCGGAGCGGCTGACCGGCCTGCCGGACGCCGAGACGGTGAAGCGAATGCGCGCCCTGGCCAGGGTTTATTCGGAGCGGCTGGTCTGACCGCCAGATCGGCATTGCATCGCCGGCCCGACAGGACTAACTATCCGCGCGCCAGACGGTCGGATGGCCGCCCTTCGGCAATGGGGAAACCCGCCGGGGGGAGGAAAGTCCGGGCTCCACGGAAGCACGGTGCCGGGTAACGCCCGGCGGGGGCGACCCCAGGGAAAGTGCCACAGAAAGCAAACCGCCCACGTCAGCCCATGGTTCGCCATGGGACAGCATGGGTAAGGGTGAAAGGGTGCGGTAAGAGCGCACCGCGCCCCCGGCGACGGGGGCGGCACGGTAAACCCCACCGGGAGCAAGACCGAATAGGGACGGCAGTGTCGGCGATTCGCAGGAATCGTGCGGCCAAGCGGGCTTCCGCGCCGCCGTCCGGGTGGGTTGCGCGAGGCGTCCGGCAACGGGCGTCCCAGAGGAATGGCCATCCCCCGGATACCGTCCACACACAGGGATTCCCTGGTGGATACGGTCCGGTGGACAGAACCCGGCTTACAGACCGTCTGGCTTTTCGACTTACCGATTTCATGCCTCTCCAATGTGGTTATTTGTACCACTTGCGCGCATGGGATTGAGGCTAGTACTACCCGAAGGGTGTGTCGCATCCCTGCTTTGTCACTGGAGTTGCCTGCGCCCTCATGCGCCACCCTGTCGCCCTACGCTACTTGCAGCACAAAATGGTATTAAGGGCACAATATCTTGTGGCCTTGGCCGGGCAATTGGGCCATCACTCCCCTGGTGGCTCATGCAGGCGCCGGCCCGATATTCGGGATTCGGCTAAAAGGAATCGGTCGGCGGCCCCAAGCGGCTATACAATACCGACTTAAAGATTCCCGCCATCTTTTCCAGTCTAGATCAGACGTTGCGCGGGCAAAAAACAAGAACAAAAAGTGAACGCAAATGATTGTTCACAGTCGAACTGCGCGGCTATAAACGCATTTTTATATGTTGTGCACATTCATCCCCGGTTTATCCCCAAAGCTACCCACAGCCCCCGGCATATTCTTGGCAGATCAAGCCCTTTACTCGTTCGTCCCATTGACGCCCATACAGTCCCATGTTATCCCAATCTCACCCAAATTCGGGACCTGACGCCCATTTCCGCCCACCCGCGAGCAGGGCGGGAAGGGCCGACGATCCGGAGGCGGGTAGCCGAAAGGGGCGGTACCGGCGGGGGTACCGGAGAGGCGGGGGACGATGGGCTTGTTCCTGTCCACATATGTCAACAAGGTCGACAAGAAGGGTCGGGTCTCGGTCCCGGCAGCCTTCCGCTCGGCCTTGGGCAATGGGGCGGGAACCTCCGAAGTCATCATTTTCCGCTCATTGACCGCCCAGGCGCTGGACGCCTGCTCCATCGACTATCTGGACCAGCTCGGCGCTGCCCTTGACGATCCCGAGACGCCTCCCGACTACCGTGACCTGATCGAGACCACCGTGTTCGGCGGCTCCATCCGCCTGCCCATCGATCCCGAGGGCCGCATCAGCATCCCGCAGGAATTCACCGAGTTCGCCGGCATCGTCGAAACCTGCGCTTTCGTCGGCCGCCGCAAGATCTTCCAGATCTGGGAGCCGGAGGCGCTGAAGGCGCATGAGGCCGCCAGCCGCGAGCAGGCCCGCGGCAACAACATCTCGCTGTCCACCATCCTGGCGAAGACGTCCCACCTCTCGAACCGGGGAGCGTCATGACCGGAACCCTCGTTCACATTCCCGTCCTGCGGGACGAGGTGGCGGAAGCGCTGGCTCCCCGCGACGGCGCCGTGATCGTGGACGGCACCTTCGGCGCGGGGGGCTATGCCCGCGCCCTGCTGGAGC
The DNA here is from genome assembly GCF_003568845.1 of Indioceanicola profundi. Lineage (NCBI taxonomy): Bacteria > Pseudomonadati > Pseudomonadota > Alphaproteobacteria > Rhodospirillales > Azospirillaceae > Indioceanicola > Indioceanicola profundi. The sequence continues at coordinate 676,207 of NZ_CP030126.1, read as the reverse complement.
GGGCCGGCTGCACCGTCTATGGCATCGACCGCGACCCGGCCGCCATTGAGCGCGGCAGGAAGCTGGCGCAGGAATTCCCCGGCCGCCTGCACATGGTTCCGGGCTGCTTCGGCGACATGGACCGGCTATTGCTCGACCGTGGCGTGGAGTCGGTGGACGGGGTTGCCCTCGACCTCGGCGTCTCCTCCCCCCAGATCGACGAGCCGGAGCGCGGCTTCAGCTTCCGTTTCGACGGTCCGCTCGACATGCGCATGGGACAGGATGGGCCGAGCGCCGCCGACGTGGTGAACACCGCCGAGGAAGCCGAGCTGGCCGACATCATCTGGCGCTATGGCGAGGAGCGGCATTCCCGCCGCGTCGCCCGCGCCATCGTGACCCGCCGCGCCGAACAGCCTTTCGCCCGCACGGCCGAACTGGCCGATGTGGTGCGGCGGGTCGTGCCCAAGTCGAAGGACGGGATCGATCCCGCGACCCGCACCTTCCAGGGTCTGCGCATCCATGTGAATGACGAGTTGGGCGAGCTGGAGCGCGGCCTGATGGCGGCCGAGCGCCTGCTGGCCCCCGGCGGACGGCTGGCCGTGGTCAGCTTCCATTCGCTGGAGGACCGGGTGGTGAAGGACTTCCTGCGCCAGCGGTCCGGCAATGTTCCGGCGCCGTCCCGCCACATGCCCGGCCCGGCCGCCACCGGCCCGGCTCCCACCTTCCGCCTTCTCTCCCGCTCCGGCACCGCGCCCAGCGAGGAGGAAGCCCGCCGCAATCCGCGCGCCCGGTCGTCCCGGCTACGCGCAGCGGAGCGTACCGACGCTCCGGCCTGGACCACAGGAGACGCCGCATGATCGGCAAGTCCATTCTCATCTGGATCGGCCTCGCCGGTACCGCGAGCGTGATCCTCTACCAGACCAGCTACCGCGTGCAGGAGCAGGCGGACGAGCTTGCCAAGCTGAACCGCCAGATCGTGGCGGAGCAGGAGGCCATCCAGGTCCTGCGGGCCGAGTGGGCCTATCTGAACGATCCCGTGCGCCTGGAACGGCTGGTGGCGGAGCACACCGTGCTTGGCCCCACCAAGGTCGAGCAGATCGTCACGCTGGATCAGCTTCCGCTGAAGCCGATGCCGGGCATCGAGGAGGGACAGCCGCCTGCCCTGCTGTCCTCCGCCCCGGTGCGCAAGCCGGACGCGAAGCCGTCCGGCCCGGTGGTGCTGGCCACCTATGGCGGCGATTTGAGCTATGGAGCGGCCCGATGACCGATGCCGACCTGACGCTGACCGGCTTCGACATGGCCGGACTGGACCGCATGCAGCAGCAACGCCCGCGTGAGCCGCGCGTGCGCCTCCAGTCCAAGAACGCCACGGCTCTGGAGCAGGGGCGCAGCCGCCTGATCCTGACCGCGGCCTTCTTCGCCATGGCGTTCGGCGCTGTCGGGTTGAAGCTGATGGACGCCACGATCCTGGCCGGCGGGCAGGAGCCCGGCGCCACCCGCGCCGCAAGCGCCGTGGCGCCGCAGAGCCGGGCAGATATCGTGGACCGGAACGGCGTGCTGCTGGCGACTTCGCTCGCCACGGCTTCGCTCTATGCCGATCCCAAGCTGGTGATCGACCCGCAGGAGGCGACCGCCAAGCTGGTCCAGGTCCTGCCCGAGCTGGACCGTCAGGCCCTGCTGGCCTCCCTCAAGGAAGACAAGCGCTTCGTCTGGATCAAGCGGAACCTCACGCCGAAGCAGCAGTACGAGGTGAACCGCCTCGGGATTCCCGGGCTGGCGTTCCAGCGGGAGGAGCGGCGGATCTATCCGCAGGGCAGTCTGGCGGCCCATGTCGTCGGCTTCAGCGGCGTCGATAATGTCGGCCTGATGGGGATTGAGCAACGCTTCGACAAGCAGTTGAAGGAGACGCAGGGACCGCTGCAGCTCTCCATCGATGTCCGCCTTCAGCATATCCTGCGCAAGGAGATCCAGGTCACGCTGGACGAGTTCCGTGCCATCGGCGGGGCCGGCATGGTCATGGACGTGCATACTGGCGAGCTGCTGGCCATGGTCAGCCTGCCGGACTTCGACCCGCACTCCCCGCCTCCGCCCATCGAGGAGCAGGATCTGGACCCGCGCTTCAACCGCAACACGCTCGGCGTGTACGAGGCCGGTTCGACCTTCAAGATATTCAACACGGCCATGGCGCTGGAGTCGGGGCAGGTTCGGCTGCGCGACAGCTTTGACGCCACCCGCTCCATCCGCATCGGCCGCCACAGCATCAGCGACTACCATCCCGAGAACCGCTGGATGGACGTCGTCGACATCTTCAAGCACTCCTCCAATGTCGGTTCCGTCCGCATGGCGGAGCGGATCGGGCCGGCGGCGCAGAAGGAGTTCATGAGCAAGGTCGGCTTCACCCGGCCGGTTCCGCTGGAATTGCCTGAACTCGGCTGGCCCATCGTGCCGAATCCCTGGCGCGAGGTGAACATGATGACCATCAGCTTCGGTCACGGAATGTCCGTGAGCCCGCTGCACGTCGTCACCGCCGCGGCCGGCGTCATCAATGACGGCATGGGCGTCGCGCCCACCCTGCTGAAGCGCGACAGGGAAGAGCCGATCGCCGGCAACCGCCTCGTGTCCGAGCGCGTCTCCGACACCATGCGCCGCCTGATGCGTATGGTGGTGACCGACGGCACCGCGAGAAAGGCCGACGCACCGGGCTATCTGGTCGGCGGCAAGACCGGCACGGCGGAGAAGGTAAAGCGCGGCGGCTATGCCAAGAAGGCCCTGATCACCAGCTTTGTCGGCGCCTTCCCGATGAACGATCCGCGTTACGTCGTCTACGTCATGGTCGACGAACCGAAGCCGTCCAAGAACAGCTTCGGCTTCGCCACCGCCGGCTGGACCGCCGCTCCCACCGTCGGCCGCATCGTCAGCCAGATCGGCCCGCTGCTCGGCGTTAAGCCGCAGGACGCAACTTCGCCCGATGTCGTCCATGCCCTTGCCATCAATCCGCAGGAGATTGCACCCCGGACCCCGGCGATGACGCCGCAGATGGCCGCCTTTCCCACGGAAGGCCGCTGATGAAGAGATTGTCGGAACTCATGGCCTCACGTACTGAAATCGCTGTATCGGCGTTGGCGCTCGAACGCGATCCACCGATCGCGGCCCTGACCGCCGATAGCCGGAAGGTGGTGCCCGGAGCGCTGTTCGCAGCGCTGCCGGGCACAGTGCATGATGGGCGGGCCTATATTCCGGCAGCCATAGACAAGGGCGCTGTCGCCATCCTGGCGCCGAAGGGCACCGCCCTTCCGCCGGGCGCGGAGCATGTGGCGCTGATCGAGGACATCAATCCCCGCCGCCGGCTTGCCCTGCTGGCTGCCGCCTTCCACGGCGCGCAGCCGGCCCATATCGCCGCCGTGACCGGCACCAACGGAAAAACCAGCACCGCCCAGTTCACCCGCCAGATCTGGGCCCATCTGGGCCACAAGGCTGGGGCCATGGGAACGCTTGGGCTGGTGGCGCCGGGCTTTCCGCAATCGGGCAGCCTGACCACCCCCGACCCCATCGCCCTGCACGCCACGCTGGCGGAGGTGGCGAAGGCCGGGGTGACCCATCTGGCCATGGAAGCGTCCAGCCACGGGCTGGACCAGTTCCGGCTGGATGGCGTGCTGGTCAAGGCCGCCGGCTTCACCAACCTGACCCGCGACCACCTGGACTATCACGGCACCATGGAGGCCTATTTCCAGGCCAAGGCCATGCTGTTCGAGCGTGTGATGCCGCAGGGCGCCGTGGCGGTGCTGAACGCCGACATCCCGGAGTTCGACCGGCTGGCCGCCCTGTGCCACAAGCGCAAGCAGACGGTGATCGGTTTCGGCGAGCAGGGCCGCGAACTGAAGGTGCTGTCCATCACCCCCCTTCCCCACGGCCAGGCCGTGGAGCTGGAGGTCATGGGGCAGCGCCGCACGATCGAGATGCCGCTGGTCGGGCGCTTCCAGGTCTGGAATGCGCTCTGCGCCCTGGGCCTTGCCATCGGGACCGGCGAGGATGGTGCCAAGGCCTTGGAAGCTTTGGAAAATCTGGAAGTGGTACGGGGCCGTCTGGAATTGGCGGCGCGTCCCAAAAATGACTCCGCCATCTACGTCGATTACGCCCATACACCCGACGGCCTGGAAACGGTTCTGAAAGCCTTGCGGCCACATACCACGGGACGTCTGCATGTGGTGTTCGGCTGCGGCGGCGACCGGGACCGCGGCAAGCGCCCCATGATGGGGGAGATCGCCGCGCGTCTGGCCGACCGGGTCATCGTGACCGACGACAACCCGCGTACCGAATCCGCCGCCGCCATCCGCGCGGAGGTGATGGCCGGCTGTCCGTCCGCCACCGAGGTGGACGACCGTGCGAAGGCCATCGCCATGGCGGTGGAGGAGTTGGGGTCCGGCGATGTGCTGGTGATCGCCGGAAAGGGGCATGAGCAGGGGCAGATCATAGGGACCGAGGTCCGCCCCTTCGATGATGCGATGGTGGCGAGAGCCGCGGTCGCGCAACAGGGCACTTGACGGGGGACAGCAGATGAAGACGCAGTCCGGCACCGACATCCTGTGGACCGCGGCCGATGCCGCGGCCGCCACCAATGGCCGCCATCCGATTGCGCGAACGGCCGGGCATTGGATGGCGACGGGTGTTTCGATCGACAGCCGAACCGTTGCGCCCGGCGACCTGTTCATCGCGCTGAAGGGTCCGAACTTCGACGGCCATGCCTATGTGAAGGACGCCCTGGCCAAGGGCGCCGCGGCCGCCCTCGTCTCCGCGGTGCCGGAGGGGGTGCAGGCCAACGCGCCGCTGCTGCTGGTGGACGACACCCAGGCGGCACTGGAGGATCTGGGCCGCGTCGCCCGCCTGAACGCCGAAGGGCGCATCCTGGCGGTCACCGGCTCCGTCGGCAAGACCGGCACCAAGGAAGCGCTGAAGCTCTGCCTCCAGGCCCAGGGCAAGACCTACGCCACCACCGGCAATCTGAACAACCATCTGGGCCTGCCGCTCAGCCTGGCGCGGATGCCGGCCGACAGCGACTACGGCATCTTCGAGTTGGGCATGAACCATGCCGGCGAGATCGCGCCGCTGTCGCGCATGGTGAAGCCGGACGTGGCGATCATCACCACGGTGGAAGCCGTCCATCTGGAGTTCTTCCCCAGCGTCGAGGCCATCGCCGATGCCAAGGCGGAGATCTTCGAGGGCATGAGCCCCACCGGCACCGCCATCCTGAACCGCGACAACCCGCACTGGATCAGGCTGGTCGCGGCCGCCCGCACCCAGGGTCTGACCCGGATCTGGAGCTTCGGCAGCCAGGACGGGGCGGATGCCCGCCTGATCGACGCCTCCCTGCACGCCACCTCCTCCGCCGTCACGGCGGACATCAAGGGGGAGCGCATCCAGTACTGCCTGTCCCTGCCGGGCAAGCACCATGTGCTGAATTCGCTGGCCGTGCTGCTGGCCGTGCGCGCCGCCGGCGGCGACGTGGCCCTGGCCGCCCGCCAACTCTGCCAGCTTTCCGCCATCAAGGGCCGGGGCGCGCGGCGCCGTGTGGCGCTGGCCCGCGGCAGCTTCAACCTGATCGACGAGAGCTACAACGCAAGCCCGGTCAGCGTCGCCGCCGCGGCCACGGTGCTGGGCAAGACCGATCCGGGCGCCGGCGGCCGGCGCATCGCCGTGCTGGGCGACATGCGGGAGCTGGGCGCCCAGAGCGCCGCGCTGCATGCCGGGCTGGCCGACGCCTTCAAGCGGGCCGGGGTGGATCTGGTATTCACCTGCGGCCCGCAGATGAAACACTTGCATGACCGACTGCCCGCCTCCATGCGCGGTCGCCACGCGGAGGACAGCGCGGCGCTTGCGCCGCTGGTGGCCGATGCAGTGCGCGCCGGCGACGTGCTGATGGTCAAGGGATCGGCCGGCAGCCGCATGAGCCTGGTGGTGGATGCGCTGACGGCCCTTGACCAGACGGATGCCGCCCGGCCAGTCGCTGCTGTCTCCGGAACCTGACGAAAAGATGCTCTACAACCTCCTCATTCCGCTGGCCGACGAGTTCCAGCTCTTCAACCTGTTCCGGTACATCACCTTCCGGACAGGCGGGGCGATCGTGACCTCGCTGGTGATCAGCTTCATGATCGGGCCGGCCGTGATCCGTTGGCTGAAGTCCATCCAGGGCTCCGGCCAGCCGATCCGTGAGGAGTATCTGGAGACGCACCTGAAGAAGAAGGGCACGCCCACCATGGGCGGCCTGATGATCCTGATCGCGGTGATCGTCAGCACCCTTCTGTGGGTGGATCTGACCAATGCCTATAGCTGGATTGTGCTGCTGGTGACGGTGGGCTTCGGTCTGGTCGGCTTCGGCGACGACTTCCTGAAGCTGACCAAGCGCAACACCAAGGGCCTGTCCGGGAAGCTGAAGCTGTTCTGGATGATCATCGTCAGCGGCATCGCCATGACCTGGTACCTGTCGGTGACGCCGGACCCGCTGGACACGGGCCTTGCCCTGCCGTTCTTCAAGGATCTGCTGATCAATCTCGGCTGGTTCTTCGTCCCCTTCGCCATCTTCGTCATGGTGGGGGCAAGCAACGCCGTGAACCTGACCGATGGGCTGGACGGGCTGGCCATCGTCCCGATCATGATCGCGGGCGCCTGCTTCGGCCTGATTGCCTACCTGTCCGGCAACATCATCTTCGCCAACTATCTCGGCATCCACTACGTGCCGGGCACCGGCGAGCTGGCGATCTTCTGCGGCGCGCTGGTCGGGGCCGGGATCGGCTTCCTCTGGTACAATGCGCCGCCGGCCATGGTCTTCATGGGCGACACCGGCTCCCTCTCCATGGGCGGTGCGCTTGGAGCGATCAGCGTCATCACCAAGCATGAGATCGTGCTGGCCATCATCGGCGGGCTGTTCGTGCTGGAGGCCGTGTCGGTCATGGTGCAGGTCGCCAGCTTCAAGCTGACCGGCAAGCGCGTGTTCCGCATGGCCCCGATCCACCACCACTTCGAGAAGAAGGGCTGGTCGGAGCCGACCGTCGTGATCCGCTTCTGGATCATCGCCGTGATCCTGGCCCTGGTCGGCCTCTCCACCCTCAAGCTCCGGTGAGGGTGCGATGATCGACCTCTCCCACCTCAAAGGTCAGAAGATCGCGGTCATGGGGCTCGCCAAGTCGGGCCTTGCCTCCGCGCGCGCCCTCCTGGCCGGCGGGGCGGAGGTACTGGCCTGGGACGATGGGGAGGCCGGCCGCACCGCCGCCACGGGTGCGGGCATCCAGCTTACCGACCTGCACAAGGCGGACCTGGCCGGCGTTGCGGCCCTGGTGCTGTCGCCCGGCATTCCGCACACCTTCCCCAAGCCGAACCCGGTGGCCCAGCGCGCCAAGGACGCTGGCATCCCGATCATCGGCGATGTCGAACTGCTGCGCCGCGCCTGCCCGGACGCCACATACCTCGGCATCACCGGCACCAACGGGAAGAGCACCACCACGGCGCTGGCCGGCCACATCCTGGCGCATGCCGGCCGGCGCATCCAGGTCGGCGGCAATCTAGGCACGCCGGTGCTGACCTTCGAGCCGCTGGGCCGGGGCGACATCTATGTGCTGGAGATGTCCAGCTACCAGCTTGAGCTGACGCCCAGCCTGGGCTTCGACGCCGCTTGCCTGCTGAACATCACGCCGGACCATCTGGACCGCCATGGCGGCATGGACGGCTACATTGCGGCGAAGCGGCTGGCCTTTCGCGGAGGCGCTTCCTCCCCCACCGCCATCATCGGCATCGACACCGCCCCCACCGCTGCCATGGCCGACAGCCTGGAGGCCGAGGGCGGGCGCAAGGTTGTCCGAATCTCCGTCGAGGATTTCGTGCCCGGCGGGATCAGCGCACCCGACGGCGTGATGCTGGACGACACCAGCGGAGAAGCCGTGCGGGTGATCGACATGGCCGAGTGCCCCGCCCTGCCCGGCCGGCACAACTGGCAGAACGCCTGCGCCGCCTATGCCCTGACCCGCGCCGCGGGCGTGGAGGCCGGGGTGATCGCGGAGGCCATGCGCAGCTTCCCCGGCCTGGCGCACCGGCAGCAGTTCGTGGCCGAAGCGGCCGGCGTGCGCTTCGTCAATGACAGCAAGGCCACCAATGCCGATGCCGCCGAGAAGGCGCTGGGCTGCTACGAGGCCATTTACTGGATTCTGGGCGGCAAGCCCAAGGAGGGCGGGCTGGACGGGCTGGAGCGGCACATGCGCCGCATCCGCCACGCCTTCCTGATCGGGGAGGCCAGCGACCAGTTTGCCGATTGGCTGGCCGCCAACAATGTGCCCCATACCCGCTGCGGGACCATGGAGACCGCCGTGCCTACCGCCTTCCAGGCGGCGCGCGGGGACAGTATCCCGGGTGCGGTGGTGCTGCTGTCGCCGGCCTGCGCCAGCTTCGACCAGTATCCGAACTTCGAAGTGCGCGGCGACCACTTCGCCAAACTGGCGACCACACTTGCCGCCGCGGCGGAGGAGGCCTGATGAGCTTCACCTTCTCCCGCACCGACCATTCGATCCTGGGCCGCTGGTGGTGGACGGTCGATCGCTGGACGATGCTGGCGGTCCTGCTGATCGCCGCCATCGGCGTGGTGCTGATCCAGGCCGCCAGCCCGGCGGTCGCGGAACGCATCGGCCTGTCCACCTATCACTTCATCGAGCGGCATCTGATGATGCTGCTGCCGGCCCTGGTCATCATGGTGGGTGTCTCCCTGCTGTCGCCGAAGACGGTGCGGCGGCTGGGGCTGGGACTGTTCCTGGCGTCCGTCATCGGCGTGGCGCTGACCCTGGTGATGGGCGTGGAGATCAAGGGCGCGACCCGGTGGCTGCACATCCCCGGCCTGTCGCTCCAGCCGTCGGAGTTCCTGAAGCCCGGCTTCGTTATCGTCGCCGCCTGGATGTTCAGTCTGCAGCGCAGCCAGGAGGGTTTCCCCGGTTACTTCATCTGCCTGTTCCTCTGGGCCACCGTGGTGCTGCTGCTGATGAGCCAGCCCGACCTGGGCCAGACCTTCGTGGTGTCCGTGGTCTTCTTCGGCCAGTTCTTCCTGGCCGGCCTGCCCATGGTGATGGTCGCCGGGCTGGCCGTGCTCGGCGTCTCCGGATTGGTCAGCGCCTATTTCCTGTTCCACCACGTCCAGAGCCGCATCGACCGCTTCCTCGACCCCTCCTCCGGCGATAATTATCAGGTCGCCCGCTCCATGGAGGCCTTCCAGAACGGGGGCCTCTGGGGGACCGGTCCGGGCCAGGGCACGGTCAAGATGTCCATTCCCGACGCCCATGCGGACTTCGTCTTCGCCGTGGCGGGGGAGGAGTTGGGCCTGCTCTGGTGCATCATCATCCTGGCGTTGTTCGCCTTCGTGGTGCTGCGCAGCTTTTCCCGCGCCTTCAACGATCAGAGCCTGTTCGTGATGCTGGCCGCCGCTGGCCTCGTCATGCAGTTCGGGCTGCAGGCGCTGGTCAATATGGGGTCCACCCTGCACCTGATGCCGACCAAGGGCATGACCCTGCCCTTCATCAGCTATGGCGGTTCCTCCCTCATCGCGCTGGGCATCGGCATGGGCATGCTGCTGGCCCTGACGCGCCGTCGCTTCGGCCCCGGAGACGTGGCATGACCGCCGCCAGCCCCCTTTCCCCCATCGTTCTGGCCGCAGGCGGCACCGGCGGGCACATGTTCCCGGCCGAGGCGCTGGCGCGTGAGCTGCTGGTCCGCGGCCGCGAGGTCGTGCTGATCACCGACACCCGCGGCAAGGCCTTCGGCGACGCGCTGGGAGAGGTGCGGGTGGAGCGTATCCGCGCGGCCACCGTGACTGCCGGGATCGCCGGCAAGCTGCGCATGGTGACGGAGATCGGCATCGGCACCTGGCAAGCGCGCGGCCTTCTGAAGCGGCTGCGCCCGGCGCTGGTGGTAGGGTTCGGCGGATATCCGTCGGTTCCCACGGTCTTCGCCGCCCAGCGCCTGGGCATCCCGGTCGTGCTACATGAGCAGAATGCCGTTTTGGGCCGCGCCAACCGGATGCTGGCGAAAAAGGCCCACATGATCTGCACCAGCTTCGAGCATGTCAGCGGCGTGGATGCCGCCGACAGCGCACGGCTGGAGCGCACCGGCAATCCCGTCCGCGCCGCTATCGTCACACTGCGCGACCGTCCTTATCCGGAAATCCAGCCCGGCGGATCGCTGAACATCCTGGTCACCGGCGGAAGCCAGGGCGCCAGCATCTTCGGCGAGGTGCTGCCGCGCGCCGTCGCCATGCTGGACGAGGACCAACGCGCCCGCCTGTCCATCGTGCAGCAGGCCCGGACGGAGAATCTGCAGGCCGCGGCGGAGGCTTACCGGTCCATGGGCGTGCAGGCCACGCTGGCCCCCTTCTTCAAGGACATGCCGGAGCGGCTGGCCGCCTGCCATCTGATGATCTGCCGCAGCGGGGCGAGCACCGTGGCGGAGCTGACCGTGGCCGGGCGTCCGGCAATCCTGGTACCCTATCCGCACGCCACGGACGACCACCAGACCGCCAACGCCCGTGCCGTGGAAGCAGCCGGCGGGGCCTGGCTGATGCCGAACCCCCAGTTCACCGCGGAGCGGCTGGCCGCACGGCTCAACGAGCTTCTGGCCGACCCGATGCAGCTCCCCGCGCGCGCCCATGCCGCACGGATATGGGGCATTCCCGATGCCGGCCAGCGCTTGGCCGACGCCGTCCTGTCCGTCGCCGGCACCAGCACCGGCGCCAACGGAAATTCCAACTCTTCGTCCCGGGAGACCGCGGCATGACTACGCTGAACCTGTTCCGCTCCGTATGCCTGCGGGCGCCTGCCAATGACGGAGCACGCGGACCTGTTGCCAATGACGCCGCCGCGGAGCCCCGTCCCGCTGCGACTGGCGCTGGCGGTCACCCGGCCGCCCTGCTCCAGCCCGTCCGCCGTTGCGGGGTGTCCCGATGAGGGCAATGCCGCTCAGCATCGGCACGCTGCACTTTGTCGGCATCGGCGGCATCGGCATGTCCGGCATCGCCGAGGTGCTGCACAATCTGGGCTATGCGGTCCAGGGCAGCGACATCGCTGACAACTACAATGTCCAGCGGCTGCGCAAGCTGGGCATGACGGTGCATATCGGCCACCGGGCGGAGAATATCGGGGAGGCGGCCGTGGTCGTCATCTCCTCCGCCGTGAAAAGGGATAATCCGGAGGTCGTCGCCGCCCGGGACCAGATGGTGCCCGTGGTGCGCCGCGCAGAGATGCTGGCCGAGCTGATGCGCCTGAAATGGTCAATCGCCGTTGCCGGCACCCATGGCAAGACCACCACCACCAGCATGGTGGCCGCACTGCTGGAGGGCGGCGGGTTCGACCCGACCATCATCAATGGCGGCATCATCAACAGCATCGGCACCAACGCCAAGCTGGGCCAGGGCGACTGGATGGTGGTGGAGGCGGATGAGAGCGACGGCACCTTCACCCGGCTGCCGGCCACCATCGGCATCGTCACCAACATGGACCCGGAGCATCTGGACCATTACGGGACGTTCGAGGAGGAGAAGAAGGCTTTCGATCGCTTCGTCGAGAACATCCCCTTCTACGGCTTCGCGGCCCTTTGCATCGACCATCCGGAGGTGCAGGCGCTGATCGGGCGTGTGGACCGCCGCGTGGTGACCTACGGCTTCAGCCCGCAGGCGGATGTCCGTGCGGTGAACCTGCGCACCAGCACCAGCGGCGCCTATTACGACGTCGTCGTCAGCGACCGCGTGCTGGGGGAGCCGCGTACCATCGACGGCATCCACCTGCCCATGTACGGGCAGCACAATGTCAGCAACTCCCTGGCCGCCATTGCCGTGGTCATCAATATGGGCATGGCCGACGAAGCCATCCGGGAGAGCCTTGCCAGGTTCACCGGGGTAAAGCGCCGCTTCACCAAGACGGGCGAGAGCAACGGCATCGCCGTAATCGACGATTACGGCCATCATCCGGTGGAGATTGCGGCGGTGCTGAAGGCCGCCCGCACCGCCGGCGAGGGCCGCACCATCGCCGTGGTGCAGCCGCACCGCTATACCCGCCTGCAGTCCTTGTTCGAGGAGTTCTGCACCTGCTTCAACGACGCCGACGCGGTGATCGTGGCGGATGTCTATGCGGCCGGTGAGCAGCCGATCGAGGGCGCTGACAGGGACGCCCTGGTTGCCGGCCTGCGTACCCGCGGCCATCGCAACGTCATGGCCCTTCCCTCCTCCGACGCGCTGCCGGCGCTGGTGAAGGAGATGGCGAAACCGGGCGATCTGGTCGTCTGCCTGGGTGCTGGCAACATCACCCAGTGGGCCAACGCCCTTCCGGCGGAGCTGGACAAGCTGTTCGCCATGGACGGGGAGGCCCGCTGATGGCCGCTCCCGCCCTCCGGACCAGCCCCGATGGGGAGCATCTGATCCACCGCCTGCCGCCGGTGCGCGGGCGGCTGGCCGCGGATGCGCCATTGGGGCCAATGACCTGGTTCCGGGTGGGCGGGCCTGCGGAAGTGCTGTTTCGTCCGGCGGACGAGGAGGATCTGGCGCAGTTCCTGGCCGCCTGCCCGGCTGACGTGCCGGTCACGGTGATCGGCGTGGCCAGCAACCTGCTGGTCCGTGACGGCGGCGTGCCCGGCGTGGTGATCCGTCTCGGCGGCGCCTTCGCGCATGTCGAGGTGGAGGGCGGTCTGGTCCATGCCGGAGCCGGCGCGCTGGACCTGACCGTCGCCATGACCGCGCAGGAGGCCGGACTGGCCGGGCTGGAATTCCTGTCCGGCATTCCCGGCACCATCGGCGGGGCCGTCCGCATGAATGGCGGCGCCTATGGCGGCGAGGTGGTGGATGTGATCGTGGAGGCCCACGGCATCGACCGCGCCGGCGGGCAGCACCGTTGGGACCGTGCCGGGCTGGGGCTCAGCTACCGTCACTGCGATGTGGACGAGGCTGTCATCTTTACCCGCGCCGCCTTCCGCGGTCGGCCGGGCGACAAGGACGCCATCAAGGCCCGTATCGAGGAGATCCAGGCCGCCCGCGCGGAAAGCCAGCCTGTGCGCGCCCGCACCGGCGGCTCCACCTTCGCCAATCCGCCGGGCAACAAGGCCTGGCAGCTCATCGACGCGGCCGGCTGCCGGGGGCTGAGCATCGGCGGCGCGCAGATGAGCGAGAAGCACTGCAATTTCATGCTGAACCTGGGCAACGCCACCGCCGCCGACCTGGAGAACCTGGGGGAGGAGGTAAGGCGGCGGGTCAAGGAGACCAGCGGTATCGAGTTGCGTTGGGAAATCCGGCGTATCGGCCTCCCCTTGGATAAGCCCGAGGGAGATGCCTTATGACCTTTTTTGCCGCGTCGTTTCCGCCAGCGCAACAGATTTGCGAAAAAGGGGTAGATTGTCGCAGCCCCGGAATCGGTGCTCGCCGCCTGAGCAGGCGGATACTGTCGAAAACCCCTGGTTTCAGGGGAAATACATGGATTTTCGCGGCGACATCTTGCGTTTGGGAAAAGTTCTGCAAAGGTTTCAGCCAGGAGCGGCCCCCGATTCATCAGCGGAATCAAGGCCGAAGGGATTTCATCAATGATTGAGCAGCGCCAGAAGCATGTGGCCGTCCTGCTGGGCGGCTGGTCCGCCGAGCGGGAAGTCTCGCTCGTCTCGGGTGCAGGCGTCGTGTCCGCCTTGGAGTCCAAGGGCTACAAGGTTACGGCGGTGGACGTGCAGCGCGATCTCGAAGGGCTGGTAAAGGCCCTGACGCCGCGGCCGGACGTGGCCTTCGTCGCCCTGCACGGCAAGGGCGGCGAGGATGGGCTGATCCAGGGCGTGCTCGAATATCTGCACATTCCCTATACGCATTCCGGCGTCATGGCCTCCGCCGTTGCCATGGACAAGCAGATGACCAAGCGCTTGCTGTCCACAGTCGGCGTGCCGGTTCCGGACGGCGTCGTCGCCACCAAGGATCAGGTCCTGTCCGGCCACATGGTCGAGCCGCCCTATGTGGTGAAGCCGGTGGATGAAGGCTCCAGCGTGGGTGTTCGCATCGTGCATGCGGGCGGCAACAGCGATGCCATCGACCAGGATGGCTGGGTCTATGGCGAACGGGTGCTGGTGGAGAAATTCATTCCGGGCCGCGAGCTGACCGTCGCCGTGATGGGCGACCGGGCGCTGGGCGTCACGGAGATCACCACCACCACGGCCTTCTTCGACTACACCGCCAAATACACCAGCGGCCACGCCACCCATGTCTGCCCGGCGCAGATCCCCGCCGAGATCGAGGCGGAGGTGAAGCGGCTGGCCGTGCTGGCGCACGAGACGCTGGGCTGCAGCGGCGTCTCCCGCAGCGACTTCCGCTGGGACGACAGCAAGGCCGGCACCGGCGGCATCTACTTCCTGGAGATCAATAATCAGCCCGGCATGACGCCGATCAGTCTGGTGCCGGAGCAGGCCGGCCATGCCGGCATCAGCTATCCCGACCTGTGCGCCTGGATTGTGGAGCAGGCCCGATGCCACGCGTGACCGCCGACAACCCCCGCGCCCGTCTGGCCGAACAGTCCCGCCGGGCCACGCTGAAGGCTGCGGCGAAGGCCAACCGCCGCCGTGCCCTGCCCCGCTGGACCTGGCCGGCGGTGAAGGCCGCCGCCGTGCTGCTGCCTGTGCTGGGGCTGGGCGCCGCGACAACCTGGGCATGGGACTCCGGCCGCATCCAGGCGGCTTGGGAGAGCACGGGGGAAGGTTTCCTGAACGTGACCGCAGGCGCTGGCCTGGCGGTACAGGAGGTGTTCGTCGAGGGCCGGAATGAGGCCGATCCGAAGGAGCTGCTGGCCGCCCTGGGCGTCGAGCGCGGCATGCCCATGCTGGCCTTCGATCCCCATGCCGCGCGCGAGGCGCTGGAGGATATCCCTTGGGTATCCAGCGCCGTGGTGGAACGTCGCCTGCCCGACACGATCTATGTCCGGATCGTGGAACGCACGCCCATGGCGCTGTGGCAGGTGGATCGTACACTGCGGCTTGTGGACGGCGATGGCACGGTTCTGACCAGCGACAATCTGGAGCGCTGGGCCGACCTGCCCATGCTGGTCGGGCCGGAGGCACCTGACCGCGGCAAGGAGCTGCTGGCCCTGCTGGCGTCCGAGCCGCTGGTCGGCCAGCGTGTGGATGCGGCGGTGCTGGTCGGCGGTCGCCGCTGGGACCTGCGGCTGGACAACGGCGTGGACATCCGCCTGCCGGAGACGGATATCGGCTCCGCCCTGCGGCAGCTCGCGACCGTGCAGCAGACGAATCAGGTGCTTGAGCGTGATGTGGTCGCGATCGACCTGCGCGTGCCCGACCGGCTGGTGGTTCAGACCTCCGCCACCGCGGCCGAGGCGCGGCGCAAAGCTGCATCCGACAAAAAGCGTAAGATCTGAGAGGGCGGCAGATGGCATTTCCGGGCGCGCTGAATGTGCGGACGAAGGCAAGGCGGGTGCCGCGCGGCGGCACCGTCGCCGCCCTCGACGTCGGCTCGACCAAGGTCGTCTGCTTCATCGCCAAGGTGGACGATCCCGGTTCCATCCGCGTGGTGGGCATCGGCCATCAGGTCAGCCGGGGCGTGCGCGCCGGCACCATCGTGGACATGGAGGCGGCGGAGACCGCCATCGGCACCGCCGTCCATGCCGCCGAGACCATGGCCGGCGAGCAGATCCGCGACGTGCTGGTCAGCCTGTCCGGCGGTCAGCCGGAAAGTCAGACACTGACCATCGAGTCGCCTGTGAACGGGCATGAGATCGGCGACGGTGACCTGAAGCGCGCCCTGGCGCAGGCCCGGAACCTGACCATCTCGCCGGATGCGGAGCTGATCCATTCCATCCCGGTCGGCTATACCGTCGACGGCTCCAAGGGCATTCGCGATCCGCGCGGCATGGTGGGAGAGCGGTTGGGCGTGCGTCTGAACGTCGTCACCGCCGCCGCCAATCCGGTACGCAACCTGATGAGCTGCATCGGCCGCTGCCATCTGGGCGTCGAGGGCTTCGTCATGAGCCCCTATGCCGCCGGCCTGTCCTGTCTGGTCGAGGACGAGATGGACCTTGGCGTCACCCTGATCGACATGGGCGGCGGCACCACCAGTATTTCCGTCTTCTTCGATGGCAAGATGGTCTGGTGCGACAGCGTTCCGCTGGGCGGAGCCCATGTGACCAACGACATCGCCCGCGGCCTGACCACCCCTCTCGTCCATGCGGAGAGGCTGAAGACGCTCTACGGCAGCGCCATGGTCGCCGGCTCCGACGAGCGGGAGATCATTGATGTCCCGCAGGTGGGGGAGGAGGAGCGCGGCACCGCCAATCATGTTCCGAAATCCCTGCTGGTCGGCATCGTCCAGCCCCGGCTCGAGGAGATTTTCGAGCTGGTCCGCGGCAGGCTTGAGGCGTCCGGCATGGCCAAGATGGCCGGCCGCCGCGTCGTCCTGACCGGCGGCGCGTCCCAGATGACCGGGATGCGCGATCTGGCCGCCCAGGTGCTGGACAAGCAGGTGCGCATGGGCCGCCCGCTCCGCATCGGCGGCCTGGCCGAGAATATGGGCGGTCCCGCCTTCGCGGCGGCCGCCGGGCTGCTGTCCTATGCGGTGCAGCACCATGCCGACCTTCCCGCCCTGGCCCCGCTGGTGGAGCAGCCCACCGGTCTCTGGGGTCGGGTGAACATGTGGCTGAGGGAGAACCTGTGACCGCCCGATCTAGATGCCAGGTGCGTCGATGGCGACCTCAGCCGGAAGCGCACCAGACTTGAGCGAATAGGGCCGGATTTCGGCCGCCATGGATATCCGCCGCGACCCCCATTTTCCTCCTACGCTAAGGAGCCCGACGATGACCATCAAAGTGACCATCCCCTCCGTGGACGTGCAGACCAAGCCGCGCATCACCGTGTTCGGTGTCGGCGGCGCTGGCGGCAATGCGGTCAACAACATGATCCGCTCCAACCTGGAAGGCGTTGAGTTCGTCGTCAGCAACACCGATGCGCAGGCGCTGGCCAACAGCCTCGCGCCCCAGCGGGTGCAGCTCGGCAGCACCATCACCCGCGGCCTCGGCGCCGGTTCCCGCCCCGATGTGGGCCGGGCCGCGGCGGAGGAGCAGCTCGAAGAGATCATGAACCATCTCTCGGGCACCAACATGTGCTTCATCACCGCCGGCATGGGCGGCGGCACCGGCACGGGCGCGGCCCCGGTCATCGCCCGTGCGGCGCGTGAGCAGGGCATCCTGACCGTCGGCGTGGTGACCAAGCCCTTCAACTTCGAGGGCGCGCACCGCATGCGCACCGCGGAGAACGGGATTCAGGAGCTGGCGCAGTATGTCGACACCCTGATCATCATTCCGAACCAGAACCTGTTCCGCATCGCCAACGAGCGCACCACCTTCGCCGACGCCTTCAAGATGGCGGATGACGTGCTGCATGCCGGCGTGCGCGGCGTGACCGACCTGATGGTCATGCCCGGCCTGATCAACCTGGACTTCGCTGACATCCGCACCGTGATGACGGAAATGGGCAAGGCGATGATGGGCACCGGCGAGGCGTCCGGCGAGCGCCGCGCCGTGGAGGCCGCGGAGGCCGCCATCAGCAACCCGCTGCTGGACGACATCTCCATGCGCGGCGCGCGCGGCGTGCTGATCAACATCACCGGCGGCATGGACATGACCCTGTTCGAGGTGGATGAGGCGGCGAACCGCATCCGCGACGAGGTCGATCCGGAAGCCAACATCATCTTCGGCTCCACCTTCGACGAGTCGATGGAAGGCAAGATGCGCGTGTCGGTGGTCGCCACCGGCATCGAGACCGTCGCCGCCCAGCAGTCCCGCCCGCAGGCCCAGCCCACCCTGACCGTGGTGCATGACCGCGCCGCCGAGGCGAAGCGCCACTTCCCGACGGCCGCTCCGGCCATGCGTCCGGCCATGGGCGGGGCTGCCGCCATGACGCAGCCCAGCCACTTCGCCACGCTGCAGCCCGCTCCGATGGCTCCGGCCCCGACCGCAGGATTGACCCCGGACGCCGAGCAGGCGGCACGGATGGAAGAGGCCTATGCGCCGATGCAGGAGGCCGCTGCCGCTCCGGAGATGCACATGGAGGAAATGCCGGTCGCTCCGATGCAGCCGGCCATGCCGCAGCCTGCTCCGGCCCCGACCGGCCCGCTGCGCGGTGAGCGCAAGGAAGGCGCCTTCATCGCCCCGCGTCCGGCCGAGGCCGGCCCGCGCGCCGGCGCAACGAACCCGCAGCGCTTCCAGCCGGCCCAGCCGGAGCCGAAGAAGAAGGGCTTCCTCGGCAATCTGTTCGGTCGCGTGACCGGCGCTTCCGAGCCCGCTCCCCAGCAGGCCCGCCCCGCGCCTGCCCCGCAGCCGCAGATGTCCCGCCCGGCGCCGCAGCCCGCCCCGCAGCAGCCGACGGGCGTGGAGCACGCTCCGCGCGCCAAGCCGGCCACGGAGGACGACATGCTCGACATTCCGGCCTTCCTGCGCCGTCAGGCCAACTGATCCCCTGATCGGTTCTTCCGCATTGCAGAAGGGGCCGGCCCGCGAGGGCCGGCCCCTTTCCATTGGCCCGCGTCGCCGTCACGAACGGCCCGGTCGTAACAATCTGCAACAAAGAGTGATTTGAGACTGGGAATCCCAGTTGTTATCTCAGCAGTGTGGAGTTCCAGCCTGCTGCGCCGCAACACGGCGAGCCAGGCAGTCTCCCGGCGGACCCGTCCCGGGTCCGGTCCCTTGAAACCGGATGACGACGACATGACCCGGCAGCGCACCCTGAAGGCCCCGATCAACTGCACCGGCATCGGCCTGCATTCCGGCAGCCGCGTGCGGATGACCCTGCGGCCCGCGCCCGTCGATACCGGCATCGTCTTCATCCGCACCGATCTGCCCGTCGAGCGCGCTACTGTTCCGGCCCGCTGGGATCTGGTCAGCGACACCCGCCTCTGCACCGTGATCAGCAACGAGGGCAAGGCGGCCGTCGGCACGGTGGAGCATCTGATGGCCGCCCTGCGCGCCGCGGAGATCGACAATCTGTATGTCGAGCTGGACGCGCCCGAGGTGCCGATCATGGATGGCAGCTCCGCGCCTTTCGTCTTCCTGATCGAGTGCGCCGGCATCGTGGCGCAGCCGGCTTCCCGTCGCGTGATCCGGGTGCTGAAGGATGTCCGGGTCGAGGACGGTGAGAAACTCGCCGCGCTGAGCCCGGCCCCGGTCAGCTCCTTCCATGTGGAGATCGACTTCGCCAGCAATGCCATCCGGCGGCAGCAGGGCTCCCTGGTCCTGAGCGAGGGCGCCTTCAAGTCGGAGGTATCCCGCGCCCGCACCTTCGGCTTCCTGCACGAGGTGGAGGCGATGCGTCAGGCCGGCCTCGCCCGCGGCGGCTCCCTGGACAATGCCGTGATCATCAATGGCGACCGGGTCATGAACGAGGGCGGGCTGCGTTACGCGGATGAGTTCGTCCGGCACAAGATTCTGGACGCTGTCGGCGACCTGTACATGGCCGGCCATCAGATTCTGGGCCGCTTCCAAGGCGTCCGCCCCGGCCACGCCATGAACAACCGGCTGCTGCGCGCCCTTTTCGCCGATGCCACCGCATGGCGGCTGGAGGACGCGGCCTGGAGCGAGGAGCCTCTGGCCGCCACGGCCTGACCCGGTTCCGGGCAGGCGGGGTTTCCGTTTCGTGGGCGCGAATGGCGGCTTCAGCATCGCCGCCTTTGTTCCGCCGCCATTCCTGCCCACATTCGGGGTGCGCCGGTATCGCCCGCCTTTCGCCGACCGCACAATGGCGCTTGGCGGGAATTGCCGTCCGCGTGCTATAAGTCGCCCTCTCGCTCGCTGTCTGGCTGTTCGCACACATGACTTCCAAGCCTCGTTCCGACCTCCCGGTCCGTGCCTCCCGGTTCCTGGCGCCTGCGGCCCTGCTCTTGCTGGCCGCTTGTGCAGGCACCCCGGAAGAGATTCCGTATGTCGAGCGCCCGGTTGAGGAGATTTACACAGAGGCGTCGAACGCCATCGACCGCGGCAACCATCTGCGGGCCGCCGTCCTGTTCGAGGAGGTGGAGCGGCAGCACCCCTACTCCCAGTGGGCCGTGCGCAGCCAGCTCATGACCGCCTATTCGCTGTATGAGGCGCAGCGGTACGACGACGCCATCACCAAGCTGGACGGCTTCATCGCCCTGCATCCCGGCAACAAGAACGTCGCCTACGCCTATTATCTCAAGGCGCTCTCCTATTATGAGCAGATTTCCGACGTCCGCCGCGACCAGAGCATGACCCAGAATGCCCGCGCCGGGCTGGAGGAGGTGGTCCGCCGCTTCCCCACCACGCCCTACGCCCGCGATGCCCAGTTGAAGCTTGACCTCGTGCGCGACCACTTGGCCGGCAAGGACATGGAGGTCGGCCGCCATTACCTGCGCATCGGCCAGTACATGGCGGCGCTGAAGCGTTTCCGCGCCGTGGTGGACAATTACCAGGACACCAGCCATGTGCCGGAGGCCCTGCACCGCATGGCGGAGGCTTATCTGGCGCTCGGCATCGTAGACGAGGCGCAGGCCACCGCGGCTCTGTTGGGCCACAACTACCCCGGCAGCCCGTGGTATGAGGATACCTATGCCCTGGTGACCAACTCCGTTCCGGCGGAAGAGCGGTCCTTTGTATCCAAGGCCTGGAATTGGGTATTCTGAGACACCAACTGCCCCCGCCGCCTTCCCTGCCCGCCCTTCACAGGGGCGGGCGCCCAGCCTGAAGTGTGCCCATGCTCGTCACGCTCTCGATCCGGGACGTGGTTCTGATCGAAAGATTGACGCTCGCGTTCCGTCCCGGCTTGTGCGTGCTGACGGGCGAGACGGGCGCCGGCAAGTCCATCCTGCTGGACAGCCTCGGGCTGGCGCTGGGTGCGCGCGGCGACAGCGCGCTGGTCCGTCATGGCAGCGACCAGGCCTCCGTCACCGCCGAATTTGACCTCTCCGCCCGCGCCGACCACCCGGCCTTCGCCATTCTGCGAGAGCAGGAGTTGGAGGTGGAGGACACGCTCGTCCTGCGCCGGACGCTGACCTCCGACGGCCGCTCCCGCTGCTTCGTCAACGATCAGCCGGTGGGCGTGACCCTGCTGCGCCGACTGGGTGAGACGCTGGTGGAGGTGCATGGGCAGTTCGAGACCCACGGCCTGCTGGACCCGCGCACCCATCGCGACCTGCTGGACGATTACGCCAACCTGCGCAAGTCCGGTGAGAAGGTTTCCAGCCTCTGGCGGTCCTGGAGGCAGGTTGAGCAGGCCCGCCTCCAGGCCGCCGAAGATGCGACCCGCGCCCGGGCGGAAGAGGATTTCCTGCGCCACGCCGCGGCGGAGCTGGACGCCCTCGATCCGAAGGCGGGCGAGGAGGAGGAGCTTGCCGAAAAGCGCGTCACGCTCCAGCACCGGGAAAAGCTGATCGACGCCATCAACGGCGCCTATGGCGAGCTGTCCGGAGACCGCGGGGCGGAGCGTGGGTTGGCCGCGGCGCTGAAATCCCTGATCCGCATCGCGGACAAGGCCGGCGGCCGGCTGGACCCCGTGATCCAGGTGCTGGACGAGGCCGCGGCCGAGGTGGCGGAGGCGGCACGCTCCCTCCAGGCGCTGAGCGCCGACATCGACATGGATGGCGGCAGCCTGGAGAAGATCGAGGACCGGCTGTTCGCCCTGCGCGCCGCCGCCCGCAAGCATGGGGTGGAGGTGGACGGGCTGGCCCCGCTGCGCGCCGACATGGCCCGCAAGCTGGCGCTGATCGAGGATCAGGGCGATCTGCTGCAACGGCTGGCCAAGCAGGCGGACGAGGCCAAGGCGGCTTATCTCGAGGCGGCGAGGGCCCTCTCCGCCGCCCGTTCCAAAGCGGCGGGCAAGCTGGACAAGGCGGTGGCGGACGAGTTGAAGCCGCTGCGCATGGAGAAGGCAAGATTCACCACCCGCGTTGCCCAGACCGGGGAGGATGGCTGGGGTCCGCAGGGCATCGACGACATCGCCTTCCAGGTCGCCACCAATCCCGGCGCGCCTCCGGGTCCGCTGCACAAGATCGCGTCGGGCGGTGAGCTGGCGCGCTTCATGCTGGCGCTGAAGGTGGTGCTGGCCCAGGTCGGCACCGTCCCGACCCTGGTGTTCGACGAGGTGGATACCGGCGTCGGCGGGGCCGTCGCGGACGCCATCGGGGAGCGGCTGGGCCGGCTGGGCGGCAGCGGCCTGCAGGTGCTGGTCGTCACCCATAGCCCGCAGGTCGCCGCCCGCGGGGCCTATCACTGGCAGGTCCGCAAGCACGCCGCCGGCAGCCGCGTGAAAACGGAAGTGGTCGAACTTTCCGACGCCGAACGCAAGGAGGAGATCGCCCGCATGCTCTCCGGCGCGGAGATCACCGAAGCCGCGCGTGCGGCGGCGGAAAGCCTGATCGGGCCGCGCGACAGGTTGCTTTAGACAAGCGCTGCAAGGAGGTCGAGGGTGCCCGGCGAGCGACTCCCACCTCCACCATTCTGGCGGCTGCCCTATTTCGAAGCAGCGATGAGCAGGCCGGACCGGCAGGACATCACGGCTGACGATATCCTCAGGACGCTGGGCGGCCCCATAACGCAGATGCGACAGGCGGACGGTCGCATGCGATACTGGGGCTGGATTGAGAGGGAAGCCAGATGGCTTCGGGTTGTTGTTGAACCTGATGGCGAGACGGTTCTCAACGCCTTCTGGGACCGGAGGTTCAAACCATGATCGGTGACAATCCCGTCTTCTATGACCCGGATGCCGACATGCTGCGCGTCGAGTTGCGCCCCTGGCCGGCCGGTGGCAATGCCATGGATGCTGGCGGCGAAGATGAGGAAGACGATCTGGTCATCCATTATGCACCGGACGGCAAGCCCTGGGCCTGGGAAGTGGAGCATGCGTCCAAGCGGCCGGATTTGGTGGCCAGAGCCTTTGCCGCACTCCGCTCATCCCGCGGGATCGCAGAGGCCGCCTGACCGGCACGCCCCCTTGCCCAGCGCGCGGCGCGTCCCATCTCGGCACTTATGTATGCCGAGCCCCTGATCCTCACCCTGAAGCTGGATGCCGCCAGCTTCCGCCTGTTCGATGATCTCCGCCGGGCGCATTTCCCGGCGGAGCGGAACCTGATTCCGGCGCATGTGACCCTGTTCCACCACCTTCCGGGTCCGCAGGCGGAGGCGATCCGGGGCGATCTGCGCCGGGTCTGCCGGGATACCGAGCCCTTCCCCGTCGAGGTGAATGCCATCAAGTCGCTGGGCCGCGGCGTCGCCTACCATCTCCGCAGCCGGGCGCTGGACGAGTTGCGCGACCGGCTGTCCGATCTGTGGTTCGACTGGCTGCTGCCGCAGGACCGTCAGGGTTTCCGACCCCATGTCACGGTGCAGAACAAGGTGGAGCCGAAGCTTGCCAAGGAGACGCTGACCCTGTTGCAGGCCAGCTTCACGCCCTTCACGGCTCGCGGCGAGGGGCTGCTGCTCTGGCGCTATCTCGGCGGGCCGTGGGAGCCGGTGGCGGAAACCCTGTTCCGGCGCGGATGACAGCACCGCACGGGCGGGAGATAGGACGATTTGTCCGGTGACGCCTGTCGCCACGGGGCTATGCTGCTCGGGCCAGCCGCCTTCCAGGGATGCGACCATGACCGACGACCAGAGCTATATCCTCATCGTACGCTGCCCGGACCGGAAGGGCATCGTGGCGGCCGTGGCCGGCTATCTGGCGGACAACGGCGCGTCCATCACCGAGTCGAACCATTTCAACGACGCCCTGGCCGATTATTTCTACATGCGCACGGTGTTCCGGCCGGACGGGCCGATGCCGCCGCTGGACGTGCTGCGCCAGGGTTTCCAGCCCATCGCCTACCGCTACGGCATGGATTGGGAGCTGCACGACGTCACCACCGTGCCGCGGGTCCTGATCCTGGTCTCCGGTTTCGGGCATTGCCTGTACGATCTGCTGCACCGGCAGCGGTCGGGGGCCATCCGCATGGACATTCCCGCCGTCATCTCCAACCATGAGGACATGCGCTCCTTCACGGAGTGGAGCGGCATCCCCTACCACCATCTGCCCGTCAAGGCCGCGAACCGCGCCGAGCAGGAGGCGGAGATCGTGCGGATCGTGGAGGAGCAGCGGATCGATCTGGTGGTGCTGGCCCGCTACATGCAGGTGCTGTCGCCGGAACTGTCGTCCAGGCTGGCCGGGCGCTGCATCAACATCCACCATTCCTTCCTGCCGAGCTTCAAGGGCGCCAAGCCCTACCACCAGGCTTTCGAGCGCGGGGTGAAGATCATCGGCGCCACCGCCCACTACGTTACCAACGACCTGGATGAGGGCCCGATCATCGAGCAGGACATCCAGCGCGTGGACCACACCCACACGCCGGACCAGCTTGTGGAGATCGGCCGCGACATCGAATGCTCCGTCCTGGCCCGCGCCGTGCGCTGGCATCTGGAGCGGCGGGTGATCCAGGCCGGGCGGAAGACGGTGGTGTTCCGGTAGAAAGCCCCCACCTGCCGCTTGACCTGCCCGCCCCCGGCGGATGAATTTGCGCGGGCCTTTTCCTGATCCATGGTTCCCGCCCGATGGCCGCATCCGCGCTCCGCACCGTTCCGGTTTCCGATCTCACCCTCGACCAGGCCAAGGCGGAGCATGACGCGCTCGCCGCGGAGATCCGGCATCACCGCGATCTCTATTACCGCAAGGACGCGCCGGAGATATCGGACGCGGAGTACGATGCGCTGGAGCGGCGGCTGAACGAGGTCGAGGCGCGGTTCCCGGAACTGGTGACGGAGGACAGCCCAACCCAGACGGTGGGAGCCGCCCCGTCCGCCGGCTTCCGCAAGGTCCGCCATGCCGTGCCCATGCTCTCGCTGGGCAACGCCTTCGCGGCGGAGGATGTGGACGGCTTCGTCGACCAGATCGTCCGTTTCCTGAACATGAAGAGCGTGGACGGGCTGGAGTTCGTGGCGGAGCCGAAGATCGACGGCCTCTCCCTCTCCATCCGCTATGAGAACGGTGAGCTGGTCCAGGCCGCCACCCGCGGCGACGGAACGGAGGGGGAGGACGTCACCGCCAATGTCCGCACCATCGCCGAGATTCCGAACAAGCTGAACGGCCCGGCCCCGGCCCTGCTGGATGTCCGCGGCGAGGTCTATATGGACCGCAGCGACTTCTTCGCCCTGAACCAGCGTCAGGCCGAGGCGGGGGAAAAGGTGTTTGCCAACCCGCGCAACGCCGCCGCCGGCTCGCTGCGCCAGCTCGACCCGAAGATCACGGCCAAGCGGCCGCTGCGCTTCTTCGCCTATACCTGGGGCGAGCTGTCGGAGCCGCTGGGGGCCACGCAGTGGGAATGCCTGGAGCGGCTGAAGGCCCTGGGCTTCCAGGTGACGGCGCAGAGCACCTTGTGCCGCAGCCGGGATGAGCTGCTGGACTATTACGCCCGCATCGGGGCGGAGCGGCCGTCCCTGCCCTTCGACATCGACGGCGTCGTCTACAAGGTCAACCGGCTGGACTTGCAGGAGCGGCTCGGCTTCCGCACCAGGACGCCGCGCTGGGCCACGGCCCATAAATTCCCGGCGGAGCAAGCGCGCACCATCCTGAGGAAGATCAGCATCCAGGTCGGCCGCACCGGTGCCCTGACCCCCGTGGCGGAGCTGGAGCCGATCACCGTGGGCGGCGTCGTGGTCAGCCGCGCCACCCTGCACAATGAGGATGAGATCGCCCGCAAGGATGTGCGCGAGGGCGATACCGTGATCGTCCAGCGCGCCGGCGACGTGATCCCCCAGATCGTCGCCACGGTGGCGGAGGCGCGCCCCGCCGATGCCCAGCCCTATGTCTTTCCCGACCATTGCCCCGAATGCGGCAGCGTGGCCGTGCGCGAGGAGGGCGGAGCCGTCCGCCGCTGCACCGGCGGGCTGGTCTGTCCGGCACAGGCGGTGGAGCGGCTGCGCCACTTCGTCGGCCGCGATGCCTTCGACATCGAGGGGCTGGGGATCGAGCGCATCCAGCTCTTCTTCGAGCAGGACCGCATCCGCCAGCCGGCGGACATCTTCACGCTGGAACGGCGGGAGGAGCAGCGGATCGACCGGCTGGTCAGCATGACCGGCTTCGGCAGGAAGTCGGTGGAGAACCTGTTCCGCGCCATCGACGCCCGCCGCCGCATCCCGCTGGACCGCTTCATCTTCGCCCTGGGCATCCGGCAGGTGGGCGAGGCCACGGCCAAGCTGCTGGCCCGCGCCTACCGTACCGTGGAGCATTGGACGGAACGCATGGAACAGGCCGCCGCGGAGCGCGCCGCCAATCCGGAGGAGATGAAGAAGCCGGAGCTGGTGGGCGAGGCCTATGCCGAGCTGTGCGCCATCGAGCAGATCGGCATCTCCGTCGCCGACGACATCTGCGACTTCTTCGCGGAGACGCATAACCGGGAGGCCCTGGCGAACCTGCTGCGCGAGCTGGAGGCGGTGGAGGAGTATGTCCCGCCCCGTGCCGCGGCCGGCAGCCCCATCGCCGGCAAGACCGTGGTCTTCACCGGCACCCTGACCACCATGGGGCGGTCGGAGGCCAAGGCCAGGGCGGAGTCGCTGGGGGCCAAGGTCTCCGGCTCCGTCAGCGCCAAGACGGACTTCGTCATCATCGGCGCCGATGCCGGGTCCAAGGCCGCGAAGGCGCAGGAGCTGGGCCTTCGGATGATGAGCGAGGAGGAGTGGCTGGCCTTCATCGGCGGGTGATGGCCGGGGCGGCGGGAAAATCACCACCACCTTTTCGCCGCTCCCGCCATGCGGTGGCGTAAATCGCCACGCACCCGCAGTCCATGTTTCGCAGATTTCCAAGCTTTCCGCCATTGGCACGCCCCTTGCTGATCCCAAGGCCAGATCATGCCTTCAGCAAGGGATACCGCCATGTTCCGCACCACCGCCGCAGCGATTGCCCTCCTGGCCCTGACCGCCGCCCCCGCCCTGGGTGCCGAGAGCCATAGCTTCGCGGCCAAGGAAGTCAGCCTGGACGGGCTTCTGGGCACTCTGCAGGTCACCGTCGATCCAGCCGCCACCCAGGTCTCGGTCAATATCGACGGGCCGCAACGCTGGTTGGAAGAGATCAGCGTGAGCCTGGACGGCGACCGGGTTGAGATCGTGCAGGACGACCGGCCGAACCGCGTCCGGATGAAGGACCGGGAGGACTGGCTGGCCGTCACCATGACTGTGCCGGCCGGTACCGAACTGAGCCTGATCGACTATATCGGCGAGGGCGAGATCGGCGATCTGGCCGGGGCGCTGACCGTGGACGACATGCAAGCCGGCAATCTGAAGGTCGGCCGCGTGACCGTGCTGGACCTCGGCATCTCCGGAAGCGGCGACGTGACGGTCGCATCGGCCGATACGGCCAGCATCGCCATCAGCGGCAGCGGCGATGTGGATCTGGGCGATGTGAGCCGCGACCTGTCCGTCGCCATCAGCGGGTCCGGGGACATCCAGGTCGGCCGCACGACCGGCAAGGTGGAACTGGCGATCAACGGTTCCGGCGATGTGGAGGTCACGGAGGTGAACGGCCCTGTCTCTGCCGGCATCAGCGGCTCCGGCGATGTCCGCTTCCGCGGCGGGGTCGCCGATCCTTTCAACGTGTCCATCTCCGGCTCCGGCAATGTGAGCATGGACGGCATGGCCCGCAACCAGACCATCAACCAGTCCGGCTCCGGCAGCGTGCGCGTCGCCAACAACGACCGCTGATCCGCAGCTTCAAGCCGCGACCGACCGTCCACCCCGAAAGGACCGACGCCATGACCCTTTCCCGCTTCTGCCGCGTGGCCGGCACGGCCGCCCTCTTCTCCCTCGCAACGTTTCCGGCTTTCGCCTTCGGGCCGGAACGGTTCCAGGCGGACTCCATCGAGGTGGAGAACCTGCTCGGCACCCTGGACATCCGCGTTGATGCGAACGCCAAGGACATCACCGTCAGCGCCGACGGAAAGAACCGCGAACTGCTGGACCGGCTCAACATCCGCCAGCGCGGACGCGCCGTGGTCATCGACATGGACATGCCCCGGGACCACAACCGGAACATAAATGTCGAGGATGACGCGCCGGAGGTGGTCGTCACCGTGCCGGCAGGAACCGGCTTGGAGGTCGAGGACATGATCGGGGAGTTGAAGGCCCAATCCGGGCTGGCTGACGTCCGCGTCTCCCTTCGATCCGCAGCCACCATGGAGTTCGGACAGGTCCGCAGCATGAATGTGAATGCGCAAGGCGCCCTCAATCTGGAAGTGGATGAGGTGCAGAACGGGATGAATCTCGCCCTGCACGGCGCTGGCAATATCGAGGTCGGTCGCGTGACGGGTCCGGCCGACATGGCCGTGAAGGGCGTCGGCAACATCGAGGTCGACCGCGTTGACGGTCCGGTGAGCATCAGCCTGAACGGCATGGGGCATATCGCCGTGGAGGGCGGCCGGGCGGACACGCTGGAGATCGAGGTGGCCGGCATGGGCGCCGTCAGCTTCGACGGCGAGGCCGGCACCAAGCGCATCAACAAGTCCGGCTTCGCCAGCGTCAGCTATCAGGGCAAAAGCATGTGAGAATCAGACCGCCGCCGCATCAATGACGGGTATTTCGTCCATGGTGCGGTCGGCGGGGAAGCGGACATGAACCGTGGTGCCCTGGCCGGGGGACGTCTGGATCACCAGCGTCCCCCCATGCAGCGTCACCAGCGCCCGCACCAGCGACAGGCCCAGCCCGGTCCCCTGCTTGCCCTTGGCATGGCCGCTTTCGAGCTGGGTGAAGGGCTCCAGCGCCTTGGGAACCTGCTTCGGGTCCATTCCGATGCCGGTATCCGCCACGATCAGACAAATGCGACGGTCCGGTTCCTTCACGGCGGCAACGCGGATGTGCCCGCCGGGCGGCGTGAACTTCACGGCATTCCCGACAAGATTGATCATGATCTGGCGGAGCACCCGTTCGTCCGCCATGAGCGCCGGCAGATCCGAACGCGGAACGACGGACATGGCGACGCCGGCCGAGTCGGCCAGGTTCTGCAGCATGCGCTGCACGCTGTATAATAGCCGGCCAACATCCACCTGCTGCTCCTGGAGCTGGTAGCGCCCCGCTTCGATGCGGGAGAAGTCCAGCACGTCGTTGACCAGATCCAGCAGATGCCGCCCGCCATCATGGATGTCGCGGGCATGCTCCACATACCGCTCGTCGATCCGGCCATAAGCCTCGTCGGCGATGAGATGGGAGAAACCGATGACGGCGTTCAGCGGCGTCCTCAGCTCATGGCTCATGGTGGCGAGGAAACGGGACTTGGCCTGGGCCGATGCCTCGGCCTCCAGCTTGGCGCGCGACAGCTCGTCCAGCAGCTTCTCCTGCCGCTTGTGATCCTCCGCAACCCGGTCGATGACCCGGTTGTACTGCGCGGCAATGAGCTGGACGTCCGACTCCGGTTCCACATGCACATGGCGGTCGAACCGGCCGCCCAGCCGATGCCGCTCCATCTCCGCCGCAAGAGCCAGCATGGGCGAATAGGCGTCGTGCTCCGACACGTTCAGACCCATCCGCTCGGCCTCGACCGAAATGCGGAGCGGATGCAGGCAGTTCAGCAGTAGCAGCAGGGCATAACCTCCGCCGAAGGCAAGAAGGCCGCAGGACGCCACGCCGATGAACTGCACGCGAAGTTGGTCCCAACGGTCGAGGCCGGTGCCGAACAGGGCCGGGTCGCCGAGTATCGCCACGGCAAGCGTGCCCCAGATGCCGGCGAAGAGATGAACCGGCACGGCCCCCACGGCATCGTCGATCCGCAGCCATTCCAGCAGCTCCTGGCCACGCAGGGCGATCAGCCCGCCGATGGCCCCGACCAGCGCCGCTTCCAGCGTCGCGACGACGGTGGCGCAGGCCGTGATCGCCACTAGCCCGGCGAGGATGCCGTTCAGGAAATGCTCGACCCGTGTACGGCCCCAGATCGACACCGACAGAATCTGCGCCGCCAGTCCACCGGAACAGGCGGCCACCATGGTGTTGAGGATGACCCCCGGCGCCCGGCCAAGGTCGGACATCACGCTGCCGCCATTGAACCCGATCCAGCCGAGCCACAGGATCAGCACGCCGGCCGCCGCGATGGCGAGGTTGGAACCCGACAGCGCCCGGCCGTCAGGCTCGAACCTGCCCAGCCGCGGGCCGATGACAAGGCAGGCCGCCAGCGCCATCCACCCGCCGACCGAATGAACCACTGTGGACCCGGCGAAGTCGATGAAGCCCAGCGATCCCAGCCAGCCGGCCGATTCCATTCCTGCCAGACCGCCCCAGGCCCAGTGCCCGAAGATGGGATAGATCAGGCCGGAGAGCAGGGCCGTGACCGCGATGTAGCTGGAATAGCCCATGCGCTCCGCCACGGCACCGGACACGATTGTGGCCGCGGTTCCGCAGAAAACCATCTGGAAGAGGACGAAGGCCAGCAGCCCGGTTGGCCAGGAATGGTCCGGCATGAAACCGCCCCATCCCACCAGACCGGCGATGCTGGGGCCGAACATCAGGGCGTAGCCGCCAAGCCAGAACATGAAGCCGGCCAGGCAGAAATCCATCACGTTCTTGATGGCGACGTTGATGGTGTTCTTCGGCCGGACGAATCCTATCTCCAGCAGACAGAAGCCCACCTGCATCAGGAAGACCAGCCCGGTGGCGGTCAGTATCCAGAGAAGGACTACCGGTTCGGTTGGCATCGCCCCGCTTTCCCGATGGCCTGCGGCAATCTTCAATGTCCGGAGACCTGTCCGAACGAGGCCGGGCCTACCCCATTATGGTGGGCATGACTCCTGCCGCAATGCAACAACGACGTGCAGCGGCAAACAAGGAAATCATCGCCAGGGTAGCGGAGCGCCCATATTGATCAGCCGTCCAGGTGGGTTGGAGCGGCGGGGCCGCTATGTTAGACGGGCGACATCCCGAGACCCGAAAAAATGCGAGGCACGACGATGAAGTACCTGCACACCATGGTCCGCGTGACGAACCTGGAGGAGAGCCTGGACTTCTACTGCAACAAGCTGGGCCTGAAGGAGGTCCGGCGCATGGATAACGAGAAAGGCCGCTTCACCCTGGTGTTCCTGGCGCCGGATGAAACGCCCGATGCCCAGGTGGAACTGACCTACAACTGGGACCCGGAGGAGTATACGGGCGGGCGCAACTTCGGCCACCTCGCCTACGCGGTGGACGATATCTACGAGACCTGCCAGCGGCTGATGGACAAGGGCGTCACCATCAACCGGCCGCCGCGTGACGGCTACATGGCCTTCATCCGCTCCCCCGACAACATCTCCATCGAGCTGCTGCAGAAGGGAGAGCGCACGGAGCCGCAGGAGCCCTGGGCGAGCATGCCCAATACCGGCGTGTGGTAATCACCGGCTGACCGGCCGCCCCGCGCCCCGGTCCGGCGGGGCGCAGCGTTCCGAACCAAAGCGGAAGCCGGTGACCATTTGCCGGCTTCCGCTGTTGCTTTCCCGGATCGGGAGGGGAGCGGACGATGGCGGTCAGCGATCACATCTGGGTTTTCATGCTGATGGTGGGGTTCATCCCTGTGCTTGCGGCGTTCGTCTACTGGTTCGCGACCCGCCGGAACCGGAAGTGACCTGCCCCGTCGCCGCAGCCCGCGACTTGGGATAGGCTTCCCCGAAGGGCCGGACGCCGGCCCATGACGAAGGGGGAAGCGGCGGATGGCGACGAATACACGGGCAGCCACACCTTGGTATGTGGTCCTGGCCTTTCTAGTGGCGCTGGCCGCCGCGCTGATGGTGGCTCTGGCCGGTCCGCTGTACCGTATCGGCATGCTGGAACTTCCAGCCGCCTTCACCAGCATGCGCTGGGGCGTCTATGCGGGAATGGCGGGGGCGGCGCTCTGCCTGCTGGCAGGGATCGTGGCGCTGGTCAGGAAGCGCGGACGGGGCGTCATCCTGGCGCTGGTCGGACTGATCGCCGCCGGCGCCGCCGTCTATCTGCCCATCAGCCTGCGCCAGACGGCCCAGTCCGTTCCCCCCATCCATGATATCAGTACCGATATGGAGGACCCGCCGGCCTTTGTCGCCGTTGCCCCGCTGCGCGCGGATGCGCCAAATCCGGTGGAGTATGCAGGTCCCGACACCGCCGCCCAGCAGAAGGCGGCCTATCCCGAGCTGGGCCCCGCCACCCTTTCCATGCCGCCGGACCAAGCCTTCGCCCGGGCCGAGTCGGCGGCGCGGGAGATGGGGTGGGAGATCGTGGCCGCCGAACCGGCCGAGGGACGGATCGAGGCCACGGCCACGACCATGTGGTGGGGCTTCAAGGATGACGTTGTGATCCGCCTGCGCCCGGCGGAGGGCGGCACGGTTCTGGACGTGCGCAGCAAGTCCCGCGTCGGCCGCAGCGACCTCGGCGCCAATGCCGCCCGTATCCGGGAGTTCCTGGCGGAAGTCCAAGGATAGGAGGATGCCGGCGACGCTTTGCGCACTGTCCGCTTATGCGGAAGGCGCCCCTACGGCCGCGTTGTCCAACAGCCGTACCCCGCCGATGCGGGCTACGGCCAGGATGCGGCCGGGGCGGTCGACCCGCTCCAGCGGCTCCAGATTGGCCGCATCCACCACCGCCAGATAGTCGACGGCATCGAAGCCGCCGGCCAGCAGTTCCCCCCTGCCCCATTCGCACGCGGCCACAACCGTTCCAGGGTCTTCCGCCAGCCGTCCGGCGATGGTCCGTAGCACCCGGTTCAGCCCGGCCGCCCGGCTGCGCTGCTCCGCTGTCAGATAGGCGTTGCGCGAGGACATGGCGAGACCGTCTGCTTCCCGCACCGTCGGAACGCCTTCGATCCGCACCGCAATATCCAGATCGGCCACGAGCCGCTTGATGGTCTGAAGCTGCTGATAGTCCTTTTCCCCGAAGCAGGCGATGTCGGGCTGGGCCTGCATCAGCAGCTTTGTCACCACGGTGGCGACGCCGTTGAAGTGGCCGGGCCGGAACTCTCCTTCCCAGCGGCGGGTCACGGGGCCGACATCGATGCTGGTCGTGAAGCCCTGAGGATAGATCTGGTCCATCCCCGGCGCGTAGAGCAGGTCGCAGCCTGCTGCGGCCAGCTTGGCGGCATCCCCGGCCTCATCGCGCGGATATCGCCCGAAATCCTCGTTCGGGCCGAACTGGGTAGGGTTGACGAAGACGCTCGCCAGCACCCGGTCGGCCAGTTCCCGGCCCCGCCGCACCAGCGTGAGATGCCCCTCATGCAGGGCTCCCATGGTGGGAACCATGGCGATGCGCAGTCCCTGGCGACGCCAGTCGGCCACCTGGGCGCGCAGCTCTGCGATGGTGCGGACAGTGGGAAGCGGGGTGGTCATGGGAGGCGGTCCGGAGTCGAAAGTACAAGTCGGATCGAACGCAGCGGGGTTCGATCTGGATGCTTTGCGGCTGCAACGTCGGACCTCGGCGCCGCCGCGATCCGACCTACGCCACCTACGCTACCGTCCAGTTCCTTCACAAGACCTAATCGGCGATCCGCCGCTTGATCTGCCGCATCACCCAACCGAGGGCCGGCAGCTTTTCATAGAGCTGCTCCGCCGCGTCCCAGTGGTCGAAATGGCTCATGGCGTGGCCGGCATGGTCGAACCGCACCTCCGACACGCCCTCGACCAGCCAGGGCTTGGGGCTGCCGCCCAGGCGGAATGTGAAGGTCCAGCGTATGTAGGCGATCTGTCCGCTCAGCGCATGGTCGCGCATGATGAAGCGGGGTGATTTCAGCCTCTCGAACATGCGTTCCAGCAACCGGCGAAGCTTTTCCCGGCTTCGGAACTCGCCGAGCGGTCCCCTGAAATGCAGGTCGGGCACGACCAGACGGTCGATGCGGCCCACATTGTCCGGCGTCAGTTCCGCAAAGTAGCGGAGATAGACCGCCACAGCCTGATCCACCGGCACCCGATCCGCCATGACCGCTCCCTTCCGCCATCCGCCGCCGTCCCCGGTCATTTTGACATGCCTTGAAGGGCAGGCGTGAGCTACAGCGGATAGGGCAGCAGGCACCGGCCCTGCAACACGAATGTGAAATACCACTGCTGGATGAGGCCGATCCCGCCATGCGCCTCGCCCTATTTGGACAGGATCGGTCCGGTGTGGTATCCAGGCGCATGGATACAGGCACCCTCCCCCAGGACTCCCACGACCACGCCACCTGCGTCGGTACGGCTCTTGGCCGTGCCCGTGCCCTGTGCGATGCACGGGGCGTACGGCTGACCCCGTTGCGGGAACGGGTGCTGGAACTGGTCTGGTCCGGGCACAAGCCGCGCGGGGCCTATGCAATCCTGGAGGATCTGGCGGAGGAAGGCGGGCGGCGGCCCGCCCCCCTCACCGTCTATCGCGCCCTGGATTTTCTGGTGGAGCAAGGGCTGGTTCATCGGATCGAGAGCCTGAACGCCTATGTCGGCTGTGCCGATCCCGGCACGGCCCATACCGGCCAGTTCCTGGTATGCGAGCGCTGCGGCAATGCCGCGGAGCTGGATGATCCCCGCATTGCGAAGGCGGTGGCCGAAGCGGCAGGCGCGCTGGGTTTCCAGGTCACCCGCCAGACGGTCGAAGTGGCCGGCCTCTGCCCAGCCTGCCGCGGCTGAACAACAATATAAGAATCGGGAGGAAGCCGTGACCGGACATGTCGATCCGACAAGGGAACGCTTCGCCGAATTCGCGGACCTGCCGCGCACCGGACCGATTCAGATGCTGAATCTGGTTCGCCTTCGTGGTCGCGCCGCCTATGAGGACGGGCGGGAAGCGACGGGGCTGGAGGCGTACAGCACCTACGGCCGCGAGGCCGCACCCGTCTTCCACCGCGTCGGCGGCCGTCAGGTCTGGATCGGCAAGTTCGAGCAGACTCTGATCGGACCCGAGGATGAGCGTTGGGACCTGGTCTTCGTAGCCGAGTATCCGTCAGCCGACGCCTTCATCGAGATGGTCCGCGACCCCGCCTACCGCGAGGCGGTGAAGCACCGGCAAGCGGCGGTGGAGGACAGCCGGCTGATCCGCCTGTCCCCCCGGTCCCCGGGCGGCCGATTCGGGGAGGAGTAGGTCCGGCGGATCAAGGCCGGTCGGGAGGCACTTCCCCGGCCTGTTCGATCCGCCGGTTCCGCTGCAGCCACCGCGCGGCGAGCCAGACGCCCGTCGCCCAAGCGGCCCCCACGGTCCAGCCGGCCAGCACGTCCGTCGGCCAGTGCACGCCGAGATAGACACGGCTGACCCCGACCGCTCCGGTCAGCAGAATGGCCATGGTCAGCAGATATGCCTTGAGGGTCCGGTTCGGCTGGGTCCGCGCCAGAAGCGCGCCAAGGGTCAGATAGGTCACTGCCGCCATCATCGAATGGCCGCTTGGAAAGCTGGCGGTGTAGACGATGCTGCCATGGGGCACCAGATCCGGTCGCGTCCGGCTGAACGCCTCCTTCAGCAGGGTGCTGACCAGGATGCCGCCCCCGATGGAGACGGCCAGCAGCAGCACCGTTCGGAACTTCCGCATCAGCGCAAGGTAACCCGCGATGGCAAGGGTCAGGCAGGTCAGCAGGCCAAGCCCGCCCAGCGCCGTGAAGTCCCGCCCGATCTCCTCCACCCAGCCGGGGCCGAGAGGATCGGTCACGTCATCGGGATTTCGGAGGGACAGCAGCAATGCGCGGTCGATCGCCTCCGTCTCCCCCTCCACCACGCTGTCAGCCAGCTCGATGAAGGCCCAGACGGAACCGACGACGGTTCCGACCAGCAAGAGGGGCATCAGCTCCAGCCGTTCCCGCGCGGTCAGAAGGCGATCGCGCCACCCCATGTCCTACTCGGCCACGTTGGCTTGCATGGTCACCGGGATGCGCTTGCGACACTCCACGAAGCTGAACAGGCCGAACGGCGGCACCGGCTGCACGCCCACCAGTTCGAGGGAGGAGCCTTCCAGCAACGTTTCCATCGGATAGTCCGGACGCCAACCGAGATCGCGGGAATAGCGGCCCAGCGCACGTTCCACAATCCGGCGCGGGCCGGGCTTGGTGGATTCGAAGTGGTTGATGATCAGAATCTGGCCGCCGGGGCGGCAGACCCGCTCCAGCTCCGCAAGGGTTTCCTGCGGGTGGGGAACCACGGTCATGACATACATGGCCACGACCACGTCGAAGCTGTTATCCGCAAAGGCCAGCTGCCCGGCATCCATCTCCAGCAGCGCATCCACGTTGGTGAGGTGCAACTCCGTGGCGCGCTGGCGCGCGATCTCCAGCATGTCCGTGGACAGGTCGATGCCGACGATCCGGTTGTCTGGCCGGTACTGCGGCAGCGAGAGGCCGGTGCCGACCCCGACTTCCAGAACGCGCTGCCCGCCCTGCCGGTTGATCCGGTCCACCGCCGCCCGCCGTCCGGCCGCGAACACCTGGCCGAAGATCCGGTCATAGATGCCCGCCCAGCGCCGATACGCCGTGCGGACCGCCTCCGCGTCCATTCACTTCCTCCTCATTACCGCCCAGCGGGCGCGAAACCTAGGTTACCGCCGCCCCGAACAGGAGTGCTGCAAGCAGAAGAACAATAAACAGCACGATGAAGATGCCGAATATGATCTTCGCCACGCCTGCAGCGGCTGCAGAGATTCCGGTAAAGCCCAATGCACCCGCGATAACCGCGATGACAAGGGCAACGATGGCGAGTTCCAGCACTCCGGCCTCCTGCGGCTTTCCTTCCGCGCGTCCGCAGAAGGAACCCCCGGACGGTGCCGCCGGTTCCCGGTCCCTTTGCCGCGTGGGCGCTCGTGCCCTGTCGGACCGGTGTACCGCTTCGGCATCCCCGCCCGTCGTCGCCTGCCGGCACTGGGCGGGGAGCCGCGAAGGTCACTACTTCTTCAGCCCGATCTCGCGCAGGCGCTGATCCAGATACTGCTCCGCCGTCATCTCGGGGCTCAGTTGCACCTCGGCGCGGGGATGGCAGAACATGGGCATGGAATAGCGGGAGACATTGTGCTCCGGCGGCGGGTTCACCACGCGGTGGGTGGTGGCCGGGAACCAGCCGCGGGTCGCCAGCTTCAGCATGTCGCCGCCATTCACCGCGATCATCCCGGCATCGCAGGGCACGTCGTGCCAGTTGCCGGCCGTGTCCTGCGCCTGCAGGCCGGGCTCGCTGCCGGTGACCAGCAGGGTGACAAGGTTGATGTCCTCATGCGCGGCGGCGCGCACGGCGCCCGGCTCGAACCCCTCCCCCACCGGCGGGTAGTGCAGCACGCGGAACAGGCTGCGGTCGCTGCCGCGCATCATGTCCGGCAGCGGCTCCGACAGGTGGTCACGCACATCCGCCGGGATCGTGCTCTGGATCCATTCAAGCAGGGTGATGCCGAGTTCGTTGAGGGCCGCATACATCCGGTCGGTGGAGTCCTTGACGCCGGCCGGCAGGCGGCGGTTCGGATAGACGTGGTAGAACTCCTTCAGGTCCTTGACCTTACTGTCCTTGGCGTTCTCGGACTTGAAGGGGAAGTAGCCGTCCTGGGCAACCGGATCGAACAGGAACCCGTGCTTCTCCTCCGACGCGAAGAAGGCCGCCCATTCGGCATAGAGCTGCCGGATCAGCCCGGCATCGATGGGGTGGTTGCGCAGCACGGCGAAGCCGGTGCTGTGCAGGGACCGGGTGAACTGGGCGGCGGCGTCCGGCGACGCGAAATCCACGGTTTCGATATTGAACATGGCGGCGGTCTTCTTCTGCTGGCGCGCGCAGGACGGCACGCGCGGTCATCCCGTCTTTCTGGGGTCCGGCGCGTGAACCGTCAACTGCGGCGTTGGCAGGTGGCGGACGGCCGCCTGCTCACCCGGCCTGATCCGCCGGGACCACGAAGCTGTCGATCACCTTCTTCAGGCCCGCGGCGTCGAAGGCGATCTCGAGCTTGTCATTGTCCACGGTGCGCACCGTGCCGTAGCCGAACTTCTGGTGGAAGACCCGGCTGCCGGGATTGTAGGCCCGGTCGGGGCGGGAGCGGGGCTTCACCTCATAGGCGGTGCCCTCGATCACCCGGGCCGGGGCCTGGGGTGCCCGCTGGCCCATGCGGTTGAAGCGCTCATTGAAGCCGGATGCCGCCCAGGTGCCGCCCTGTGCGCCGTAGCCGGCCCCGTACCCGCCGAAACCGCCGCCGGCGATGCCGGGATTGTTCTCCACCTCGATATGCTCCGGCGGCAGCTCCTCCACGAAGCGGGAAGCGATGGAGCTGGCCCAGGAGCCGTGGATGCGGCGGTTGGCGGCGTGGCTGATATGGACGCGCTTGCGGCCGCGGGTGATGCCGACATAGGCCAGCCGCCGCTCCTCCTCCAGCCCGGCGATGCCGTTCTCGTCCAGGGTGCGCTGACTGGGGAAGACGCCCTCCTCCCAGCCGGGCAGGAAGACGACATCGAACTCCAGCCCCTTGGCCCCGTGCAGGGTCATCAGGCTGACCTGCTCCGCCCCGCTGCTGTCGGCATTTTCCATCACCAGAGAGACGTGTTCCAGGAACCCGGTCAGGTTCTCGAACTCGCCCATGGCGTTGATGAGTTCCTTCAGGTTCTCCAGCCGGCCGGGCGCCTCGGGCGTTTTGTCCTCCTGCCACATGCGGGTATAGCCGCTCTCATCCAGGATGGTCTGGGCGAGGTCGGTATGGTCCAGCGTTTCGATCTGGCCCTGCCAGCGGGCGATGTCCTGCATGAGCGCGCGCAGCGTGGCGCGCATCTTGGGCTTCAGCTCGTCCGTTTCCGTCAGCCGCCACGCGGCCTCCGTCAGGGGAACGCCCAGCGCACGGGCGGCTTGGTAGAGCTGCTGCACGGTGGCGGGGCCGATGCCACGCTTCGGCGTATTGATGATCCGCTCGAACGCCAGATCGTCGTCGGGCTGCGAGACGACCCGCAGATAGGCCAGGGCGTCGCGGATCTCCAGCCGCTCATAGAAGCGGGGGCCGCCGACCACCTTGTAAGGCAGGCCCAGCGTGATGAACCGTTCCTCGAACTCGCGGGTCTGGAAGCCGGCGCGGACCAGCACCGCGATCTCCGACAGCTTGATGCCCTTGCGTTGCAGCGCCTCGACCTCGTCCCCGACCCAGCGGGCCTCCTCCTCCGCATCCCAGAGGCCGCGGACCCTGACCTTCTCCCCGCCTTCGAATTCGGTCCAGAGCTGCTTGCCGAGCCGGCCCTGGTTGTTGGCGATGATGCCGTGGGCAGCGCCCAGGATATGGGCGGTGGAGCGATAGTTCTGCTCCAGCCGGATCACGGCCGCGCCGGGGAAATCCTGCTCGAACCGCAGGATGTTGCCGACCTCCGCCCCGCGCCAGCCATAGATCGACTGATCGTCATCCCCGACGCAGCAGATGTTCTTGTGGGCCTGGGCCAGCAGGCGCAGCCACAGATACTGGGCCACGTTGGTGTCCTGGTACTCGTCCACCAGGATGTAGTGGAAGCGCCGGTGGTATTCGGCCAGCACATCGATATGCTGCTGGAACAAGGTGATGTTGTGCAGCAGCAGATCGCCGAAGTCGCAGGCGTTCAGGGTGCGCAGCCGCTCCTGATATTGGCGGTACAACTCTAGCAGGCGGCCGTTCGCCATGTCGCCGGCATCCTGGGACTTCAGCCGGTCGGGGGTCAGCGCGCGGTCCTTCCACCGCTCGATGGCGGACAGCAGCACACGGGCCGGCCACTTCTTCGAATCCACATTCTCCGCCTCCATCAACTGCTTCAGCAGGCGGATCTGGTCGTCGGTGTCCAGGATGGTGAAGTTGGGCTTCAGCCCCACCAGCTCGGCATGGCGGCGCAGAATGCGAGCGGCGAGCGCGTGGAAGGTGCCCATCCACCAGCCTTCCGACTGGCTGCCCAGCAGATTGTCCACCCGGTCCCGCATCTCCTTCGCCGCCTTGTTGGTGAAGGTGACGGTCAGGATCTGCCAGGGCGTCGCGCGGCGGGTCAGCAGGATATGGGCCAGCCGGGTGGTCAGCACCCGCGTCTTTCCGGTGCCGGCGCCGGCCAGCACCAGCACCGGTCCGTCCACGGCCTCCACCGCCTCCCGCTGGACCGGGTTCAGCCCGTCCAGATAGGACATGTGACGGCCCAGCGCCGGCGGCATCGGCGGCGGGGCGTCGTGATCGTCGCGGTCCCGCGGCTTGGCGGGAACGGGCGGGCGGGCGGGGGGTGTGGAGAACAGGTCGGCCATGGCCGGAACATATATAGCACAAGCCGCGGCCGGTCATCCCCCCGGCGGCACGATCGCCCTTCCCCGTTGTTGCTCCTGCCGCCCGCATGTCACGACCGATTTCGTTGCGGAAGCTGCGGCGGGGTGGGAAGATGGCGAGGCCCGATGGCGGGCGTGGAGGAGCAAGGGATGGTGTCCGTGCGGTTGAACGATCCGAAGACGCTGGAAGCGATCGGAATCCTGGCCGGCGTGCTGGATGAGATCACGGGGCCGGAGCGGCTGGAGTGCTTGATGGCTGCCAATGCCCTGCGCCAGGTGGTGGAGACCAAGTCGGAAACGGCGTTGAACTTCGCCCGCCAAGCCTTCGAGTCGCTGGACGGCGACGTGCGCCGTCGCATCCAGTCCGATGCCACGGATACGGCCGTCCAGTTCATTGAGCGGTCGCGCCGCAGCGTGCCCCCCCTGCTTCAGAGGCCCGCGGTGCCGAAATCCAGCGGCAGCTCCGTGCTGGACGCGATCAATTCCGGCGGGATGCGCACCGAGCGCAAATGGTAGGATTGCCCCGCCTCCCGTACCGGGAGGCGGCTTTTTCCGCCGATGGCAAACGCGGCGGCTCAGGCTGCCCGGCTGACATCCTCGGCGTCGGCCAGGACGCGGTTCCGGCCGCTCTTCTTCGCCCTGTACAGTGCGGCATCGGCGCGCTGGACCAGCCGACCCAATGATTCGCCAAGCTGGTAGCTCGCAACACCGATGGACAGGGTGATGGCGCCCAGCTTCTCCGACGTGGACCGCTTCACGATCTGCCGGCTGGCGACTGCCCTGCGGATTTTCTCCCCCATCGCGGCGGCATCGCGGATCGGGGTGTCCCGCATGATGAAGGCGAATTCCTCTCCGCCATAGCGGGCCGCCGTGACCTTGTCGGTGGCGTGCTCCGCCAGCGTGCGGGCGACCAGCTTCAGCACCTGATCGCCGGTGACATGGCCGTGGGTGTCGTTGAATTTCTTGAAATGGTCGATATCGACCATCAGCAGCGCCAAGGGCTGGTCCTGTTCCATGGCCGCCGCCGCCGCCTCCCGCAGCGCGATATCGAACTGCTTCCGGTTTGCCAGCCCGGTCAGCGCGTCGGTCATGGCCTCACGCCGGACATCGTCCAGGTCGCGGCGCATCGCCTCGATCCGGCTGGTGCTGTCGGTGAGCTGATCCTGGAGACTGCGGTTCCTCTCGGCCATCTGGCTCGTCTCGGACGCTACAGAGCGCACCAGCTCGCGCAACTGCTCCAGCGTTCGGGACAGGTCGATCTGCCCGCCCAGACGGTTCAGCGTGTCGCTGTAGCGGCCGACATCCGCGCCCGCCGCATCCAGGGAGGACAGCACGCCTTCCAGCGCCGCCTGCAGCTTCTGGCCGATGTCCCGCACGGCGTCCGCTTCGAAATCGGCCCCGAGGAATTTGCGGTGGAGATCGGCGCACCGCTCATCCGTGATGGTCTGGCCGTTGGAGACCAGGATATCCATGGTCCGGACCAGATCGGGATAGTGCCCGCTGTAATATGCGTACCAGACAGCGTAGTTGTTCGGCGTCGCCGGCAGCCCGTCGGCCTGCATCCGCCCGATCGCCCGATCCGCCACACTGGCAGCTTCTTCCATGGAAGCCGAAATCACCACAGCCCCGCCCCCATTTCCAGTCCGGCACGCATCCGGACTGCACGACTGATCCCAACGATATGATAGGCCGAAGAGCCCGCTTCCGCCAAGGGACACCGCTAGAAATCAACCACTCCTGGGCGAACAGTAAACCCGCCTTACATATCAGCCCGCACAACCGTTGAGTGGGAGCGAGGGCGGGCTAATTGCACTGGCCGATGGACCCTGCGTCGCAGATCCTCTGTCCGTCCACCCAGGTAGCTCCGGTCAGGTCGGCATGACGCAGATCGGCGCCCTGGAGCCGAGCATCGGTGAGGTCGGCCCCGCGGAGATCGGTCCCGACCAGCTTGGCATTGCGCAGATCCGCATCCTTCAGGGATGCCCCGCCCAATACCGCCCGGGTCAGGTCTGCCTCGATCAGCCTGACCTCATCCAGCACCGCTTCGCGCATGTCGGCGCTGACGAACTTGGCACGGTAGGCGTCGGCCCCGGTTAGATTGGCCGCGGTCAACAGGGCGCGCTGGAACGTCGCCTCGCGCAGCATGGCCCCGGTCAAATCCACCTTGGCCAGATTGCGCCCGTCCAGATAGCAGCGTCGCCAGTTCACCTCCGGCGCCGCAGGGTCGGTGCAGGCCGCCATCGCGGCGGCGGGCAGCATGGACAGGGCAAGGATCAGGGGAATGGCGCGGAGGCGGGCAAGGCGGTTCGACATCATGTGCCAGAAATAGGGTGTGAGGTCCCTTCTTCCAATAAGCCCCTTTGGTCAGCAGCCCGTACAGGCTGGCGGCAACGTCGCATAAAGATATCTTTATGTTTGCATGCGTTGCCGGCCGGATGGTAAGAACGGCCCTGTGAACCGTCGGAGTCGGCGGCTATCTGTGTTGCACCGACCGTATTCAGATTTGGGGATCTGCCATGACCCGGGACGAGCGGCTGAAGCGCCTGCCTGAGATCGCGCGGGAGCGCATCCTGGTGATCGATGGGGCCATGGGCACCATGATCCAGCGCTACAAGCTGGATGAGGACGGATACCGCGGCGAGCGGTTCAAGGACTGGCCGCGCGACGTCAAGGGCAACAACGACCTGCTGAGCCTGTCCCGGCCAGAGATCATCAAGGCGATCCACGCCCAGTATCTGGCGGCCGGCGCCGACATCATCGAGACCAACACCTTCAGCTGCACCCGCATCGCCATGGCCGATTACGGCATGGAGGAGCTGTCCTACGAGCTGAATGTGGAGGGTGCGCGTCTTGCCCGCGAGGCGGCGGACGAGGCGGAGAGAGCCGATCCTTCCCGCCCCCGCTATGTCGCCGGCGCCCTGGGCCCCACCAACCGCACGGCCAGCATCAGCCCGGTCGTGACCGATCCCGGTTTCCGCAACGTGGATTTCGACGAGCTGCGGGAGGCCTATGCCGAGCAGACCCGCGGCCTGATCGACGGTGGAGCGGACATCCTGCTGGTGGAGACGGTGTTCGACACGCTGAACGCCAAGGC
The DNA here is from genome assembly GCF_003568845.1 of Indioceanicola profundi. NCBI lineage: Bacteria > Pseudomonadati > Pseudomonadota > Alphaproteobacteria > Rhodospirillales > Azospirillaceae > Indioceanicola > Indioceanicola profundi. The sequence continues at coordinate 632,989 of NZ_CP030126.1, read as the reverse complement.
CGCCCTGTTCGCCGTCGACGAGGTGATGGAGGAGATGGGCGTGGACCTGCCCGTCATGATCTCCGGCACCATCACCGACCGCTCCGGCCGCACCTTGTCCGGCCAGACCACGGAAGCCTTCTGGAACAGCCTGCGCCATGTGCGGCCCTTCAGCATCGGGCTGAACTGCGCGCTGGGGGCCGACCTGATGCGTCCCTATATCCAGGAGCTGAGCCGGGTGGCCGACGTGTTCGTCTCGGCTTATCCGAATGCCGGCCTGCCCAACGAATTCGGCGCCTATGACGAGACGCCGGCGGAGACCGGCCAGCATCTGCAGAAATGGGCCAAGGACGGGCTGGTGAACATCGTGGGCGGCTGCTGCGGCACCACCCCCGACCACATCCAGGCCATCGCCGAGGCCGTCAAGGGCGTCAAGCCGCGCCAGACTCCGACGCTGGACCCGGTGATGCGCCTGTCCGGCCTGGAGCCCTTCACCATGCCGGCATTCTGAGCGCGCCCTCTCTCTCGAACCACGCCCCCTTCCCCGTCATGTCGGATCGGTATCTCGTCCGGTCCGACCCATGGAACAGCCCGCCCATGTCCGACACCGCCCCCCGCACCGCCATCTTCGTCAATGTCGGCGAGCGCACGAACGTCACCGGATCGGCGAAGTTCAAGAAGCTGATCATGGAGGGCAATTACGAGGCCGCCCTCGACGTCGCCCGCCAGCAGGTGGAGAACGGCGCCCAGGTCATCGACGTCAACATGGATGAGGCGATGCTGGACAGCGAGGCGGCGATGGTCCGCTTCCTGCGCCTGATCGCGTCGGAGCCGGACATCGCCCGCGTGCCCGTGATGATCGACAGCTCCAAATGGAGCGTGATCGAGGCGGGTCTGAAGAACGTCCAGGGCAAGGCCATCGTCAACTCCATCTCCCTGAAGGAGGGGGAGGCGGAGTTCGTGAAGTATGCGAAGAAGATCCGCCGCTACGGCGCCGCCGTGGTGGTGATGGCGTTCGACGAGACCGGACAGGCCGACACCCGCGACCGCAAGGTGGAGATCTGCAAGCGCAGCTACGACATCCTGGTCGACAAGGTCGGATTCCCGCCCGAGGACATCATCTTCGACCCCAACGTCTTCGCGGTCGCGACGGGCATCGAGGAGCACAACAACTACGCCGTCGACTTCATCGAGGCGACCGCGATCATCCGCCGGCAATGCCCAGGTTGCCATATCTCCGGCGGTCTTTCGAACGTGTCCTTCAGCTTCCGCGGCAACAACACCGTGCGCGCGGCGATGCACAGCGTGTTCCTGTACCACGCCATCCCGGCCGGCATGGATATGGGCATCGTCAATGCGGGCGAGCTGCCGGTCTATGACGACATTCCCGAGGAGCTGCGCGAGCGGGTCGAGGATGTGATCCTGAACCGCCGGCCGGACGCCACCGACCGGCTGCTGGAGGTCGCGGACAAGTACAAGGGCGGCGAGAAGAAGAAGGCCGCGGACCTGTCCTGGCGTCAGGCCGATGTGCGCTCCCGCCTCGCCCATGCGCTGGTCCACGGCATCGACGAATACATCACCGAGGACACGGAGGAGGCGCGCCAGCAGGCGGAGCGGCCGCTGCACGTCATCGAAGGTCCGCTGATGGACGGCATGAACGTGGTCGGCGACCTGTTCGGCGCCGGCAAGATGTTCCTGCCCCAGGTGGTGAAGTCCGCCCGCGTGATGAAGAAGGCCGTGGCCTATCTGCTGCCCTATATCGAGGCGGAGAAGGAAGGCGGCGGCCCGGCCCAGACGGCCGGCAAGGTGCTGATGGCCACGGTGAAGGGCGATGTCCACGACATCGGCAAGAACATCGTGGGCGTCGTGCTCCAGTGCAACAACTTCGAGGTCGTCGACCTGGGCGTCATGGTGCCCACGGCGAAGATCCTGGAAGAGGCGAAAAAGCACAAGGTCGACATCATCGGCCTGTCCGGCCTGATCACCCCGTCGCTGGACGAGATGGTCTATGTGGCCAAGGAGATGGAGCGGGAGGGAATGGACATCCCCCTGCTGATCGGCGGCGCAACCACCTCGAAGATCCACACGGCGGTGAAGATCGATCCCGGCTATCACGGCGCCGTGGTGCATGTGATCGACGCCTCCCGCGCCGTGGGCGTGGCGCAGCACTTGCTCTCCAAGGAGAATGGCCCCGCCTATGTCCAGGGCATCAAGGCCGACTATGCCCGCATGCGGGAGGCCCATGCCCGCGGCCAGCAGGGACGCGCCCGCCTGCCCATCGCGGAGGCGCGGGCCAACCGGGCCAAGCCGGACTGGGCCGCCTATGAGCCGCCGAAGCCGATCCAGCCCGGCATCACCGTGTTCGAGGATTACGATCTGGCCGAGCTGGTGACCCGCATCGACTGGAAGCCCTTCTTCCAGGCCTGGGAGCTGCACGGCAACTTCCCCACCATCCTGGACGATCCCAAGGTCGGCGAGACCGCCCGCGCCCTCTACAACGACGCGCAGGCCATGCTCCAGAAGATCGTGGGCGAGAAGTGGCTGACGGCGCGCGGCGTCGTCGGCCTGTTCCCGGCCAACGCCGTTGGCGACGATATCGAGCTTTACGCCGACGAGGGCCGCGGCACGGTGAAGGCGCGCCTGCACATGCTGCGCCAGCAGATGGCCCGCGAGGCGTCGCGCGAGCGTCCCCATATGTGCCTGGCCGATTTCGTGGCCCCGAAGGAGACCGGCGTGCAGGACTGGGTCGGCGCCTTCGCCGTCACCGCCGGCCACGGGCTGGATGAGCGCGCCAAGGCGTTCGAGGCGGTGCAGGACGATTACAGCTCCATCCTGCTGAAGGCCCTGGGCGACCGGCTGGCGGAGGCCTTCGCCGAGCGGCTGCATGAGCGGGTGCGCAAGGAGTTCTGGGGTTACGCCGCCGGCGAGGAGCTGAGCAACGAGCAGCTCATCGCCGAGGAATACCGCGGCATCCGCCCTGCCCCCGGCTATCCCGCCTGCCCCGACCATACGGAAAAGGCCACCTTGTTCTCCCTGCTGGACGCGCCGGCCAATACCGGGCTGCAGCTCACTGAGAGTTTCGCCATGATGCCGACGGCGGCGGTGAGCGGCTGGTACTTCGCCCACCCGGACGCCAAATATTTCGGCCTCGGCAAGGTGGAGCGCGACCAGGTGGAGGATTACGCCCGCCGCAAGGGCATGGACCTCGCCACCATGGAACGCTGGCTCGCCCCCAACCTGAACTACGACCCCGACGCCGCGGGCGAAAAGGCGAAGGACGCCAAGGCGGCGTAAGGGAAATGTAGGTCGGATCGAGCCCTGAGGCGACGATCCGACATCCCCTCTCCAAATGGCCCTGCCCTACCGCACCGCTGAAACCGCCGGGCCCGATCGGCTCTGCGCTTGATCAGGAGAGCCCTCAAGGCCTCAGTATGTCGCACGACTGGCCGGAACGTATTCTGCTGTCGGCAGTTTGCTGCCGCGATGGCCAAAATCCGGCGTTCTGACCTTGCCGGTTCCAGTCGGGAGACGTTCGGACCATGCGGGATCAATCGCTCGAATTCCTGAGAAGCCTCGTGAACGCCCCCTCGCCAAGCGGGTACGAACATAGGGTGGCGAAGCTGTACCGGGAATATGCCGGACCTTATGCCGACCGGGTCGCTACCGACGTGCATGGCAACGTGACCGCGGTGGTGAACCCGGACGCGCCGATGAAGATCATGCTCGCCGGGCATATGGACGAGATCGGCTTCATCGTTCACCACATCAGCGATGAAGGCCTCCTTTACTTCAGCGCTATCGGCGGGCATGACAGCATCATCCCCGTTGGACAGATGGTCTGGGTGCATGGCCGGCAGCGCACCGCCGGATGCATCGGACGCAAGGCCATCCATCTCCTGAGCACGGAGGAAGGCAAGAAGAAGCCGGAACTCAAGGATCTGTGGATCGACATCGGCGCAAGCTCCCGCGCCGAGGCCGAAGCCGCGGTCCAGGTCGGGGATGTCGTCACCTACCAGTACGAGTTCCAGCCGCTTCTGGGCGACCGTGCCATGGCACGCGCCTTCGACAACAAGGTGGGCCTGTTCATCGTCGCCGAGACCTTGCGCCTCCTCAAGGAGGAGGGCGGGCTGGCGCGCGGCGTCGGGGTCCATGCCGTTGGAACGGTGCAGGAGGAAATCGGGTCGCGCGGCGCCAAGACGGCCGCCTTCGCAATCGGGGCGCAGACCGGGCTGGCGGTCGATGTGGATCATGCGGTCGACTATCCCGGCGTCAGCAAGGCTCAGTACGGGCAGCTCGACGTCGGAAAGGGGCCCAGCGTCTCCCGTGGCGCGAACACCAATCCCATCGTCTTCGACCTGATCCGCAGAGCCGCGATGGAGGAAGGGATTCCGTTCCAGGTGCGCGTGACCCCCGGGGCCACGCCGACCGATGCCGGTGCCATGCAGATCAACGGGCCGGGCATGGCGACCGGCCTGCTCGGCATTCCGCTGCGCTACATGCACACGCCGTGCGAGGTGCTGAGCTTGAAGGATGTGGAGGATTGCGCCCGCCTGATGGCCGCCTATTGCCGGCTGGTGACGCCGGATACGGACTTCACTCCCCGATAAGACCGCCTCGACCGTCCCACGTGAAACCAAGGCTCCGCTGCCTTGTTTGCCTTCCTCCTACAGGGGAGAGGCGGATCATGCGTTGGCTATTGGCGGGGGTGCTGGCCCTGGTTTCGGCCTTTGCGGCGCATCACATCGCGACCGGGCTGATGGGCGTGACGCCCGGGCTGGAGGCGCAGATCGTGGCGGCCATGGCCGGGGTCATGGTCGGCGCGGGCTATGAGACGCTGGCCCGCGCCGATCAGGAAGAGGAAGGCTGAAGTCTACCAGCGACCTTCCTGCCAGATGTTGATCCGGTCGGGTGTGCAGCGGTAGCGCCACGGCTCCCCGTTCCACCAGACGGTGCCGTCACGGCCGCCGCCGCTGAATTCCACTTTGCCGTGGCGGCCGTACCGGTCCAAGAACCCGTCATAGACGCTACGCTGGCAGGCGGTCAGGTTGTTGACCGGAGTGGGACGCCGGGGATTGTCCCAGACCACATCGTCATCCCAGCGCGGCGGCGGGCGGTTCACCGGCGGACGCGGCTGGGGCTGGCGGCCCCAACGGTCGTCATCCCACCGTCGATCATTCCAGCGGTCATCCCGGTCCCAACGATCGTCCCTGGCATAATTGTCGAGCAGGCGGAGCGAGGATATCTCGCCCAGATACTTGATCTCACCCAGATGGGCGATCTTGGTGCCGGGGGTCAGCGTGCGGCACTTGTCGAAGCCGGCATTCTTGCAGACCTCCCAGCTCCCGGACTCCACGATCAGGGAGCGGGCCCTGTCGTTCCAGGGCGGCACTTCGGCGAAGTTGCCGATATCGTGGCGCAGGGTGATCCGATCGCCCCGGAAGCCGGGTTCGGAATAGAGGGTGATGGTGGCAGCCTGGGCGGCACCCGCCGTCACCATCGCTGCCATCAGCGCACCGAGGAAGCGCTTCAGCATTTCGGCACCTTTTGTTGCCAGCCGCGCCGCGTCGGCGAAACCGATGCGACCCACAAGCCTAACAGTCGAAAGGTCGCGCTGGTTTGTGGCGGTCCTTGGGCGGGTCCTGGGCATTCTCGGGAAGGACCGGTCCACGAACCGCAGGAGCTAGCGGTGAAGCTTCACCGGCACATCGGTCGTGCCATCCTCCACCATGACCGCCGCCTGGTCGAAGCTGGGCGGGCCCATGGAGCCCATGGCGTCGTTGGAGAAGCCGAAGGGCTCGCGCGGCATGCCCAGCATGTTCCGGTCGATCTCCCCGTTCCGGTTGATGTCCTGGAACACCCGCACGGCGTAACGGCCGGGCGGCAGCGGGCCGAAGCTCACCTGCGCGCCGGGCTGGGACAGGCGCAGCACCAGGGCGGCCACCGGCGTCCCGCCATCCTCGAACGCCTCCGCATTGTCGTAGACGGCGGCGCGGAGATCGCCCTCCGTCTCATAGGTGTTGCTGACCTGGATGGTCATCTCTCCCGCCTGGGCCGGCAAGGCGGCCAGCAGGCACCCGCCCGCCAGGATCGGGGCCAGATGCAGGGCGGGTCGGAAGGCGGACGGCATTCTCACGTTCTCCGGCGGGAGGGGACGGAAGCAACCTGCCCCCTGCCCCACCCCGCGCCAAGTACCCGAGACGGAAGCTACCCCTTCTGCGCTGCCGTCTTCGCCCGAACGCCCAGCATGTGGCAGATGGCGACGGTCAGGTCGGCCTTGTTCAGGGTGTAGAAGTGGAACTGCTTCACCCCTTCCCGCTCCAGATAGCGGCACTGCTGCACGGCCACCGTGGCGGCGACGAGTTGGCGGGTTTCCGGCACATCGTCCAGCCCGTCGAACAGCTCCTCCATCCACTCCGGCACCGCGCAATTGCAGCGGCGGCCCATCTCCGTGGCCTTGGCGTAGTTCAGGATCGGCATGATGCCCGGAACCAGCGGGATGGTGATCCCGGCAGCCTCTGCCCGGTCGCGGAAGCGCAGGAAGGCTTCCGGATCGAAGAAGAACTGGCTGATGGCGCGGCTGGCGCCGGCATCGACCTTGCGCTTCAGATTGTCCAGGTCGATCTCGGCATTCACCGCCTCCGGATGCACCTCGGGGAAGCAGGCGACGGAAATCTCGAAATCCGCCACCCGCTTCAGCCCGGCCACCAGATCGGCAGCATAGGCGTAGCCGCCGGGATGCGGCTCATAGCCGGTGCCGCCAAGGCCGCCGGTGCCGTCCGGCCGCGGCGGTGGGTCGCCGCGCAGGGCCACGATGTGACGGATGCCGGCGTCCCAGTAGGAGCGCGCGATCTCGTCGATCTCCTCCTTCGTGGCGGCCACGCAGGTCAGGTGGGCCGCCGCCGGGATTCCGGTCTCCTTCTGGATTTCCGTCACCGTGGCGTGCGTCCGCTCCCGCGTCGTGCCGCCGGCGCCATAGGTCACCGAGACGAAGGCGGGCTTCAGCGGCGCCAGACGCCGGATGGCGTGCCAGAGGTTCTCATTCATCTTCTCCGTCTTGGGCGGGAAGAATTCAAAGCTCACGGTCAGGCCGCTGGGCGTCGTGACCAGCGGCGGGTGCTGCTGATCGGCGTCCATCAGGCTGGCGAGGGTCATGTCAAGGCTCCGGTCTCGACGGCTTGGGTCGGGGTTTGGACGGGGACGGCCGCTGTCGGCCGGGTGGCCCGCCAGATGCAGACGGTCAGGGGATCGCCGGGCAATTCGAGCGCCGGCTCCGTGGACAGGCCGGCCGCGCGCAGCCAGCCCTCCACCTCCGCCGAACCGAAGCCCAGGCGGCGGTGGGCGTGCTGGTCCCGCAGGTAGTCCAGCTCATGCCGGGCGAAATCCACCACCAGCATGGTTCCGCCGGGGCGCAGCACCCGGGCAGCCTCGCCCAGAGCCTCCGCCGGGTCTTCGGCAAAGTGGAGGACCTGGTGGAAGATCACGGCATCCTGGCTCTGGCTCGGCAGCGGCAACTGGTACATGTCGGCCAGGCGAACCTGACAGTGGCGAAGGCCGGCGCGGTCCAGGTTCACGCGGGCAACGGACAGCATCTCGCGTGAGGCATCGACGCCGATGGCGCGCTCCACCCGCGGGCCGAACAGCTCCAGCATGCGGCCGGTGCCGGTGCCCACATCCAGCAGGTCGTGCAGGCCGCTGGCGGGCAGCATGCGGCCGAGCGCTTCCTCCACCTCGCGTTCCGGAACGTGGAGGGAGCGGATCTCGTGCCACCGTTCGGCATTCTCCCGGAAATACTGGGCCGCCGCTTCGCGCCGCAAACGCCGGGTCTGCTCCAGCCGCTCCAGGTCGAGCGCCAGGGTGGGATCGTCGGCGGGGACGGCATCGACCAGGGTGCGCGCCAGTTCGGCCATCGCCCCTCTGCCCCCCAGCCGGTAATAGGCCCAGATGCCTTCCCGGAACCGCTCCAGCAACCCGGCCTCGCACAGAAGCTTCAGATGGCGGGACACGCGCGGCTGGCTCTGCCCCAGAATCTGGGTCAGTTCCGTCACCGTCAGCTCCCCATGGGCGCAGAGCGACAGCAGCCGCAGCCGGGTCGGCTCCGCCGCAGCCTTCAAGGCATTCAGCAGCACATCCATTGCACGCGAGTCCCTTTCCATGGCCGGCACCATGCCACAGAGGGATCAACATATAAAGATGTCTTTATGCTGTTCCAATGTCGGGAAGCGACAGGTTGGAAGGATGGATGGCGGCGTTCCAACCGGCCGCAGGCAACCTTTCCCATCGCTGCAGTGTTCCACTTAGCACTAAAGTGACACACTCAACCATGCATGGCAGCCGCTTACGGGTAGCCATTGCGTGAAATGCCTGTTGGCTTATATCCCGATTTAACGGGCGAAACGCCACAATCCCGCCTTCCTATCGCCTGCCAGTACCGCCACTCTCCATAAGTGTCTGACGAAGGACCGGTCCTCCCATGCTTCGCCGCAGAACCATTCCCACGCTTGCCGCCGGCCTCATGGCCCTGGCCATGCTGGCGGGCTGCGCCTCCGCCCCGGAGGAAGGACCGGCCGGCCCCGCCCAATCCGCACCGGCCGCCCAGGGCATCAACGATCCGCTGGAACCGGTGAACCGTGCGGTTTTCTGGTTCAACGAAGCGTTGGACGTGGTGCTGATCAAGCCGGTGGCGCAAATCTACCACGCCGTCCTGCCCGATCCGGTGGAACGCGGCGTCACCAACGTTCTTCAGAACCTGCGCGAGCCCCTGAACCTGGCGAATCAGGCCCTGCAGGGCGACTGGAACGGGGCCGGCACCGCGGTCAAGCGGTTCGGCATCAACAGCACCATAGGACTGGCCGGCATCTTCGACGTGGCGGCCGATATGGGCATGCCCTACGAGTATGAAAGCTTCGAACAGACCCTGGCCATCTGGGGCGTGCCCGAGGGGCCGTATCTGGTCCTCCCGGTGATCGGCAGCTCATCCCTGCGGGACGGCCCGGCGCTGCTGGCCGAAACTTTCGCCGATCCTGTGCGTTTGACGGCACAGGAGGCGGATGCCGAATGGTTCAACTGGACGCGCACCATCCTGGTCGGCGTGGATACGCGGGCGACCTATCTGGGAGTCATCGAGGATCTGCGGCGCAACAGCTTCGATTATTACGCCGCCATGCGGTCCTTGTACCGGCAGCGGCGCGATGGCTGGATCCGCGACGGTGCGCCCGATCCGAACACATTCCCGGACATCCCGGACTACGATGACGAATTCGACGCCGAGCCGTGACCGGGGTCACTCCCCCGTTGAGCCGGTTCGGTCACACTGACATCCGGACAAGGATTTCCACGTGATTGGCATGAATACCCGTCGAAACTTTCTGCGCGGCGCGCTTGGCACCATCGTTGCCGGCTTCGTCGCCTTCGCCGGCCCGGCCTGGGCCCAGACCGAAACCAAGGCCGCCTCGGAGTTCGTCCAGGGCCTGGGTGACCGCGTTATCTCCACCCTTGCCGACCGGAGTGTCGGCGAGGCGGAGCGCAAGCAGGTATTCCGTGATCTGCTGACCGAGAATTTCGACGTCCAGACCATCGGACGCTTCGTCCTTGGCCCCCATTGGCGCAACGCGACGCCGGAGCAGCAGTCCGAGTATATGGACCTGTTCCAGCGCATGATCGTCGAGGTCTATGCGCAGCGCTTCAGCGAATATTCGGGCGAGCAGTTCAAGGTGACCGGCGCCCAGCCGGCCGGCAGCCGCGACGCCGTGGTGACCAGTCAGGTACTGCGCCCGAACGGTCCGCCGGTGAACGTCGCCTGGCGCGTCCGGGGCCGCGATGACAGCTTCAAGATCGTCGACGTGATCGTCGAGAACGTCAGCATGAGCCAGACGCAGCGGAGCGAGTTCTCCAGCGTGATCGACAACAATGGCGGGCGCTTCGATGCCCTTCTGAACGCTCTGCGGCAGCGCATCCAGACGGCCGACGGCAAGTAAGCCGCTCTGCCGCTCAACCTACCGGACGGCCCGCCCAATGGCGGGCCGTTTCGATTCCGGACTGCTCAGCGTTCCAGGAAAGCGTGAAGCGCTTCCGCCACCCGCTCCGGCGTCTCCCATTGCGGGTAGTGGCCGACATCCGGCAGCGGAGCCAGTACCGCCTCGGGCAAAATCCGCTCCAACCGTTCCATCACATGGTCGCCGGAGACCGGGTCCAGCATGCCCCAGATGAAGGCCAGCGGAACCGGACTTCCTTCCAGAGCCGCGACCCACTGAACCCCGTTCTCCCGACGATCGACCACATAGCGGATCAGCCTGTGCGCGATCCGAAGGCCGCCAGCCCGGCGGACCAGACCCCAGTGCTCGTCCAGCTCCGCCCCCGTCATGGGGTGCGACGGGGACAGGAGGTCCCTCATTGCCCGGCCGAAGGCGCGGCGGGTCACCAGCCGCCCCGCCGCGGCGCCGAGCGGCGACAGCAACAACCGCTGAATCGGCCGCAGCCGGTGCAGGTCGGGAAACAGCCCTCCATTCAGGAAGGCCACGCGTGTGAGGCTGAAGGACAGGGTGCCCACGGTCGCCCTGTACAGCAGCTCCTGCGCCACCGACACGCCGTAGTCATGGGCCACCACCTGGACCGAGGACAATCCGAGCCTGCCCACGAGCTGGATCATGAACTCCGCCTGCTCGATCAGGCTGTAGCCATGGTCCGCCGGCTTGTCCGACAGGCCGAAGCCAAGAAAGTCCGGAATGATGAGGCGGCGGTCCGGCAACAGGGGAACGATCCGTGACCAGTCATATCCGCTGGTGGGAAAGCCGTGCAGCATCAGGACGGGCCGGCCGTCCCGCGGGCCGACCTGGACCACGAAAATGCGCTGCGGATCGCCGTTCCGGTCGGTCAGGGCGATGTACCCGCCCTTGGACTCCCAGCCTGCTGCCGTCAGGTGCGCCATCCCCTCATCCCTGATGCCGTCATCCTGATCTCAACGCTTCAACCTGCCGCTACGTGCCCACCCCTCCTCTATCTGGACGCTGGGCTGAAGCATCAGGTGACGCCAGGGCGCTTCTGCAAAGCCCCGGTGGGCTACGATTGCATGTTCGGTGTGTCGAAAGGTCCTCTAAGCGCTACCCCGACGAAAAATCCATTCACGGCATCAGGAGCGCTTAGCTTCGAGAACCAGTTTGAGGCCGAACGCGATCAGTACTCCCCCGGTGATGCGGTCCAGAGCACGCATGATGCTTGGACGACGGAGTACCGCTGCGAGCGGTTGGGTGGCCGCAATGAGCGCTACGAACCAGAGGATACCTTCAAGAGCATGGATAGCGGCGAGCAGGACAGTGAAGGAAAGCACGTCAGCTCCAGCCGGGACGAACTGGGGTAGGAAGGTCACATAGAACACGCCAACCTTTGGGTTCAGGATGTTCGTGATGAATCCACGAACCAGCCAATCTCTCGGCGACGTGTCCGATCTGGCGCTCTCGCCCAGGTCCATAGTCCCGTCCAGTCCGGAGCGGGCTCTGAGCACCATCCGGCCTCCCAGGTAGAGCAGGTAAGCCGCCCCCGCCCACCGTAGAGCCGTGTAGGCGGCCTCCGATGCTGCAAGAAGAGCGCCGAGGCCGAACGCTGCGATAAGCCCCCATGCAAGGCAACCAGCGCAGATGCCAGTGCCCGCGAGGAAGGCCCGATGTCCGCCTTCCACGGCAGCGGTTCGCAGGACCAGAGCCGTATCCAGCCCAGGCGTCAGGGTCATCAACCCTGCCGCCAGGGTGAACGCGATCAGCGCTTCCACAGTCGTCAAATCGATTTCCTAGCAACAAGGGACACCAGGACGAGGGCTCATATTATCCCTACAAGGCCCCCATCACCTCAGCGAACGGGTCATCTGAAAATCGATGGCCGTCGGACGTTTACTCCCCATCTGGTTCGGATGGAATGTTCTGAGTTGACGGATGCGCAGTGGAAGCGGTTGGAGCAGCTGCTTCCTTCCGTAAAGCCGCTAACTGGGAGGCCAACCACCTCGCCATGACCACCGTCGCCGCCATCCTTCGATGCTAGTCCGGCGTGGCGTAGCGTTCCAGGATGCTTCCATAGGTGCCATCCGCACGAATGGCGGCGAGTCCCCGGTTGAAGTCCGCAGCGATGGCGGCTTCCCGGAAAGCGGCGGCATATTCGCTGATGGGGAAGATCGGATGCACGGCCATCTCTTCCCAGATGCCGGCCTCCAGCATGGACAGGCGGGCATAGTGCAGCAGAATCCGCCGGTCGCCGACGATCACGTCCGCACGGCCATGCAGCAGGGCCAGCGCTTGGCGATGCTGCTGCCCCTCCTCCCGGTAGTCGTCGCTCTCCACGACCGCCTTGGCGAAGTCGGGTCCGAGCGCCTGCCGGGCCCGTTGGAACGCAGATATCCGGTATCCCGCCAGATCGGCTGGGGAATTGATGGACAGTCCCCTGCGGGCCAGGCTGATCGCGACGTTGCTGTAGGTGAGGTACGAATCGCTGAGGGTGAACTGTGTATTACCCAGCGCCACGGCCGGCGCGATGGCGTCCACCGCAGCGCGGAACAGCGCCTGCGTCAGGCGCGCATTCGGACCAAGATAGGGCAGCACCTGATGGCCGGGAACGGCCATCGCGGCGACGATGATTTCGTATTCGAGGCCGGACAGCTTTCCATCCTGCCCCACCATCAGCAGCGGATCCGCCGGCCGGAAGCCGAACGGAATACGACGGCCGCTGACCATTCCCCTGGCCGGCGGCAGGCCCTGCAGCCCCGCGGCGGCAGCGGCTCCCAAACCTGTCAGGAAGGTGCGTCGTGGGAAGGATACAGACATCCCGGACGGAGCCACCTCTGCACGCAGGACAGGCAGCGGCGGACCCCGCGCCTTTCATCCAATTTGATCATAAAGCGTACTAATTTCGTTTGGAAGCTGTATCCGACCGTTCAGGTCATGCCGGTGCAAAACGGGGGAGACGGGCATCCCGGATGGGAAGGTGCAGAAGGGCAGAGGCGACCGCCAGCCCGAGGCTGACCCACCAGACAGCGTCGTAATCGCCGAACCAGGCAAGGGACAGGCCGCCAGACAGCGCGCCCAGGAACGCGCCGACCTGATGGCCGAAGAAGACCAGCCCGAACAGGGTGGAGACGAATCGCGGCCCGAAGATGCCTGCCACGATGCCGGTGGTCAGCGGCACGGTGCTGAGCCACAGGAAGCCCATCAGGAAGGCGAAGCCCACCACCACGGCCGGGGTCTTGGGCAACAGCATGAAGCCGAGAATAACCACCCCGCGCAGGCCGTAGATGCCCGCCAGCAGGTACTTCGGCCGATGCTTCCCGCCAAGTTGCCCCGCCACCAGACTGCCGACCACGTTCGAGAGCCCGACCAGGGCCAGGGCCCATGTGCCCACCTCCGGCGGAAGTCCGCAGCTCGCCACGTAGCCCGGCAGGTGGACGCTGATGAAGGCGAGGTGGAAACCGCAGACGAAGAATCCGGCGGTCAACAGCCAGAAGCCCTCATGGCGCATGGCGGCGCCCAGCGCATCCTTCAGGCCGGGTCCTGTCGGCCCGGCAGCGGAAGCCGTGCGCGATGCGCCTCCAAGCGGCATAGCCAGCACGGCGATCGCCAGGGCGAACAGGGCCAGCACCGTCAGGGCCTCCTGCCAGCCCACGGTATCGATGAGGATCTGCCCGATCGGCACCATGGCGAACATGCCGAAGCTGCCGCCGGCGCTGGCGATGCCGAGGCGGGCGCTGCGCCGGTCCTCGGGCGTGGCCCTGGCCACAGCCCCCAGCACGACGGAGAAGCCCACCGCCCCCAGGGCTATGCCAACCAGCAGTCCGGCGCCGATCTGGAATGCTGCGACCGACCCTCCATAGGCCATCAGCAGAAGGCCGGCAGCGTAAGCAAGTCCGCCGCCCGCCACGACGGCCCGCGGTCCCCTGGTGTCCGCGACAGCGCCGATCACGGGCTGAACCGCCCCCCAGACGAGCTGCTGGACCGCGAAGCCGACGGTCAGGGCCGGAACGGTCCAGCCGGCATCATGGCTGACCGGCACCAGGAAAAGGCCGAAGCTCTGGCGGATGCCCAGCGCCAGCGCCAGTGCGATGGACCCGCAGACCAGCACCAGCAGCGACCGTGACAAGGTCATCGACGCGCCTCCCCTTGGCCGGCCCGTCCCGATGCGGGCCGCGATGGCATAGACGCTATCGCTGGCTCGCCGCCCCGGCAACCGGCCCGGCCGCATGGCACGGCTGCTGTCAGGAAGCGATGGTCCAGCCGGGTCCGGATCGGATCACTGGGGCAGAATGCGGCCGAAATCCTCATTCTTGGGAGATGTATTCCTCGGCGGATTGGCGGACGCCTTGCGCCTCTGCTCCGCCGCCTCGCGTGCACGGGCGTCGGCGGCCGCCCGCTCGGCCGCACGCTGGGCCTCGGCAGCGCGCGCAGCCTCCTCCCTCGCATCGGCTGCCCGCCGCGCCTGTTCCTGCATCTGCCGCTGGCGCTCAGCCTGCTCCTCCATGTCGCGGGCAGCCCGCTCGGCATCGGCGGCGCGCCGTGCCTCCGCCTGCTCCCTGCGCTCTTGCTCTCTCTGGCGTTCCTCCGCCGCACGGCGGTCGTGCCGCCCGCCATGGTCGGAGCGCGGCGGCCGGCCGGCATAGGGAGGCTTGGACGGCGGGGACGGCTGGCCGACGACGATCGGGGGCGGCAGTTCGTGCGGGCGGTAGAAGCTCTTCAGGCCGCGACCGAGACGGGTGCAGTCATACTGGTCCCGGCCCGGCCTGCCGAGACCGGTGGTATAGGCGTAGGCCGGATCGTCGCAGACACCGTTCCGAGCGAAGCCTTGCTGTTCCTTGCCCAGATTGCCGAGCTTCAGCCCGTTGCCGAACAGCAGACAGTCATATTCGTCGGTTCCGGTGTCCGCCCCGCCGCCGCGGGACGTTTCGTACCGCGTATCCTCGCACAGGCCGTTGAAGGCCCAGGGCGGCGGCCCCCATCCGGGTCCGCCATAGCCGTGCGGCGAGCGCCCCGGATATGCGTGGCCGGGACCGGGCGCTCCCCAGACCACATCCGATCCACCTCCCCCCTCCATCGTCGTGACGCAGGCGGAAAGCGTCAGGGGAAGGAGCAGTGCGGCAAGGGTTCTGCGGGACGACGAGTGCATGGGATCAACCGGAGTTGGTGGCGACCGTCATCCAGTACAAGCGCAAAGCATGGCAAAGCTGTGACAGCATTCCGATGCCCATGACCTGAAACGACAAGGCCGCCCGGTGAGGGGCGGCCTTGCGGTCTGCGGCGTGGAGCGGGTCAGGCCCGGACCAGCGGCTTGTATTTGATACGGTGCGGCTGCTCCGCATCGGCGCCGAGGCGGCGCTTGCGATCCGCCTCATAGTCGGCGTAGTTGCCCTCGAACCAGACCACCTGGCTGTTGCCCTCGAAGGCCAGGATATGCGTGGCGATGCGGTCCAGGAACCAGCGGTCGTGGCTGATGACCACGGCGCAGCCGGGGAAGTTCACCAGCGCGTCTTCCAGTGCGCGCAGCGTCTCCACATCCAGGTCGTTCGTCGGTTCGTCGAGCAGCAGGACATTGGCGCCGGATTTCAGCATTTTGGCGATGTGCACGCGGTTGCGCTCACCGCCCGAAAGCTGGCCGACCTTCTTCTGCTGATCGGGACCGCGGAAGTTGAAGGCGCTGACATAGGCGCGGGACGGCATGGACTTCTTGCCCAGCTCGATCACGTCCAGCCCGTCGCTGATCTCCTCCCACACGGTCTTCTTGGCGTCCAGGCTGTCGCGGCTCTGGTCCACATAGCCCAGCTTCACCGTGTCGCCGACGCGGAAATCGCCGCCATCCGGCGTCTCTCCGCCGGTGATCATGCGGAACAGGGTGGTCTTGCCGGCGCCGTTGGGGCCGATCACGCCGACGATGCCGCCCGGCGGCAGACGGAAGGACAGGCCGTCCACCAGCAGCCGATCACCGAAGCCCTTGCGCAGATCCTCCGCCTCGATGACCAGATTGCCCAGGCGCGGCGGGGTCGGGATGACGATCTTGGTGTCGTTGATCGCCTCCTTCTGGTTGGCGCTGGCCAGCAATTCCTCATAGGCCTGGATACGGGCCTTGGACTTGGCTTGGCGGGCCTTGGGGCTTGCCCGCACCCATTCCAGCTCTTGCGCCAAAGCCTTCTGTTTAGAGGATTCCTCCCGGCTCTCCTGCTCCAGCCGCTTCTGCTTCTGCTCCAGCCAGGAGGAATAGTTGCCCTCGTAGGGGATGCCCTGGCCACGATCTAGCTCCAGGATCCAGCCGGTGACGGCGTCCAGGAAGTAGCGGTCGTGGGTGACCATCACCACCGTGCCCGGATAGTCGGCCAGGAAGCGCTGCAGCCAGGCCACGCTCTCCGCATCCAGGTGGTTGGTGGGCTCGTCCAGCAGCAGCATGTCCGGCCGGGACAGCAGCAGCTTGCACAGCGCCACGCGGCGCTTCTCACCGCCCGACAGCTTGGACACGTCCGCTTCGCCGTCCGGGCAGCGCAGGGCGTCCATGGCGATCTCGACCGTGCGGTCCAGCTCCCAGGCGTTGGCGGCGTCGATCTTCTCCTGCAGGTCGGCCTGCTCGGCCATCAGCGCGTCGAAGTCGGCGTCCGGGTCCGCCATGAGGTTGGAGACCTCGTTGAACCGGTCGAGGACGGCCTTGGTCTCCGCCACGCCGTCCATGACATTGTCCAGGACGTTTTTGGAGGGATCGAGCTGCGGCTCCTGCGGCAGGTAGCCGATCTTGATGCCCTCGGCCGCCCAGGCCTCGCCGTTATAGTCCTTGTCCAGGCCGGCCATGATCTTCAGCAGGGTCGACTTACCCGCGCCGTTCACGCCCAGCACGCCGATCTTGGCGCCGGGGTAGAAGCTCAGCCAGATGTTCTCGAAGACCTTCTTCCCGCCGGGATAGATCTTCGTCACACCCTTCATGACATAGACGTACTGGTAGGAGGCCATGGCGGTCCCTTGTGACTGGTGCGGCAGCCGGGTCGGGCGCACCGCACGAAAATTCGGATAGGCCGGACGGAGCCGGCGCGTGGTCTCTTTGCGCGGCGTTGTACCCCACCCCGCACATGGGCGCAACGCAGGGCGGCGCAGCCGCCATATGGGTTCCGCGCACGCCTCTGACGAGGGGTTCCGGGCTCCCTCGCCGTCGGGGTTGGCAGCACTGCGACCAATCCTGTATTCCTGCTTCCATGCTGGACATCTACATCGACGCCGATGCCTGCCCCGTGAAGGAGGAGACCTTCAAGGTGGCGCTGCGCTACGACCTCAAGGTCTATCTCGTCTCCAACGCGCCCCTGCGGGTGCCGGCGGAAGGCCGGGTCGAGCTGGTCGTGGTGACGGACGGGTTCGACGCGGCCGACGACTGGATCGCGGAGAGCATCGGCGTGGGCGACATCTGCATCACAGCGGACATTCCGCTGGCGAAACGATGCCTGGAAAAGGGGGCGCGCGCCATCGGACCGAAGGGCGTTCCCTTCACGCCAAACTCCATCGGATCGGCCATGGCCATGCGGTCCCTGATGCAGGACCTGCGGGAGATTGCGCGGGCGGAGGGCGGGCCCGGCAATCTCGGCGGCCCCGCTCCCTTCGCCAAGGCCGACCGGTCGAAGTTCCTGCAGGAGCTGGACAAGGCCGTCGTTGCGATCCGACGGACCGGGAAGTAGCCGACGCTTATTCCGCCCCGCCTGTGAAATCGCATCCTGATTGAGGCAGCTCAATCACAACGGCCGCAAAGGAGACCATGCTGAGCTCATCCAGTCACGGGAGAGCGATCATGGCCACCATCATCCTGTTCACGCTTTTCGGCATCCTGCTCACCGGCGTCGCCGCGGTGATGGGCGTCGGCTTCCTCGCCATCTGCTGCGGCGTTCTGCAGGTCCTGCAGTCCATGATTGCCGCGCCTACGCCGAGCCCGGCGCTTGCGCATTGAGGGCCTGGGCGGCGGATCGGATGGCTGCTGCGGACATACCGCAGCAGCCATCCCCTGTCATTTCGCGCCAGAGAGCACCGCGTCGAAGCGCTTCACCCCGTTCCGCTGGACCAGGGTGGCAGTAACCCCGTCCGCGCCCGGCCGAACTGTCAGCGTGCCGAAGACGTCAAGCTCGCAACGCCCACCGTCCGAGGCGAACGGCGTGAAGACGTAGGAACCGTCGCCAAGCATGCCGGAGAACTCCAGCGGGTTGGAGCAGTCGTCGTCGCCGGCGAAGATCAGCGTGCCGGACGGCTGCCCGGGCCTCACCGAATTCAGGGCAAGCGTCAGCGGTACAACGCTGCCGCGACCGACGTAGCTGCCCGACCACTTGCCGATGACGGCCTTCGAGACCGGCGCCTTGGTTGCGAGGCTGAGCGTCGCCGCCGGACCCGGCTTGTGGTCGGCCTGGGTCACGGCCAGGGAAAGATCGCCATCCGCCATGACGGTGAGGCTCATCCGGCCAAGCGAATAGGCTTCGCAACGACCACCGTTGGAAGGCTCCAGCGTGAAGGTGAAATTGTCGCCTGTTCCGCCGTTGAAGGTGATCGGGTTCCGACACCCGTCCGGCTCTCCGAACTCGAGTTCGCCCGCCGGCGCGCCGGCTGCCGCCGGATTGATCTTCAGCATGACCGGGACGGGCCGTCCCCTGCGGTCGAGAGTGCCGAGCCACTCCCCCTTGATCGCGGACAGATCGGCAGCCGATGCCGCCGTCGGCGCCAAGACAAGCGCCAGCATCAGCGCGGCGAGGCTGGAACGGGTCTTCTGGACGGTCATGGATGATCTCCCTTGTGCCACATCCGGCCGCGCGCCAGCGATCAGCCGCCGATGGTGCCGAGTTGTTGTTTGAAAAAGGCCAGGATGGCGGCCAAGGCGCCGGGATTCAGGACGAGCCAGCCGGCCGCCCCGCAGACCAGAAGCAGCAGCAGCGCCGCGATCAGGGCAGGCGCAGTCCGGCGTTCCGGCAGCGGCTCCGGCAAGGGTTCCGTTTCGGCAAGGATGGCGCGCAGCACGTCCTGCTCCTGCTGGGACAGGCGCAGGGTGATGCCGTTGTCGGACCTACGTTTCGGAACGAGGCGGCGCAGCAGCGGGCTGCCCGTCCTGCGGCCTGCCCTCCCGCTCGCCCGGGCGGAAGCCGAAGACGCGGAGAATGCGGTCATTGATCCGCACCTCCGCCTTCTCGAAGCGGACGCCGAAGATGTCGATCACCAGATTGTGCAGGCGCTCGCGCCGTGACTTCGGCGGGCCGATACGCAGTTGCAGCTCCTCCCGCGCGGGATCGACAGGCGAAGGCACCGCCTCCACCGTGGCCGTGGTCTCCACCCGGAACTGGGTGATCTTCGTTTCGCCGAGATTGTAGAGCGTCGCGAAGGGTATCGAAATGGTCCGCGGCGCACCGCCGCCGGGCGGGGTCATGTCGACTTTCAGGCACCATGTCTCGGCCTCGACATTGCTCTGCCCGTCGAGCAGCAGATCGCGGGCGACGCGGCTGCGTTCCCGTGCCGCCAGGGCATCCTGTGCGAGGCCGGCAGCCGTCTGAAGCCGCAGGACGAAGTCGTCGAGGCTGATCGTCGACATGTGAATGCGGAGCTCCCCATCCAGGGTTCACTCGAGCCAGTATGGCTTCCGCGGAAATCCCACATGATAGACAATGCATTGGAGGACGACTTGATGCTCGCCGATGTTCAGAATCGAGAAATTTTTCTCGACGCCGATGATCCGCCCCTTTGGCGTATCCGAAAGGCAGCGGTTCAATAGTTCCGCTGCCTTCTGGACTTCTTCCTCTGTATCCATCCTCTCCGGATTGGTACTGCCCAAGGTGATCCGTTTGACAAATCCCACATCCGTCAAATCGAACATCGCAGCAGCCCTTCCGGAGAGGACGGTTCAGACTCAAGGATCACGCCGCCTGAGCGGCAGGCCTGGCGGCGATGGCCTTCGGCGCGACGGCCTGGTTCATCATGTCAAGCACACGGGCCAGACCTTCGGGCATGCCCTTGTCCTCGGCCTTCACGTTGACCGTGTACTTGGCCGAGCTGTCGCTGGAGCGCTGGTTCTCCTTGGAGCTGGAGACGGAGCCCTGGATGCGGACGGTGCCGGAGAACATGCCCCAGCCGAACTTCATGGAGGCGTCCAGCGAAGCCTGCGCATCCTGCTTCTCGGTGGAGGACTCACTGTTCTTCACCTCCATGTCGAAGGTGATGTCCACGGTGTTGATGGCCAGCGCCGGCACCTTCACCACGGCGAGCAGCGGAACTTCCAGTTCCACAGTCTCCTGCTTGGTGACGCCGTTCGACGCCCCCGTCTGGTCCTCCGCCGGGCGGTTGTACTTGAAGCTGACCATCCGAATGTCGCCGACCTTGTTCGGGTCGTTCGGATCGATCGCCGTCGGCGGATTGAAACCGACCACGCGGATGAAATTGGCCGTGGCGTTTGCCAGCTTGACCTGGGCATCACAGGCGGCCATGAGCGGGCCGCCGATGAGGTCGCCCATCGGAAGGCCGCGGAACTGATCAGCGATCGTTGCCATATGTCTTTCTCCCCTCGAATGCTAGTTTCAGATCATCTTGTCGAGGTGCTGGATCAGCCGCGCCATCCCATCGGACGGTGGCTGGCTCTCGACCTTCAGGGTCACCTTGGCGACTGCCCCGGGCCCCCGACCTTTCGCGCCGGCGACATCGACGCCGAGCACACGTTCCAGACCGACTCCGCGCCACCCCTGCCCTCCGGCATTCGGGTCCTTGGCAGAGTCATCTTTTCCCACCGCACCGGGATTGGGCTTGGCGGGCGCTTCCGCAGGACTGTCATCGATCCCGGTCAGGCCGACCTCGAACGAGATTTCCGCCTCCTTGATCGACAGAAGCTGCGGCCCGACCAACGCCAGGAGCGGCACGCGCACGATTTGCTCATCACCGGGCTCGGCATCGGCAGCCAGTGACGGCATGCGGACATCGACTGACTTCGGACGATTCTTCTCGTCGAAATAGTCCCGCACGGTCGCGATCTGGAACCGGTGAATCTTGTCCTGGGCTTCCGCCACGGCACTGGCGATCGCCTGGATCAGATGATGAAGTCCCAAACTGGCCACGCCACGCCCCCATACGCACCGGGAGTAATTCGGTCGTATTAGATTTGCACCTCTTATATCGATACTTCTCGCCGTCCGGAAGCAGATTCATAGGACGGATACGCGTAAATATATTTACCCCGCCTCGATCCACTACTTGTCCCAGGTCAAGCTATCGGCATTCGGAAGCTGCCCCAGGCCGGCGTACGGCCGGTCAGGATGGGCCGGCCATTCTCCATGGAATGCCGGCCGTTGCCGGAAACAGACATGCCGCCCCTCGGCGGTACCTCCTGTGCCGCTCGGAAGGAGCAAAGGCCTGCGTCGTCTCCATGCATATCGGGAGGTCGGCATGGATTGCTCGCTGCCAGGACGCTTCGACAGGGTCCCCCATAGAGGAGAGGACAGGGACAGTTACAAACCCCGAAACTTGGGCCAGCCACGCATCGGCTCCAGTAGGGGAAGCCACAAAGAAGCTTCGAGAGAAAGACAATGATAAAACTGACCGACGAGCTTCTGGCTGCCTATCTGGATGGAGAGCTGAACGCTCAGGAAGTTGCGTCCGTTGATGAGGCGCTGGCCAGGGACAGTGAGGCGCGCGCGAGGTTGCAGGCGTTCCGGCAGCTCTCCGTATTGCTTCAGACATCCGGCGCAGCCCAGGCGCGCCGCCCCGGCGGGGTACAGGGAACGGCCCGTCGGGACCAGCGATGGCGGTTTGCCAGGACAGGACTGGCTTCCGCCTGTGTGGCCGGCCTGCTCTGGGCCGGAAGCGGTATGCTGGACCGGGAGGTCGACCTGTCCCGCCGACGTCTGCTTCACGAGGTGGTGGAGCAGTTCACCAGAGAGGGGAGCAGTTCCCTGCCCCGCATGGCCGTGCAATCGGCGTCCCTTGAGTCGGCCAGCGGCTGGTTGAGCCGGCAACTCGGCAGGACCGTGGATGTCCCGCTTCTGCCGGGCTGGACATTCACCAGCGGACAAATTCTGAAGTACGGCCCGCCACCCCTGGTCGAGCTGGTTTATTCGGCGCCGGGCCGACAGCCGATCGCCATCTGCATCACCCGTTCGGAGCGGGCCGATCATCCCCCGACCGCAACCATCATCCACGGCCTGCGCGTCGCCGCCTGGGATCAAGACGGACATTTCCTGGCCCTGCTTGGCCAGTTGAGCGGCGAGGAGCTGGACCAGTTGTCCAGCCATGTCCAGAAGGACCTGGCCATCCGTCATGCGCGACGGATCGGGGCCGTCCTCGGAACGCAGGCTGGCCGCCGAGGGACCGGCAGCGCGAACCTTGGATCGAGCGCGGATGTCATCGTCGACGATGCGATCCGCACTCACCGCCCGGCTTGGGCAACCATCCGGACGATCCATCCGCATGGCGGCGCGACCGCTGGAACGATGCCCAGAGCCGTTTAAGGTGCGTCATGAGAGATCTCATCCGATCCCTTCCCATGCTCCGCCGCATCGCCCGCAGCCTGACGCCATCGCAGGACACGGCCGACGATCTGGTCCAGGAAGCCTGCGAGCGCGCGCTGTCCCAGGGGAATCCGCCGGAGCCCCAGGGATTCGACCAATGGATGAGACGCATAATCCTCAATCTCTGGAGCGACAGGGAGCGGGAAATGCGACAACAGGTTTCAGCCGAGCAGTTGGACGCAGCGTGTGAGGCGACCAGCAGCGACGGGTGGCAGAACCTCGAGTCACATATTACCCTGGGGGCGGTGCGCAAGGTGCTCGGCACGCTTCCAGCGGAACAGCGGACGGTAATGATCCTGGTCTGCGTGGATGGCCTCTCCTACCAGGAAGCGGCCGACCAGCTCGGCATCCCGGTCGGCACGGTGATGAGCAGGCTGGCCAGGGGGCGTCTGGCCCTGATGAGGAACCTGCGCAGCCGGTCCAAGCCGTCTCACTGGAGGGCCGCGGAATGAACAAGCAACAGGGCAGGCCAGCGTCCGTTGTCGTGTGGCCGGAGCGTCTCGTCGCTTATGTGGACGGAGAATTACCGCCCGAACTGGTGGCAGAGGTCGAAGCCAGCATCGCTGCCGACCCGCGGGTCCAGGCCATGGTGGAGGATCTGAGGCGGTCGCGGGTGTTGCTGCGGGCGGCTTTCGCTGACAGTCAGACGCGGGTTGCCGATACCGCGGCCCCGGCACGGCGCCGGTCGGTCTCCACGCGGCGGCGGTCGGTCGTGGCGGGTCTGGCCGTCGCGGCGGCCATCGTGCTGATCCTGTCCGTACGGGCCGGGCCGCTTCCAGGCACGCCCAGCAGCGAGATCGCCTACCTGCATGAGGAGGTCGCCGCCTACCACACGGTCTACATGACCGAGACCGAGCATCTCGTGGAGGTGCCCGCCAGCCGGCAGGGCTATATCGAGCACTGGTTGGGCGGGCGCCTCGAACGGCCGCTCCAGGTGCCTGACCTGGAGAATGCGGGTTTCAGCTTTGCGGGAGCCCGGCTGATGACGCTGGGCACGGCGCCGGTGGCCCAGTTGATGTACCGGGCGGAAGGGCGGCTGCCCATTGCCGTCTGCGTCACGAAGGCGGAGGACGGGGATCGCCCCCCCATCAGCGACAGCCACCATGGGCTGAGCGTGGCCAGCTGGGTGGAGAGTGGTCAGACCTTCGTTGTCGTCGGCACTTTGGACGAGCGGGAACTGTCGCTCATCGTCGACACGATCAGACCGGCTGTCGGCACCTGATGGGAAAGGCATGCAGCGCACCACCCTTCCCATCGGGGGAGTGCGGTTCCATCAGGAATGCGGTTCTTCTGCGCCACGTTCAGGGAGGGTTGGTGGGCCCGGCAGGACTTGAACCTGCAACCAGACCGTTATGAGCGGCCGGCTCTAACCAATTGAGCTACAGGCCCCCACCAGTGCCACCGCTGTGCCGTTCCATCCGCCCATACAGGCGGCACGACACCGCGGAGGCGCAATCTGCCTTGGCAGCGCGACGGATTCAACCCTGATCGCAGTCCCGATCGCAACAGGGCGCGAATCCCGTCCCTGTAGCCGCACGACCACGGTCGTACCGGCCATGTGAACTGAAAGACGGAGCCTTGGTCGCCAGATATCCTGGCGGGACCGGCAGCTCCCGCCTGATCTCCCTGATGCCGGCCCGCCGGTCAGTCCGTCAGTAGGGACGCCCGTCGAACAGCCGAAGACCGCCCCTCACCACCACATAGACGTTGTAGATCCAGGTCACCAGAAGCAGCGGGAACCCGATGATGGCCCCGATCACGGTGAACACCAGAAGCCAGCCGATGGTATAGCCCAGGAAACAGAGCACGCCGCTGCGGAACAGCGCGTCGAAATGGCTTTCCCAGATGGTGCCGACGGAATCGCCCCGCTTTACCAGAGCGATGATGAATCCGATCGGCCCCGTCACCCATGAGGTGGCAAGACCGACCGCATAGGAAATCCAGGCAATCAGCGCAGCATTCCGGAGCTGCTCCTGCCGGCGGGAAACATAGGGATCGTAGCTCATCGCACTCCTGTCCTCGTCCGTTGCCGCGGCGTCTGCCGCAGGGGTCCGGGCGGGGGCGGCCGCCGGTTCTGGTGATGATGAGCATGTCGGTATTTCCAGCGTCCGCGTCAACCGGCCAAGTGAAAGGACCGCTTCCGCCGCCCTTGCGCGACATCCCGTTCCATGGCACCGCTTCGCCAGCATTCGAAGGAGAAGCATGCCGATGCCCGCCCCGATCACCGTGGATTTCTATTTCAGCGCCTCCAGCCCCTATGCCTATCTGGCCAGCACGCAGATGCTGCCGCTGCAGATCGAGACGGGCTGCCGGGTAGACTGGTATCCGCTGTGGGGCCGCGGCGTGATCAGCGCTGCCGGCTACGATTTCTCCGCCGCCATTCCCACCTCGGGCGCCTTGCAGCCGGCCTACCGCCGCCTGGACACCGCGCGCTGGGCCAAGCTGTACAAGGTGCCCTTCCGTAGCGATACGGAAACGGCGATTCCGGACCCGCGCCTGCTGGCGCTCGCAGGGGTCGCGGCGCGCCGGTTCGACGCCGGCCAGGTCTTCGCCCGAGCCCTGATGAAGGCGATCTTCGTGGACGGCGCGCCGCGCGCCGACACCGATCTTTGCATCCGCATCGCCAACGACACGGCCGGAATCGAGCCGCATCTATTCCAGCCGATGATGGAGGATGGGGAAACCGCCCGAATCCTCGACAGCACCATTGCCACGGCAGTGGCAGACGGCTGCTTCGGCGTTCCGAGCTTCGTGGTCAAGGGCCCGAACGGGGCCAAGGAAATGGTGTTCGGCAATGATCGGATCGCCCTGCTCAAGCAGGTCATCAAGGAGATGAAGGCTTCGGGCTGAGAGCCCCTCCCCGACGGCGCGCATCCCTGCTAAGTTACCCCTTTCGTGTAGGAATGCCGGTCGTGAGCCAGTCCGACGCCATTGAAACGCTGGTGACCGCCACTGCCGTGGAATCGGTGGCGGTCCAGATGGGAAGCCTCGCCTGCGGCAATTGCGGCGCGCGACTGACCGGCCGCTACTGCGCCGAATGCGGCCAGTCGGCCACCGACCGCAGCAAGTCCCTGGCGCGGGTGATTGGCGACGCGGCGCAGGATTTTCTGCATCTCGACAGTCGGGTGCTGCGCACCCTGGGCATGCTGCTGTTTCTTCCGGGCAAGATGACCCGGCAGTTCATGGATGGCCGGCGGGTCAGCTTCGTGCCGCCGCTGAGACTTTACCTGTTCAGTTCGCTGATCTTTTTCCTGATCCTGTCGCTTGCCAACGTAGCGCTGTTCGTCGTCGATCTGGTCGAGTTGCAGCCTGCGGCCACGCCGCGCGCCATTGAGGAGCGCGTCCGGGAAGCCGTGGGTCGCATCGGCGAGGGCGAGCACAACCCGGAGGCGATGGCCCGTCTTGAAGCCGGGCTGCGCGACCTGGGCGAAGTGCCGGAGCCGATGCGCCTCGAAATCGGGAATGAGAGCTTCGTGCTGCCGCCCGGCGTCGGCATGCAGCTCCGCTTCTTCGTCGATCTGGACGACTGGAAGCCGAACCTCAGCGCCAGCACCTTCGCCCGGGCGCAGACCGGGGCCCTTCTGGAGGGGCTGGACCTTTCTGGAGCAGTGTCCGAGGACGCGGATGCCGACGAAAGCGCCGAAGATTCGGCCGCAGGCACCCCGGCGTCCCGGGATGAGCTTTCTTCCCTGTTCGGCGCGGATTGGGCGCGGCGCCTGCTGCGCGGCATCGCCGTCAGCCTGGACCATCCGGAGAACCTGAACAAGGTGATGGGCGACAATCTGGCGAAGGCGATGTTCGTCCTGATGCCGCTCTACGCCCTGCTGCTCAGCCTCGTGAACATCCGGCGGCGGCTGTTCATGGTGGACCACCTGATCTTCGCCCTGCACCTGCACGCTTTCCTGTTCGTATTTCTCACCATCATCGTGCTGACACAGGAGTTGGCGCCCGGTCTGACCGCCGCATTGACCTCCCTGACGGGCGCGCAGGTCTTCTTCGGCATCATCGCCCTCTATAACTGGGTGGCGATGCGCTGGGCCTATGGGCAGGGCGCGATCAAGACCACCATCAAGTGGTTCCTGGTCGGCAGCGTCTATTCCGTCCTGCTGCTGGTGACCATGGTCACCGCCCTGCTGATCAGTCTTCCGGATGTCTGATCCGGTCCTGCCGGTTCAAGGGAGCAGCCGGCTCTCCCCGATCTTCATGATCAAGGCCTCCTCCGCGCCGTAGCCCGCTGCTCCAGCGGCGGTCTGGAACCGCACCGGCGGTTCGAACGGGTCCTCTTCCGTCAGCACCACCGTGCCCCAGTGCATGCCGACGATCCGGGCCGCACGGAGATCGCGGGCGATCATCACCGCATCTTCCGGATTGGCGTGGACGGAGCGCATCAGCGACCTGGGCTCATAAGCTCCGATCCCGATCAGCGCCAGATCGAACGGCCCGTGCCGCGCCCCGATATCCCCCATGACCGGTCCATATGCGGTGTCGCCGCCGAACCAGACATTCCGCCCGCCGGCGCGGATCGACCAGGAGCACCAGAGGGTCCGGTTGCGGTCAGACAGCGTACGGGCGGACTGATGGATGGCCGGCAAGGAGGTGAAGTCCGCCGCGCGACCGTCGGGCAACTCCAACCGGCGCGCCTGCTCCCAGTCCATTTCCTCCACATGTCGGAAGCCGAAGCCGCGCAGGAGCGGCCCCAGGCCCAGCGGCGCCAGCACCAGCGGCTGCATGCGCCCGGCAAGCCGCCGCAAGGTCGGCCCGCACAGATGGTCGTAATGGCTGTGGGACAGCAGGAGCACGTCGACGGGCGGCAGTTCGTCCACGGCTATTCCCGGCGGGACGTAGCGCTTCGGCCCGTAGCCCTGGAACGGCGATGCATAGTCGGACAGCCAGGGATCGGTCAGCACCGTGATCCCGCCGATTCTCAGCAGGAAGGCCACATGTCCCAGCCAGCAGAGCCCGTCGGCCCCCGCCATGGCCCTCCAGCCCTCCAGCGCCGCTTCCTGGTCAAGGACATGCCCGTCCCTGACCTCCACAGGACGGCCTCTGCGACGGTGGAGCCGCCAGAGGAAGGCCAACATGGGTCGCCAGGAGCCGGGCTGCCGTTCCGGGCTGCCGGGCGGGTTGCGGAAGCCCTTGTCCGTATGGTGCCAGGGCTTGGCCGTGGAATGCATGCGAGGGCGCGCCTTGTGCCGTGGGAGGAGTTGCTCCACCAAACTGGGGTGCCGCCGCCCGGTAACAAGACCGGCTGCATTGCGGCTCGTTCGGACCCTTTCTGTTCGCCCGGCTGTCGTGTAAGAGAATGGTCATGACGCTGATCACCACGACCGACCACCTCGCCGCTTTCATCGACCGCCTGAAGGGTGCCGACTACGTCACCGTCGATACCGAATTCATGCGCGAGAAGACCTACTGGCCGCAGCTCTGCCTCGTGCAGATCGGCGGGCCGGAAGAGGCCGCCGCCATCGATCCGCTGGCCCCCGGCATCGACCTCGCCCCCCTGTTCGAGTTGATGCGGGATGAGCGGACCCTGAAGGTCTTCCATGCCGCCCGGCAGGACATCGAAATCTTCTTCCACCTGACCGGGAGCATTCCCAAGCCCCTGTTCGATACCCAGGTGGCAGCTATGGTCTGTGGCTTCGGGGATCAGGTCGGGTATGAAACGCTGATCACCAAGCTGACTCCGGCGCGGATCGACAAGTCCAGCCGCTTCACAGACTGGTCGCACCGGCCACTGACCGAGCGGCAGCTCACCTACGCGCTCTCGGACGTGACCCATCTGCGCCCGGCCTATGAGAAAATCCGCCGCCGCCTCGTCAAGACCGGACGGGAGCATTGGCTGGAAGAGGAGATGGCGATCCTCACCGACCCGGCCACCTACCGCCTGGAGCCGGAGGATGCCTGGCGGCGGCTGAAGGTCCGGACGGAGAAGCCGCGCTTCCTGGCCATCCTGAAGGAGGTCGCCGCTTGGCGGGAGCGGGAGGCGCAGCGCAAGGACATCCCCCGCAACCGTATCCTGCGTGACGAGGCGCTGGTCGAGATCGCGGCCCATGCGCCTACCAACGTGGAGGATCTGGCGCGCACCCGCGGTCTTGGCGGAGGGATGGCGAATGGCCGCCAGGGGACCGAACTGCTGCAGGCCGTCAGCGCCGCGTTGGCCATTCCCGACAAGGAACTGCCTCGTCCAGCCCCGCGGGTGGAGACCCCCCAGGGCCTTGGCCCCATCGTCGAGTTGCTGCGCGTTCTGCTGAAGATGGTCAGCGACGAGAACGAGGTCGCGGCGCGCCTGATCGCCAATGCCAGCGACCTGGAGTTGATCGCCGCGGACGACGATGCGGACGTCCCGACCCTGAAGGGCTGGCGGCGCGAGGTCTTCGGCGAAGCGGCGCTCAAGCTGAAGCATGGGCGGCTGGCGCTGGCCGTGACTGGCAAGAAGGTGAAGCTGGTGGAGTTGCCGGGCTGAACGCCCGGCAATTCAGGGTCCGAACGGCTCGACCGTGACCTCTCCGCTCTGGGCGGTGAGGAAACTTCCTTCCGGCACCTCGGTCCAGTGGCTGTTGTCGCTGTCCAGCGGTTCGGAGAGCACGAGGACGCTGCCCCGGCCCGGCCCGAACTGGATGCTGTTTTCGGTGCAGCCGACCCGACCGCCAGCAGCCCAGAACAGGCTGGGCGACCTGCCGTCGCTGGACCAGCGGACGGAGAAGATGCGCCGGCCGTCGGTCAGGGCTGCCGCCATACGGAAGGGCTCCGTCACGCCCTCCCCCGCCATCAGGTCGGTGATCTGGGAAATGGTCCGCCGGAACGCGCCGGCGGGATCTTCCTCCACGCCATTTCCGACCAGCAGGTAGAACAGCGCCTCGCTGTCCGTCGAGCCTTCCCGGTGCTTGTAGAGCAGCTTGTCGATGCTGCGCTCCACCCCCTGGCGCACGTCGGTCCAGCCGCCGATCTGGCCATTGTGCATGAACAGCCAACGGCCATAGCGGAACGGATGGCAGTTCAGCCGGGCCGTCGCCGGCCCGGTGGAGGCGCGGACATGGGCGAAGAAAAGCGGTGAATGGATCTGCTCCGCCAATGAGCGCAGGTTGGCGTCATTCCAGGCGGGCATCGTGTCCCGATAGAGGCCTGGCCGCTCCAGATGACCGTACCAGCCAAGGCCGAAGCCGTCCCCGTTCGTGGGGGCGATGCTGCGCTGTGCCGACAGGGACTGCCGGATCAGGGAATTGCAGGGCTTGAACAGGAGCGTATCCATGGCGATCGGATCGCCGCCATAGGCCAGCCAACGGCACATGATGGGAATACTCCGGCGGGGCGCGCAGTGGCTCCGTGCTGGAGCCATATTCCCTAGCCTATGCATCGGAATCCGGCCAAACAAGGGCGGATGCCGCCGTGTCCCAGCCTTGTCTCCAAGCAGGCGGTGCTTGTCCCGAAAAAGAAAACGCCGGGCCCCGAAGGGACCCGGCGTTGTACGGTCTGGTGACCGTGGAGATTACTGGACGGCAGCGGCCTGACGAGCGGCCTTTTCCTCCAGCATCTTGTCGATGTGGCGGACCCACTGGCTGGCAACGCGCTGTTGCTCCTTGGACTCGGCGGCCTTCAGGAAGGCACGGCGGCTGTCCTCGATCCGGTCCAGGTTGAACAGGGCCACGCCTTCAAGCATGAAGACCTGTCCGCGCTTTTCCAGCCCGCCTTTGTTGATGGCCTTCTGCAGAGCGTCATGGGCCTTGTTCCAGTCCTCGCGCTCCAGATAAGCCTGGGCCAGCCGCACAAAGCCTTCACCCTTCGAGTCCAGCTCGGCCGCGCGGGCCAGCGGATCGATGGATTTCGGGATTTCGCGCGACGCGATCCAGGCGTTCGCCAGAAGCTCCCAGTTCTCCTTCGTGCTGTCGACCTGCCCCTTCTTCAGCTTGTCGTCCAGGAGGGCGGCAGCGCGGTAGGGGTTCTCGAAGTACATCCAGAGTTGGGCGAGCTGAACGAACTCGGTGCTCTTCTCCAGGTGCCCGGCCTTATGGGCCAGTTCCATGATCGCAAGCATGTCCCTTTCACGCTTCAGCTCGGAATAAACGCCCGCGAGCTGATTGTAATAGCGCTTTTCGGATGGATACTTGGAGATCAGCAGCTCAAGAACCTCGCCGACCTTGTCGATCTGCTTGGTCTCGTAATACAGGCCGGCCAGGAAGTCGTACCATTCACGCTTCGGATCGTCCGAAATCTGGATTGCCTTCTCGACCAGCGGGATGGCTTCCTTCGGGCGGTCCAGGCGGAACAGAGAGTTCGCGTAGGGCAGATAGGCGCTCGCCTGCGGGTTCTGCGCCTGCGAGAACCACAGTTTGAACTTGTCGACGGCCTTCTGATACTGCTCCGTCCCGGCATAGATCTGACCCAGATTGTAGATCAGGGTCATCTGCTGGTCCGGCGGCAGGATGTTCAGGGCCAGGGCCTTTTCGAACATGGCTGCGGCGCCACGGTAATCGTCCATCTCCGTATAGAGGTGGGCGCGCGTCTGGAACGCGATCGCCTTTTCGTACGGGGTGAGACGATCATCCGCGATCAGCCGGTCCAGGATCGGGGCGGCGTCCTTGAAGCGGCTCTCCTCGATGGCCTTGTTGGCCTCGGTGAGCTGCTTGAAGGTCCGCTCGGTCAGCACCTGCCCCTGCGTCGTCTCCTGCTTCTTCTCCTCCCCGCCCTGCTGCTGGGCGAAGGCGGTGCCGGAGACGCCGGCGCCGACCACCGGTAGCGCTAGGAGCGCTGCCAGCAGCCAACGGGCATTCCGGCGGGAGGACCGCGGCGCGTAGTTCTGGTCGGTCATGTGTCTGATACCTCCCGCACTATTCGCCGAGCTTGAAGGTCAGCTGGTTACGCACGCCGTGGCGCGGCACCGGCTTGCCGTCGACGATCTTCGGCTTGTACTTCCAACGCTCCATCGCGCGGATGGCGGCGCGGTCGAAGATGCCCGGCGGGCTCGCCTCGACAACCTGGATGTTCGTCACAGCACCGGTTTCCGTGATCGTGAACTCCATGATCACGTAACCCTCGATGCCGCGGCTGGCCGCCCGGTCGGGATACTGCGGGTTCATACGGAACAGCGGAATGGCTTCCGCGTCCGCCGGCGGGCCGAGCGCGCCCGGACCAGCCAGATCCATGCCCGCATCCAGCCCGGCGGCATCGATGCCGACAGTGTTGGCGGTCGGCGCCGCGGTGGGATCGGCCGTCATCTTCGGCGGCTCGGGCGGAGCCTCCGGCGGCGGCGGCCGGTCTGGCGGCTTGCGGTCCTTGGTTTCCGTCTGCGTATCGCGCTGCAACCGAACGAAGTCGATCAGGCGGACACGGTCGCTCTCATCCAGGGACATCTTCTGGCCGATGATGAGGTACTGCATCAGCCAGAAGAGACCGAAGGTGACAACGGCAGCGAAAGCCAAGGCGCTGAGATAGCGTCCGATCATGGCTTTACCTCCTTCCGCGGCTCAGGACTCGTCCGCGGCGATCGAGACGTTGAACACGCCGGCCTGACGAGCTTGGTCCATGACCTCGACCAAGATACCGACATCGGCCTTCTCGTCGGCGGTGATGACCACCGCGCCTTGCGGATTCTCCGCATGGAGACGTTCGATGTTGGCACGGACGGCCCGGCGGTCAACCTCGCGGCGGTTGATCCAGATCTGTCCGGTCTCAGTGACAGCAACGACGATGTTGGCGCGTTCCTGGACGACGGCGGTAACCGCGTCCGGACGCGAAACGTCGATGCCCGACTCCTTGATAAACGACGCCGTCACGATGAAGAAGATCAGCATGATGAAGACGACGTCGAGCATCGGTGTCAGATCGATCTCGGTCTCTTCCGCCGTCCCGTGGCGCTTTGCTCGCATGCTACTTACTCCTGAACCAGGGTGTCGGAGAGACGCTCGACCTCACGGTCGGCCTTGCGCTTCAGCGCGAAGCTGAAATACAGGCCGGAGATCGCGACCACCATCCCGGCCATCGTCGGGATGGTTGCCTGGGAGACGCCAGAAGCCATGGCACGGGCATTACCCGTGCCAAGCACTTTCATGACCTCGAACACGGCCACCATGCCGGTGACGGTGCCGAGAAGCCCGAACAGCGGGGCCATGGCGACCAGCGTCTTGATCAGCGCGACGTTCGCCTCGATGTGCTGCTTCGCTTGCGAAATCAGCATCGTCCGGTACTGGGCGGCGTGCCAGGACCGCTTGTCCGGGCGCGCTTCCCACTTCGCCACCGCGTCGTTGAACACCTTCCGGTGGGAGAAGAGGTAGTACGCGGCACGCTCAGCAATCAGAACCCAGAGGGCAAAGGTCAGGATCAGGATCCAGTTCAAGACCCAGCCGCCCTGGCCGAGGAACGTCTGGATAGCCCTGTATGCCTCAAGCAGCTCTGTCACGGATATGCTCCTCGTCGGCACGCTGTGCGATCAGCCCGGCG
This sequence comes from Indioceanicola profundi, assembly GCF_003568845.1. Classification (NCBI taxonomy): domain Bacteria; kingdom Pseudomonadati; phylum Pseudomonadota; class Alphaproteobacteria; order Rhodospirillales; family Azospirillaceae; genus Indioceanicola; species Indioceanicola profundi. Next base: position 600,066 of record NZ_CP030126.1, on the reverse strand, counting down.
CTCTGCTCCTCGAGAACCTCGATCACCGACTTCGCACGGCCATTGCAGATGCTGTAGAGCAGCACCATCGGGATGGCGACGACCAGACCCTGAACGGTGGTCACGAGCGCCTGGGAGATACCGCCGGCCATCAGCTTCGGGTCACCGGTGCCGAACAGGGTGATGGCCTGGAAAGTCAGGATCATACCCGTCACGGTGCCGAGCAGGCCCAGCAGCGGGGCAATGGCGGCGAACACCTTGATGGTGCTGATGCCACGCTCCAGACGCGGGATCTCCTTGAGGATCGCCTCGTCCAGCTTCAGCTCCAGCGTCTCCACGTCGGCGGTACGGTTCTCCTCATACACGGCCAGAACGCGGCCCAGCGGGTTGTTCTTGCGGATTTCCCGGCTCTTCATCTGACCGCGGACCTTGGCCGAGGTGATGGTCAGGGTGATGATCCGCTCAAGCGCCAGCAGCACGCCGATGGCGCCGATGGCCAGGATGACGTAACCGACGATACCGCCCTGGTCGACGCGCTCCAGGAAGGTGGGCTCCTGGATCAGCAGCGAGAGGAGCTGACCGCGCGACGGGTCGATGCCGACATCTGCGTAGCCGCTCTGGGTGCCCATGAAGGTCGAGGTCATCGCAGCCAGACGGTCGCTCGGCTGGCGGGCCAGCTCGACAAAAATGCCCTGGCCGGACTCGTAGCGGAGATACTTGCCGTCGGTGAAGGCGACGAACGGACCGACGCGGACCAGATCGGCCTGGACCTGCTCGCCATCGGTGGTCACGTAGGTGCCCGGGAACTTCACGACCTTGCCGGTCTCGGTCATTTCCTGCTGCAGCAGGAACCAGAGATCCTGAAGCTGCTGGATGCTCGGCAGCTCCTTGCTCTTGGCGAGGGCGTCAAGCGGCTCGGCGCGGCCCGGAAGCTGGCCGGAGATCAGGGACTCCTGGATGACGCCGCGGGTATCGCCAGCGACCTGACGGACGACGCCGAACAGCTCGCCCAGGGTGCCCATGCGCTCCTGCAGCTGACCGGTGAGCTCACCGAGGCGGATTTCACCGTCGGCGAAGGTCGCTTCGAGCTGCTGGGAGCGGCCAAGCTCAGCCTCAAGCTGCGCCTTTGCCTTGGCCAGAATAGCCTGCTGCTGGTCGCGGGCGGCGCGGAACTCGGCCTCGCGCTGCTTGTTCCGCTCCGCGGCTTCCTGGCTGCCCCGGCGCACCTGCTGCAGAAGCTGGTCGAGCGTCTGCGGGGCGTTCTGGGCGACCGCCGGAACGCCGGCGAAAAGGGTGGCGACCGCGCCTGCCATCAGCAGGCTGCGAACTTTGGTGCTGAAGCGGATCATTGGGCGGACTCCGGCGCCGAAACGGGAAGAACGAGCAGATCGGGCGCTGCCTGGCGACGGGCCACAGCGATGGCCTGGCGGATCTGGTTACGGTAGGATTCCGGCAGGACGACCCACTGCTTGGCTTCCTGATCCCACATGCCCTGCTCGCCGCCGTCGAGGGTCTGGTAGGCCAGAACGACGCGACCGATGCGCAGGAAGTCGACCTGGCGGGTCCGGCCTTCGGTCTCCAACGGGCCGGCATAGGCCTCAAGGGTCCAGCCGTACTCGTTCTCCACCTGATAGGCCTCCATCAGACGGCGGTACTTCTCGGCCGTGGAGACGTCGGCGCGGCTCATCAGCTCGCGGAGGGTGGCGACGCGCTCGACGCGCTCCTGCTGCAGGAACGGAACATCCAGCTTCACGAACTGCTCGAGCGTGCCGATCATGCGCTGCATCAGCGGAACGATCTCGCGCTCAACGCCGCTCACATTCTCGATCTGCGCCTGGAGGGAAGCTTTTTCCTTCTCCTGGGCCGCAACAAGCTCCTGGAGCTGGTCGTTATAGACCTTGATGTTGTCGATCTGGGTCGTGACGGACCGGTACTCGCCCACCAGCCTGTCAGTCTCGTCCGCGATCTTGTCGATCGTGGCCTGGCTCTGGGCTCCGGCCTGCGCGACCTGCTTCTCAATGGTGAGCAGCTGATCGATCTGCTGAGCCTGCACGGTGGCGGCCCCGGAAAGCATGAACACGGTGACGGCCGCGACAGCCGCTCGCCGCTTGAGGTTCGACTGGGTCATGAAGTCTCCAACTGCCCTTGGGGATGCCTGGCTTGGCATCAAACCGCACATTATTTGTGCAGGAAGCCGATCAAACGTCTTTACCGAACGAGGTACGCACTATCGACATTTCGAGGTCCCATATGCTTTGCCCTGTTCATGTGTATCGGCGCCCTGCCGCTCCGCATTTTTTGATTATCGCGGGCGCACTCGTCATCCAATGACGGCGGACCGTCACGAGGAAGACACCATACACTCCGATGTGTCGGGCTTTCAGCCTCTTTTTAGCCTTCTCATGCCGCTTGGCGCGGGGCCGCTCACATCAAGGGCAGTGGCATATCCGACACGTTTTGCGCTGTCAATTGTGCCGGAATGCGAACGGCGGCGGCGGAGGGACGAAAGAGTCTAAGCTGCCGGAGGGAGATTCCAGCTATTCCGCCGGAAATCCCACTGTTCGTAAGGGTTTAACGGCGTGTGAATTTTTCTCGACCTGATCGGACCTAGCCTTTTTTGCGCTTGCTGGCTGATTTTGACGCACAATTTCAGATCGCCGGACATGGCAGATAAGGACGTTTCGATTAAGCGGACGAAAGTAAAACTTCGTTTCATGCAAAGGGATCGCTCCGCTCGATCCTTGCGCGCAGGCGTAGCATGCTCCTCTGTCCCGAGAGATTCCCCGCCCGCCTTTTCCTAATAGTGGAACCGGCGCCGTTTCGGTGACGCTCAGTGGATCGGGGGAGCCAGATTGGGTCGAATGCGACTCCGGGTTCATGCCGGGCAGCGTCATGTTCCCCTTCCATCCCCCCGACCGAACGTTCGACGATGTCCCTGGACAGCAGAAAGGACATCGCCCTCGGAGGTCATAGCGCGATACAGAACGAAGGCTCAGGACTGAAGCATCGCGCATCAATGGCCCGAGCGCTGCAACGGCTGCGGAGAGCGGACACGCAGCCGGCCCCGGGCCCACAACCACGTCCTGCGACATTGAGCGCGGATTGTGTGCTTCCACCGCCACACATAGCCCTAAATGGGCAAATTTTGCCTATCCTGGTCATGTTTGTTTCATCGAATGGTCGCATGCTACCTCGAAATACGGGTTAACCCCGTGTAGATTCCTCGGCGGTCGGGCATCGCCATTCGGGAGCATCGCCTCGTGGACTCGTTCCTCCAGACACTGCGCAACCTCGGCACGGCACGTCTCGCCGCGTTCGGCGTGGCTGCCGTCGTCATTGTCGGCGGCCTGCTCTATATGGCCTCGACTTTCTCCAGCCAGGGCATGGGGCTGCTCTACGACGACCTCGCCCCGGCCGACGGCGGCGCGATCATCCAGCAACTCGAGGCGCAGAACATCCCCTACCGTGCCAGTCCCGACGGCACGCGGATCGAAGTGCCGACGGATCAGGTCGGCAGGTTGCGCATGCAGTTGGCGGACCAGGGGCTGCCCAGCGGCGGCACGGTTGGCTACGAGATTTTCAACGAGCCCGAGGCCCTGGGCACGACCAACTTCATGCAGAACGTCCAGTCCCTGCGCGCCCTGGAGGGTGAGCTGGTGCGGACGGTGAAGAGCCTCCAGCCGGTCATGGAGGCCCGCATCCATATCGTCCCGCCGAAGCGGGAGCTGTTTTCGCGGCAGACCCAGACGGCAACGGCGAGCGTGTTCCTGCGGCTGCGCCCCGGCGCCCAACTCACACGCGAGCAGATCCTGTCCATCCAGACCCTGGTCGCCGCCGCCGTGCCGCAGCTTGAGCCGGGCATGGTCTCGGTCATCGACGACAAGGGCAATCTTCTGGCCCGCGGCATGGGTTCGGACAGTCAGGAGGCCCTGGCCGCCACGGCGGAGGAGCGGCGCCTTGCCTATGAACGGCGTCTGCAGCAGCGGGTCGAGGATCTGCTGGCCCGCACGGTCGGGATCGGCAGGGTACGCGCCGAGGTGGCTGCGGAGCTGGATTTCGACAAGATCGTCACCAACAGTGAAATCTACGACCCCGAGAGCCAGGTCGTCCGCGGCACCCAGACGGTGACGGAAGAGAGCGAGGCGCAGGACCGCGACGGCATCGACCCGGTCACCGTGGCCAATAACCTTCCCAACGGCGACGATACTGCCGCCGGGTCCGTTGGTTCCTCCACCTCCCGCAGCAGCCGGACGGAGGAGACGACCAACTATGAGATCAGCCGCACGGTCCGCACCCATGAGCGCGAGGCCGGGCAGATCCGCCGCCTGTCGGTCGCCGTGCTGGTGGACGGCACCTACACGACCGCGGAGGACGGCACCCAGACCTACCAGCCCCGGCCTGATGCCGATCTCGAGCAGCTCCGTCGGCTGGTGGCGGCGGCCATCCCCTATGACGGCGCCCGCGGCGACGTGATCGAGATCAGCAGCATGCAGTTCGCCGTGCCGGAAACGGATTTCGGCGATGGCGAGACCAAGATACTGGGCCTGCCGGTCAGCGAGCTGCGGCGGATCGGCGAGACCGTGATCCTGGCCATCGTGGCTGTGCTGGTGATCCTGGTGGTGATCCGGCCGCTGGTGCAGCGGGCGCTGGACCGTACGCCCCAGCTCGAGGAGGAACCCGACCTGCTGGCCGATGCCAGTGCGGTCCCGCAGCTCGCCGGCCCCGGCGGCGGCGCACTGGCCCGGGAACTGGCGCTGGAGGCCGCCCAGGCCAACGAGGAGCTGGAGCAGATGATCGACATCAACCGCGTCGACGGCCGCGTCCGCGCCTCTTCCCTGCGCAAGGTCGGCGAGATCGTGGAGAAGCACCCCGAGGAAGCCGTCTCCATCATCCGCAACTGGCTGTACCAGGAAAGCTGAGCCGTCGAAGATGGGCACCATCCAGAAATTCCTGTTCGAGGAATCCTTCGACAACGGCCGCTCTCCCCTGCGGCCGGAGGAGATGGAGCCTGAACCTGCAGGTCCGGCGGAACCGGAACCGCCGCCGGAACCGACCTTCACCCTGGCGGAACTGCGCGAGCAGATTGCCGCGGCGGAGCAGGCTGCGCGTGCCCAGGGCTTCGAGGAAGGCCGGGTAAAAGGTCGGCAGGAGGCGGAAACCGCCGACCAGCGCGCCCTGGCCGAGGCGCTTCGCACAGTCGAGGCCGACCTGAAGGCGCTGGTCGCGGCGGAACAGGCCGCACGCGGTCTGCGGGCCGAGAATACCGTCCGCATGGTCCTGTCCATCGTGCGCAAGCTCTTCCCGGCCTATGTCCGGACCCACGGTCAGGCGGAGGTGGAGGCCACCGTCGCCCATTTCCTGACGGAACTGCTGGATGAGCCGAAACTGGTCATCCGGGTCCATGAGAGCCGCCTGGACGCGCTGCGCGACCGGATCGACGACATGGCCGGGCGGCTGGGCTTCGCCGGCAATGTCGGCGTTCTGGCCGATCCGCGCCTCGGCCCGCTGGACGTCCGGGCGGAGTGGGGCGACGGCGGGGCGGAGCGGGATGCCACCGCCATATGGACCGATATCGAGCGCATCGCCGGCGACCTGCTCGCCGGCTTCCCCGGCGGGCCTGCGGCCGAACGGAGCGCGCCCGCCGCGATTTTGCAGGATCGGAGCTGAGGCATGCCGGCGAAGGACAATATGGGCCTGGACGATTTCGAGCAGGGCCGGAACGGGAATGGGATGGACGACATCCAGCCAGTCGTGAAGGACCTGGAGTCCGTCTACGACATCCCGGTCCAGATCTCCGCCGTGCTGGGAAAGACCAGCATGCAGGTGAGTTCCCTGCTGAAGATCGGGCGCGGCTCCGTGGTCGAGCTGGACCGCAAGGTCGGCGAGGCCATCGACATCTATGTCAACAACCGCCTGGTCGCCCGCGGCGAAGTGGTGGTGGTCGAGGACCGGCTTGGCGTGACCATGACGGAAATCATCAAGACCGACCGGTCCTGAGGCGGGGAATGCCGATGTCGGAAAAAATCGCCGGGGACGTGGCGGCGCAGACCAGGGCCAGGATGCAGGCGAAGACGCCCGCCGGGCACGAGGCCGCCATGCCGGCCCGCCCGCCGAACCCACCCGCGCCGCTGGTCCGGCGCAACAGGCTGGACGTCGCCAGTGTCGCGGGGCTGGGCTCCGCCCTGCTGATGGTGGGCGTGGCGCTGGTCATGGGCGGCGCGCCGGACGCCTTCTTCAATGTGCCGTCCCTCGCCATCGTGCTTGGCGGGACGGTGGCCGTGACGGCCGTCTCCTTCTCCCGCACCGATGTCTCCACGGCCCTGGGCCAGCTCCGCCGGGCCCTGGTCGGGCCGGTGCACGATGCCGCGCGGGTCGCCGCCCATGTCCTGGAACTGGCCGATCATGCCCGCCGCTTCGGTCCGCTGTCGCTTCAGCCGTTGCTTGGCCGGACGCGCGGGCAGCCGGTGGTCCAGCGCTCCATCGAGCTGATCGTGGACGGGCTTCCGGCCGATGACGTGGAACGCATCCTGCGCACGGAGATCGAGGCCGGCATGGCCCGGGCCCGCATCGGCGCCTCCGTCCTGCGCCGCGCCGCGGAAGTGGCGCCCGCCATGGGCCTGATCGGAACGCTGGTCGGGTTGGTGCAGATGCTGGGCAATCTTTCCGACCCGACCACCATCGGCCCGGCCATGGCCGTGGCGTTGCTGACCACCTTCTACGGCGCCGTGCTGGGCAGCATGGTGCTGGCCCCGCTGGCCGGGAAGGTGGAGCGGAACGCCGATGCCCAGGCGCTGGTGGACGGGCTGTACCTGCTGGCGGCCGGTTCGGTGGCCCGGCAGGAGAACCCGCGCCGGCTGGAAATCATGATCAACACGCTGCTGCCGCCCGACCGGCGGCTCAGCGCCTACGACTGACCTGCTTGAGACTGAACTCCGCGGATACCGGAGAGAGGATGGAACGATGCGTCTCCTGATCGTCGGCACCCTGGAAGGCTACATTACGGCAGCCGGAAGGATCGCCTTGCAGAAGGGCGCCAAGGTAGCCCACATCGACAGCATCGACGGGGCGATGAACGCGCTGCGCACCGGCCAGGGCGCCGATCTCGTCATGGTCGACGTCAAGATGGACGTTGCCCGGCTGGTGGATGCTCTGAAGGCGGAGCGTTTCGCCGTTCCCGTCGTGGCCTGCGGCGTGGGCACCGACGCGCAGGCCGCCGTACGGGCGATCCGCGCCGGGGCCAAGGAATACATCCCCCTCCCCCCCGATGCGAACCTGATCGCAGCGGTGCTGGAGGCGGTCGCGGAGGAGAGCCACGCCGTCATCAGCCGCGATCCGGCAATGCAGGGCACATTGCGGCTGGCGGAGCAGATCGCGCCCAGCGACGCTTCCGTCCTGATAACGGGCGAGAGCGGGACCGGTAAGGAGGTTGTCAGCCGCTTCATCCACCGGAAGAGCCGGCGGGCCAATGCGCCCTTCGTCTCCGTCAACTGCGCCGCGATTCCGGAGAACCTGCTGGAATCGGAGCTGTTCGGCCATGAGAAGGGCGCCTTCACCGGCGCCGTGGCGCGGCGCATCGGCAAGTTCGAGGAAGCCAACGGCGGCACGCTGCTGCTGGACGAAATTTCCGAGATGGACATCCGGCTCCAGGCCAAGCTGCTGCGGGCCCTGCAGGAGCGGGTGATCGACCGGGTCGGCGGCACCACGCCGGTCAAGGTTGATATCCGCGTACTCGCCACCTCCAACCGGGACATGATGTCCGAGGTGCGGGGCGGACGCTTCCGCGAGGACCTCTATTTCCGCCTCAACGTCGTCACGCTGAACCTGCCGCCCTTGCGGGAGCGTCCGCAGGACATTCCCGTGCTGGCCCAGCATTTCGCCGCCAAATATTCCGAGGCCAACGGCCTGCCGGAGCGGACCATCGGCGCACAGGCCATGGCCATGCTCCAGGCCCATCACTGGCGCGGCAATGTGCGCGAGCTGGAGAATACCCTCCACCGCGCCGTGCTGCTGAGCCGCGGCAACGAGATCGGCCCCGACGCCATCCTGCTCACCGGCGCGGAACCGGCCGCGGCGCCCGCCCTGGGCACAGTGGCCGCCCGCGCCACCACGGCGGCGGCTTCCCCTGCCGCAACGTCCGCCCCGAACGGAACCGCCGGCACGCCCACCCAGGCGCTGGTCGGCAAGACGGTGGCGGAGGTGGAGCGGGATCTGATCATCGACACGCTGCGCCATACGCTGGGCAACCGGACCCATGCCGCGAACATCCTCGGCATCTCCATCCGCACCCTGCGCAACAAGCTGAAGGAATATTCCGAGGACGGCGTGCCGGTACCGCCGCCGGGCACGGAAGAACGGGCGACCGCGTGAGCGGGCGGGACGGCGGAACGCGGCGGGGACCTAGCGGCAGATGACGGATCAGACGAACAAGTGGGGGCTGCACGACGGGCTGGGGGCATTGCGCCAGCTCTGGGATGCCGTGCGCCATGGCGAGATGCTGCTGGCGCTTGCCATCGTCGGGGTCCTGGTCATTCTGATCCTGCCGATGCCGACCTGGCTGCTGGATGTCGGTCTGACTTTCAGCTTCACCTTCTCGATCCTGATCCTGATGACGGTGCTCAGCATCCGGAAGCCGCTGGAATTCACCTCCTTTCCGACCATCCTGCTGATCTCCACCCTGCTTCGCCTGGCGCTCAACCTTGCCTCCACCCGTCTGATCCTGGGCAATGGGCATAAGGGGGAAAGTGCGGCCGGCAGCGTGATCGAGGCGTTCGGCGGCTTCGTCATGGGCGGCAACTTCATCATCGGCGTCACGGTGTTCTTCATCCTGGTGCTGGTGAACTTCATGGTCATCACGAAGGGTTCGGGCCGTATCGCCGAAGTGGCAGCCCGCTTCACCCTGGACGCCATGCCCGGCAAGCAGATGGCCATCGACGCCGACCTCTCCTCCGGCCTGATCGACGAGTCTGAGGCGCGGCGGCGGCGCAAGGAGCTGGAGGACGAGAGCCAGTTCTTCGGCGCCATGGACGGTGCGTCCAAGTTCGTGCGCGGCGACGCGGTGGCCGGCATCGCCATCACCTTCATCAACGTCATCATCGGCATGGTCGTCGGCATCGGCCAGAAGGGCATGACCTTCCTGGATGCCGGCCAGACCTACACGCTGCTGACCGTCGGCGACGGTCTGGTCTCCCAGATTCCGGCCCTGGTCGTATCCGTCGCCGCCGGTATCCTGGTGTCCAAGTCCGGCGTGACCGGCTCCGCCGAGAAGGCTGTGTTCGGCCAGCTCAGCCACTATCCCATGGCGCTGGGCATCACTTCGGGCCTGCTGGTGGCGTTGGCGCTTCTACCCGGCCTGCCGATGCCGCCCTTCCTGCTGCTGGCCTCCGCCGCGGGCTTCGCCGCCTGGTACGTGCCCCGCATGCGCGCGAAGGAGGAGGAGCGTATCGCCCGGGAAGAGCTGGAATCCGTGCCGCCCGCCCCGGTGGTGGAGGAGCCGATCTCAAGCGCGCTGGCCATCGATCTGGTCCGGCTGGAGCTGGGCTACGGGCTGCTGTCCCTGATCAATACGGAGGCCGGGCACCGGCTGACCGACCAGATCAAGGGGCTGCGCCGCCAGCTGGCCAGCGAGATCGGCATCATCCTGCCGGCCGTCCGAATCCAGGACAATCTCCAGCTCCCGCCCAACACCTATGTGATCCGGGTCAAGGAGATCGAGGCCGGGCGCGGCGATGTGCGGCCCAACATGCTGCTCTGCATGGACCCGCGGGGCGAGACCATCACCCTGCCCGGCGAGGCGACAAAGGAGCCGACCTTCGGCCTGCCCGCCAAGTGGATCGAGCACGCCTATCGCGAGGAGGCCCTGTTCAAGGGCCTGACCGTCGTTGATCCGCCCACTGTCCTGACCACGCACCTGACCGAACTGGTGAAGGACAACATGGCCGATCTGCTCTCCTACTCGGAGGCGCAGAAGCTGCTGGACGAGATGCCGAAGGAGCACCAGAAGCTGGTGGCCGACGTGGTGCCGTCCCAGATCAATGTCGGCGGTCTGCAACGGGTGCTTCAGAACCTTCTGGCGGAGCGGATTTCCATCCGCGACCTCGCCACCATCCTGGAAGGCGTTGCCGAGGCGTCGGCCTATACCCGCAGCATGACCCAGATCACCGAGCATGTGCGCGCCCGGCTGGCCCGCCAGATCAGCGACGCCAACACCAACGAGATGGGCTACATTCCCCTTCTGACCCTGAGCCCGGAATGGGAGCAGGCCTTTGCCGAGAGCATTGTCGGCGAAGGGGATGAGCGGCAGCTCTCCATGGCCCCCTCGCGGCTCCAGCAGTTCATCACCGTCGTGCGTCAGAACTTCGACCGGCTGGCCATGCAGGGCGAGGCGCCGGTGCTGCTGACCAGCCCGGCGGTCCGGCCCTTCGTCCGCTCCATCGTGGAGCGGTTCCGTCCGGCCACCGTGGTGATGTCGCAGAACGAGATCCACGCCAAGGCGAAGATCAAGACGGTGGGGCAGATCTGATGCAGGCGGCGATGCATGACGTGAAGATGCCCGATCAGAGGCGGAGGGGTCCCATGGCAGGACTGGCGGTACCGAGATGCGGCTGAAATCCTTCCACGCACCCACCATGGCGGAAGCCATGCGCCTCGTCCGCGAGGTGCTGGGCGATGACGCCATCATCGTCGCCACGCGCGAGGAGGACGGCGTCGGGGTTCGCGTCACCGCGGCGGTCGAAGAGGAGGATGGGAACCTGCCCGCCCCCTCCCCCGCCCCGGTGCTGCGCTTCGGCGCCCCGCTGGAGCCCCAAGGGCCTGATGTCCTCGACCGCGTCTCCGAAGTGCTGCTGCATCACGGCGCGCCGGCCGCGGTGAACCAGCAGATAATGGACGCCGTTTCCGATCTCGACGTCCGCGATCCGCTCGCGGCCCTGGCCGCCGGGCTTGATCAGGTCTTCGGCTTCCAGCCGTTGCCCGACGGACGTTACCCGCGTGCCTTGATGCTGGTCGGGCCGCCCGGGTCGGGCAAGACGCTGACGATTGCGAAGCTCTGCACCCGCGCCTTCCGCAATGGCCGCCCGGTGGGCGTGGTCTCCACCGACACGGTGCGGGCCGGCGGGATCGACCAGCTATCCGCCTATACGCGCCTGCTGAAGCTGCGCCTCATCACGGCGGAGGACCCGGTGGCCCTGGCCGATGCGCTGGAAGTCCAGAAAGGGGCGGAGCAGGTGCTGGTGGACAGCGCCGGGCGCAATCCCTACGACGAGGCCGACATGCGAGAGCTGCGCGACTTCCTGGTCGCCGCGGACATAGAGCCGGTGCTGGTCCTGCCGGCCGGTCTGGATGCGCAGGAGGCTGGCGAGATGGCCCGCGCCTTCCGTCAGGTCGGCGTGCGCCGGCTGCTGCCGACGCGGCTCGACATGGCGCGCCGGCTGGGCAGCCTGCTGGCCGCGGCCTACGAGGCGGAGATGTCCTTCGCCGACGCCTCCGCGACCCCCAAGGTGATCGACGGTCTGGGGGCGCTGACCCCCACCACACTTGCACGATTCATGATGCCGGAAGAAGCGGCAGCCGCGCAGCGGCGCATCAAGCAGACGGGAACCCACGCATGACCATGGTTGCCTCCACGAATGTGACGCCGCTGCGCCGCCAGAACGTGCTCGCCGTTGCCAGCGGAAAGGGCGGGGTCGGCAAGACCTTCTTCTCCATCACCCTGTCCCACGCGCTGGCAAGCCTGGGCCGCCGGACCCTGCTGTTCGACGGCGACCTCGGCCTGGCGAACGTGGACATCCAGCTCGGCCTGATGCCGAAGCGCGACATCGGCCAGGTGGTGGACGGGCTCTACACAATGGAAGGGGCGACCACGCGCTTCCCGGAAGGCGGGTTCGACATCCTGGCCGGACGCTCCGGCTCCGGAAATCTCGCCAATCTGGCCCCGCCGCGGCTCGGGCAGCTCCGCAACGATCTCATGGACATGGCGCGGGTCTATGACTGGGTCGTGATCGACCTTGGCGCTGGCGTGGACCGCACGGTGCGCGCCTTCTCCGGCCCTGCCGGGGCCACGCTGGTGGTCACGACGGATGAGCCGACCAGCATTACCGACGCCTACGCCTTCCTGAAGCTGGCATGGCAGAGCAATCCGGGCGCGGACCTGCGGATCGTCGTCAACATGGCGCAGACACGCGCCGAAGGTGAAAAGACGTATGAGACCCTGTTGGCCGCCTGCCGTCGGTTCCTGAAGAAGGAACCGCCGCTGGCCGGGATCGTGCGCCGGGATTTGAAGGTGCGGGACGCCATCAAGACCCAGACCCCGCTTCTGCTCCGCTCCCCCAGTGCGGATGCGGCACAGGATGTGGAAGCCATCGCCCAGCGCATCATCCAGGGCCAATAGGCCGTAGCGGGAGCGCGCCAGCCGTGAACGCCTCCCCCGTTCCGACGCAAGCCGGCGCGCCTGCCCTGCCGGGCAGTGCGCCGCCGGCCGGCTTCATCCCGCTCGCCACGGTCCAGGTCCAGGCCGTGCCGGCAAAGCTGGCCGGCCTCTCCCGGCCTGTCGCCATCGGCGGGCAGGTGGTGGCGCAGAAGGACGGCACGGCCACGATCCGCACCGCCGCCGGTGACATCCAGGTCCGCACCTCGACCACGCTGCCGCAGGACACCCCGCTCGTCCTACAGATCGCACCCGGCCAGGGATCGGCAAGCCCAGGCAGCGCCGTGGCCCTGGTTCCAGCATCCAGCGCCGGCCCGCAGCCAGCCGGCGGGAAGCAACCGCAACAACCAGCTCCCGAGCCGGCTGCAGAGACGCCGGACCAGCTCCCTGCTCCTCCATTGAAGCCTGGCGGTAGCGTGCAGGGCACCGTCATCTCCGCCCCCCGCCCCGGTGGGGCGGAGCCGCCGCAAAGTCCCGCACCGGTTCAACCGCCCGATGCGCCGCTGACAGAACCCGCTCCGCCAAAAGCGCCGACAGGCCAGCCCGCCGGTCCGGTTGTCGGCGGCACCATCTCCACCCCACCCGGCCAGCCCAGCGCACCGGTGGTCACCATGCCGTTGCCTGCCGGCCCGACGCCGCCTTCGGGAAGCGCACCGGCTCCCATCCAGCAGCCGTCAACCCCGGTTCCACCGCCGCGAGTTCCAGACGGCGGCGCGCCAGGGTTGGCCATTCCGCCATCCCTGCCAGCACCGGAACACATACATTCGCATCCACCCGCTGCCGGACCGTCCACGCCGGCCGCGCCGGTGATCCGGCAGCCGGTCGGGACGCCTGTTCCGGATGCGGCGGCAACCGTTCCTGCCGCTCAGCCGCCAGTTTCGCCCCCGCTGCCGCTTCCGGTCCGCGGTTCCATGGTACCGGCTGTTCCCGCGCAGGAACCGGCATCCTCCCTTCCTGCCAGTCCGCCCGTAGCCGAGCCCGAGCCGATATCCGCCCAGCCTGGAACCGGTCCGGCACGGGGAAGTAGCGCCGCCCTACCCTCCAGCCCGGAAACCGCCGCGCCCGCTCTGCCCTTCGCCAAGCGGCCGGCTTCAACGCCCCAGATCGATGCCCAGCCCACGCCGGCACCGGGTGTGGATGGCATGGAGGTTCCCTTTCCCTCCGGATCGCTGGCCACGCCAACCGTGCGAACGTTCCCCTATGCTCGCCGCCCGGTCCTGCAGGCGTTTCCGACAACGCTGCCCGAACGGCCCCAGATGACGTCGGCACAAACACCGGCGGCGGCGGAACCATCTCTGCCAACCCCTGGGGTTCCGGCAGCCGTCCCTCGGCCCGCAACTCCGATCGGACCGGCTCCCGTCCCGCAAGTCCCTGCGGTCCAGGTGATCGGAACGACAGGAGCCACGCCGCCGGCGAAGCCTGGATCAACCCCACCGGTTACCCAATCCACGCCCCAACCGGCAACGATCCAGGCCCGTCCTGCTGTCCTGCCAATTCCGGAATTGATCCCGGCCAACGCGGACACGGTTGCCCAGCCCCAAGCCGCTCCAGCCCCGGCCCGGAGCGCTCCTGCCCTGCCGGCCCTGGCGCCGGACGCATCGGCGTTCCTCCCGGATGCGCTGGCGCATGCGCCTGAAAGCGCGCAGGGAAAACCGACCGTGCCCCAGGCGCCGGTCTTGCTGGTGCCGGGCCAGCAGCTCCGGCTTCGGATCGTCTCCATTGAGGGGGAAGCGCAGCCGGTGCCGTCCCAGGCTGCGACGGCCGGAACTGTAACCGGCATGAGACCGCCGCCCATGGCAACCGCGTACCCGGCTCCTCCGGCCCCGCCGGGTCCGGTCCTGATCGGGACGCTGATGGGCAGCACGGCAGGCGGGCTGCCGGTCATCTCCACGCCTCAGGGCACCTTGGTGCTTCAGGCCGCAACCAGCCTGCCGCCCGGCACCATCGTCCATCTGGCGGTGGAAGCGGATTCGGAGGAAGTCGTCCGCAGCATGCTGCCGGCCATCGACCCGCTGCAAGGACGGGGCTGGCCGGCGCTGAAGGATGTCATGGCCCTGATCGCCGCCAGCGACCCTGCCCTGGCCCGGACCCTTGCCCATGCCGTGATCCCGCAACCGAACCGGCGGCTTACAACGAACCTGCTGTTCTTCCTGACGGCTTTGCGCGGCGGGGATGCCGCCGGCTGGCTCGGCGGTGCTGCCATGGACGTGCTGGACCAGTCCGGCCGACGTGACTTGTTCCAACGGCTGACGGAAGATTTCCAGTCCATCGCCCGGCAGTCGGCAGAGCCGCTGGCCGATGGCTGGCGAAGCTGGGCCGTGCCGTTCGGCGATCCGGCCCGGCTGGAGCGGCTGCAATTCGCAGTGCGCGCCGCCAGCGAGGAGGAAAATGAAGGCGGGCGTGCCGCCGGCGACCGGTCCAAGCGGTTCCTGATCGATCTGACCCTGTCCCGCTTCGGCCCTGTCCAGATGGAGGGCATGGTGCGGCCCGCCCGGCTGGACCTGATGATCCGGACCATGGAGCGGCTGCCGGGCGGCCTGGGCGCGGAGATCGGGGAGATGTTCCGCTCCAGCCTGGAGGCGGTCGGCTTCACCGGAGTGATCGCCTTCCAGACCGGCGCCCATGCCTGGGTGAAGCTGCGCCCGGCCAGGCGCTCCGCCGCCAATGCCTGAAGGTGATTCCGCCGCACAGCGGCTATCCGCGGCAGGCTGGCGCGGGTCCTGTGCCGCTGGCATAGTCGATCGGGTTTGAACCGGGAGCAATGCCATGCAGGATGCCGTGGAGATCGCGACGGCCCTTCCGTCCGGCGGCGAGCATGCGCTGCGCCGGGAGCTGAATGACGAGCTGCATGCGCGCCCTCATCTGCGGGTGCCGATTCCGTCCCGCGTCACCCACATGGCCCTGCTGTCCGGTGAGGATCAGGCCGACCGCGCGCATATCGAGACGCTGTGCACCCGCTTCGGCCTGCTGCCCCCCGCGCCCACGGACCGGCAGGTGGTGCTGCATATCGACGGCCGCATCTTGAAATGGGAGCGGCACACCGAATTCACCTCCGTCACCGTGGTCCAGCCGAATCCGCCGGACGGCCAGGGCTGGTCTGCCCTCAGCCTCGGCCTCGCCGACTGGGTGCGCGGCCTTCCGGGAGAGCGGCTGGTGGCCGTCCACCTGCGTTTGGAGCCGGATCAGCTGCCGCAGCATGATGCAGCAAGCCTTTCCCACCTCTTCACCGGCGAAGTGCAGGGATCGCTGGTTCATGGCGGCGACGCCCTGGTCTGGACTGATTTCCAGATCGGCACGGACGGGCATACCCGCCTGCTGGTCCGCGCCGTCAACCTGTCGATCAACCGGGCCGGTCGGCTGATCCAGCGGCTGCTGGAGCTGGAAACCTACCGCATGATGGCCCTGCTGGGCCTACCGCTGGCGCGGGAAAGTTCCGGCATCCTGTCCGGCCTGGAACGGCGGCTGGGCGAGATCGTCGAGCGCACCGCCGCCGCCGACAAGGCCGGGGTGGAGGATGAGCACCGGCTTCTGGACGCGCTGACCCAGTTGGCGGCAGAGGCGGAGGCGCTGGCCTCCCGCACCCGCTACCGCTTCGGCGCCACCAAGGCCTATGCCCATCTGGTGGAGCGGCGGCTGTCCGACATGCGGGAGGACCGCATTCCCGGCCTGCAACGGCTTGGCACATTCCTGGAGCGGCGCTTCGGTCCCGCCGTCCAGACCTGCATGGCCGTGGCGCGCCGGCAGGAGGAGCTGTCGGAGGGGATCAGCCGCGCCAGCGGCCTGCTGCGCACGCGGGTGGACGTGCATCTGGCTGCCCAGAACGCCGACCTTCTGCGCTCCATGGCGGCTCGGACGGAGGCGCAGTTGCGCATCCAGGAGACGGTGGAGGGTCTCTCGGTCTTCGCCATTTCCTACTACTTCATCGGACTGATGAAGTACCTGCTGGACGGGCTGCCGGTGCTGGGATATGGCGGCGGGAAGCAGATCCTGACATCCATCGCCGTGCCGGTGGTGATCGCCGCGGTCTGGCTGGGCGTGCGCCGCCTGCGGCGGGTCCTGCACGCGGCCGAGTAGAAGCCTAGCGCTCCCCCGTCCGCTCCGGGGCCGCCGGCGCGGCATCCATGTCGAAATACTGCTCCTCGAATTCGCCGATCATCTCCTTCGCCTCGGCCAGCAGGGCGCGGATGACGCGGCGGTCGGGTTCGGTGCACAGGGTCTCGCTCACAGCCTTGCCCAGCATGGAGGAGGCCTGGGCCAGCAGCTTCACGGCCAGTCTTTGTTCGAGATTCATGCCCTTCGCCTCGGCCTGGGATCGGTCCACGAGGTCTAGCGCATCCGCGCCCTGACCTCCAGCCTCGCAGATGTTCATGGAACGTTCTTCGCATTCGGCTGTTGCCCCAGCCCGTAGCAACGGAGTTGAGCATGACCGACCAGAAGAACCCCAAGAGCGCCGACGTGACCGGCCAGCCCAGCAACCGGCAGAAAGACCCTGAGGATTGGGTCACCGGCGATGAGCCCATGACCGGCGCCCAGGCCAGCTACCTGAAGACCCTGTCCGAAGAGGCGGGCGAGGAGTTCAACGCGGAGCTGAGCAAGGCGGAAGCGTCGGAGCGGATCGACGCCCTCCAGTCCAAGACCGGCCGCGGCCAGGGCAGCGGCGGCAGCCACCACCAGGATGGCGGCAAGCGCGAGGGCTGAGCCGGCTCAGGCGGCGGCCACTCAGGCCGCGGCAAGGACCCGGGCGAACAGCCCCGGGTCCACATTGCCGCCGGACAGCACCACGGCGATGGTTCGCCCCTTCGTCTCCAGCTTGCCGGTCAGCACAGCCGCAAGCGCGACCGCCCCGCCCGGCTCCACCACCAGCTTCAGATGCTGGAAGGCGAAGCGCATGGCGGCGAACGCCTCCTCATCCGTGACGGAGAAGCCCGGCCCAAGCTCACGCTGGGCAATGGCGAAGGTGATGTCGCCGGGCGTCGGGGCCATCAGCGCGTCGCAGGCGGAGCCGCTGGCGCTGGCGTTGCGCTGCTTCTGCCCGGTTTCCAGAGAACGGGCGAAATCGTCGAAGCCGGCCGGCTCCACCGTGTGGGCCTTCGCATGGGGGAAGATCCGGTGCAGGCCCAGCGCCATGCCGTTGGCGAGCCCGCCGCCGGAGCACGGGGCCAGGGCCTCCTCCACCGCCAGCCCCATGCCCAGCGCCTGATCCCCGATCTCCAGCCCGACGGTGCCCTGGCCGGCGATGATGTAGGGATCGTCGAAGGGCGGCACGATGATGGCGCCGCGCTCCTGCGCGATGCGGCCGCCGATCTCCTCCCGGCTTTCGCGTACGCGGTCGTACAGCACCACCTCCGCCCCCAGGGCGCGGGTGTTGGCGATCTTCAGGGCCGGCGCGTCGGCCGGCATGACGATGGTGGCCGGAAGGCCCAGCAGACCCGCCGCGGCGGCGACGCCTTGCGCATGGTTTCCCGACGACCAGGCCACGACGCCCTGGGGCCGGTTCTCCTTCGGGATGCGGGAAAGGCGGTTGTAGGCGCCGCGGAACTTGAAGCTGCCGGTGCGCTGGAGAACCTCCGGCTTCACCAGGATGGTGCCGCCGGTCAGCCGGTCCAGCTCCGCATTGCGCAGCAGCGGCGTCCGCACCGCCCACCCTTCCAGCACCCGCGCCGCATCCTCGACATCAGCGCCCGTGGGCAGCGCCATTCTGCCGGCAGCTTTCATACCCGTAACCATCGCCGCACCTCGCATCCTTTCCGTCCGGCCTTGTGCCCCACCAAGCAGGCCGATGCAAGGTGCTCACTCATGGCGCAGGGCATGGATCGGCTTCTGGCGAGCAACATGGGCCGCATGACCGGCAACCGTCACCTAGGCAATAAGCATGGCGGCAATGCCGACAGCCAGGAAGAAGAGGGGATTGAGGTCGATCCGGTTCACGAAGCCGGAAAGCCAATCCTCCAGCCCCAGCCACGCGATCGGCCACGCGATCAGGCAAGCCGCCGCCACCGGCCGGCTGAACTGCCAGACCAGAAGCCTGACAATATCAGCGGTGCGGGCCCCCATCACCTTGCGTATCCCGATCTCCCGGCTGCGCCGCTCGGTGGTGAACGCCGCCAGACCGAACAGGCCGAGGCAGCCGATTCCAACCGTCAGAACCGCAAATGCTCCGAGCACGATTCCTTG
Organism: Indioceanicola profundi; assembly: GCF_003568845.1. Taxonomy (NCBI): domain Bacteria; kingdom Pseudomonadati; phylum Pseudomonadota; class Alphaproteobacteria; order Rhodospirillales; family Azospirillaceae; genus Indioceanicola; species Indioceanicola profundi. The sequence continues at coordinate 581,492 of NZ_CP030126.1, read as the reverse complement.
CCGCAACTCCGCCCGATGGATGCGCTCGATCCGTTCGTCCAGGAACTCGCGGTTAACGGGCAAGTCGGTAAACAGCTCCCGCCAGACCGCGTCGATCAAGCCATGCACCTCGGGCGCTGCCCCGCCCCTTACCCGGACAGCCAGGGTGGATATGCCCTGCTTCTGGACGGTAAAGATCGTGGGCGCGTGGGGCTGGCGCGCGGAATAGAACTGCAGGTCGGGAATGACGCCGATCACCGTCAGCGTGATGTTCTGCCCCTCTTCCGGCACCAGGACGGTGCCGCCCAGCGCCGCCTCCGGCGATCTCCAGCCCAACAGTCGGACCGCCGATTCCGACAAAATGACATTGGCCGCGTCTTTCTGCGGCCCCTTGGAATCGACCAGTATGTCGGCTGACCGCCCCTCCTCGAACCCGCGCCCGGCGACAAGCGGAATGCCCAATGTTTGAAGATAGGTCGTATCGACCGCCTCCATCCTGAGGCTGAGCTCGGCCGATCCATTCGGATGGCGCACTATGATGGAGGAGTCGGACCCGTCGCCTGGAACCTACCGCACAGCAGCGGCGCTGACGACGCCCGGCAGCTCCGTCACGCGATCCCGGAAGACCTGCCAGCCCCCTGCAACCGCGGGATTGTTCAATCCGCGCCACAGGACCACGTTCTCGCGGTCAAAACCCAACTGTGCGGAACCGGCGTGGCGGGTCTGGGCTAGGATCACCAGGGATGCGGTCGACAATCCGATCGCCACGGCGAACTGCCCGACGACGAGCGCCGTCCGCAGACGTCCCGACCCTTGGGGGGCCGAACCGCCGCGCATGGTGTCAGCCGGATTGTGGCGGGTGAGGAGGAAAGCTGGATAGATCCCGGAGAGGATTCCGATCACAAGCACCAGACCTGCCAGCGTCAAGAGCTGCGACAACGGGCTGGCGAAATCCTCTTCCAACCTGATGTTGAGCGCGTCGGTCAGCAGCGGCAGCAGAAGTTCGGCCAGCGCCATGGCCACGACGCCGGCCAACGCCGTCAGCAGCACCGCCTCCCCCATGAAACGCAGGACAAGACCCCCGCGGGAAGCGCCCAGTGTCTTGCGGAGCGCCACTTCCCTCGCGCGCAGCGTGGCCCGGGCGGTGGACAAGTTCACGAAGTTGATGCCGGCGACGATCAGGATCAGGCCTGCTACAGCGGCGAACGCCGCCAGTGTCCTGCGTCCGGAATAATCCAGGCCTGGGAAAGGTCCCAGGTGGAAATCGGCCAATGGCTGCATATGCAGCGTGAAGGTGGAACTCGCCTTGCCCGGCGGTTCGTAGTTCGGAACGTGGCGCTGGAGCATATCGCCTAGCTCCGCTTCCACCGCGTTGGCCGACTCGCCAGGATGCAAGCGGACAAAGACGTTCAGCCAATTATTGAACCAGAGCGTCCGTGGCTTCTCGAATTCCGGGAACGGCGTCGCGAGGGACACGACCATATCGAACTGGATGCTGCTGTTCGTCGGAGGGTCGGCGACGACTCCGGTAACTCTGAAGCTTTCGCCGCGAGCAATGGACAGGCTTTGCCCCACCGGGTCCGCATCGCCGAAATACTTACGGGCCATCTTTTCTGTAAGCACCAGCCCATATGGCTCGGCAAGGGCGGTCACCGGATCGCCCTTCAGGAACGGCAAGTCGAAAATCTGGAAGAAGCCCGGACTGGCAATGTGCATGATTTCCCGGATCGGCTCGCCTTCATGCTGCAAGACCACGGGGAACCAACTGATCAAGGCCAGATGTTCGAACTCCGGGCGCTCCCGCTGTAGCAACTCGCCGACAGGGTACGACACCGGTCCGACGGGCCGGGGCTGCTGGCCGGAACGATGCTCGATCCGAGTGATCCGATAGATGCGGTCGCCATCCGCATACATACTGTCATAGGACAGCTCGTGACGCACATAGGTCCCGATCAGCAGTGCCGCGGCAAGTCCGACGGCGAGGCCCATTATGTTGATTGTTGTGTAGAGCCTGTGCCGGATCAGTCCCCGCAAGCACACCGTCAACCAGTCGCGCAGCACTGTTCACCCTCTCCTTCCAAGCTGGCGCCGCCTATGGCGCAATGCCGATCAGGAAAATCACTCATACCGTAAAGCGGTGACCGGTCTGCGCCGCGCCACCCGCGCCGCGTGGCCGGCCACGGTGGCCCAGGCGATCACCAGGGCGCCGGCTCCCGCCGCCAGGAACGGGCCGGGGCCGAGGTCGATGCGGATGGCGAAGCCGTTCAGCCAGTGCTCCATCGCAATCCATGCAACCGGCCAGGCGATCAGGTTCGCCAGCAGCACCGGACGGGAGAACTGCCAGACCAGCAGGCGGACGATGTCGCGCGTGCGGGCGCCCAACACCTTGCGCACACCGATCTCCTTCGTCCGCCGCTCCGCCGTGAAGGCGGCAAGGCCGAAGAGGCCAAGACAGGCGATTACGATGGTAAGGCCGGCAAAGGCCGCCAGTACGGTTGCCTGCCGCGCCTCCGCTGCATAAAGCCTGCGGACGCGCTCATCCAGGAAGTCGCGGCGCACCGGCACGTTCGGAACGACGTCCCGCCACATTGCATCGATGGCGGCCAACGTGTCCGGCCCCGTGCTGGCCGCGAGCCGGATGGCCAATACGTCCAGCTGCGTGCGATCCACCATGAAGACCGTGGGCACCAGCGCGTCCCGCGCGGAGGAGAATTGGATATCCTCCACAACGCCGACGATGGTGACGATATGGTGCCGCTCCACCCCGTCGGTCACGGTGCTTCCATAGATCATAGGCCGCCCCAGTGCCTCTTCCGGCGTGGCGACGCCCAGCACCGGCAGAATCCCGGCAGTGACCACCGCGGTGCCATCGAAGCGGCCATTGGTCTGCCCTGACTCCTGGAACAGGTCCACCGGCCGGGCGCGGTCGAAGATGCGGCCGGCCAGCAGCCGTGCGCCCAGCGCCTCCAGATAACCGAAATCCACCGGCTCGTTGCGCAAGGTGACCGCCCTCTCCTCACCCGGGAAGCGGAAGGTGGTGGTCCGCTCGGAGGGGTCCGCCGGCGCCCAGGAGGTGAGGCCGGCGGTCACCACGCCCGGCAGACGGCCGATCCGCTCTATCAGCGCTTCGCGTTGCGGACGTACCTCATCCAGGTCCAGGCCCCTGAGCAGCACCAGATTCTCCTGATCGAAGCCGAGGCGCTGGCTGCTGGCGTAGCGGGTCTGCGTCAGGATGACGGTGGTGCCAATCACCAGCGCGATGGCGATGCCGAACTGCACCACGACCAGCACGGTGCGGAGCTTTCCACCGCCCGGCGCGGTGCCGCCCCCCTTCAGCGCGGACGCGGGAGCGAAGGCGGAGAGGATGAAGGCCGGATACAGCCCCGCCGCCACACCGAGGAGCACCAGAAACGGCAAGGCGTAGGTCAGCAGCTCCAATGATTCCGCCGGCCCTGCAAGGGCTGGTAGTTCCAGTCCTTGAAGAACCAGGGGCAGGCTGAGCTCCACCAGCGCCAGGGCGACCAGCCCGGCGAACAACGACAGCATCACCGATTCCCCCAGGAACTGGGCGATGATGCTGGCGCGGCGAGCGCCCAGCGTCTTGCGGACGGCAACCTCGCGGGCGCGCAGGCTGGCACGCGCGGTCGTAAGGTTCACGAAATTGATGCCCGCCACTAGCAGGATCAGCCCCCCAACCGCGATCAGCGCATGGATGACCGTGGTCGGCGTTCCTGGCTCACCGCCCTGCGGATTGGTGTTGATCTCCGCCAAGGGTTGGAAGGAAAGCGTGAAGCTGTAGCCCAGTCCGGGCGTGTCGGGCCGCTGATAATCAGGGGTTTCCGCCAGCACATCCTCCATGCGGGCCTGCATGGCCGCGAGGTCGGCGCCGGGACGGAGCAGCAGGTAGGTGGTGAGCCAGTGGTTGGACCATCCATCAACCCTTTCCCGATACCACTGGTCGGCGCTGTCGCTGAAGCTGCTGTCCAAGTGGGTGATGATGCCCGCATCGAACCGCGTATTCACGGGCGGGTCGGCTATCACGCCGGTAATGCGCCAACTGCGCCCGGTGGTCAGCGTCAGCGTGCGGCCGACAGGGTCCACATCACCGAAATATTTGCGCGCCTTGGATTGGGTCAGCACGGCGCTGTCCCGCTCTGCCAACGCCAGGGACGCATCCCCGTGCAGAAAGACCGCGTCGATCAGTTGGAAATAGCCGGGATCGGTCCGGAATACCCGTTCCCGGAACACGCCTCCATCGGTCTGGATGATAGCGCCGAAGCGGGCCACCCGCACCATCATCTCCACTTCGGGATATGCATCGGCCAGAGTCGGGCCGACCGGCATGGCGGTGGTGCCGCTGGTCTGGGGAGCGCGCTCTGCGATGAATTCCGTCCGGTTCACCCGGACGATCCGGTCCGCGTTCGCATGAAACCCATCGAAACTGGTTTCATGCCGGACCAGCACGGCGATCAGCAGGCAGGCAGCAAGCCCTACCGCCAGGCCAAGTATGTTCACCGCCGCATAAAGACGATGACGCGCCAGATTGCGCAGGGTCACTGTAATCCAATTCCTAAGCATCCCGCCCCTCCTCACACGACCCTTGCGCACGCAGGGGCGGCCCGTTCCGGCCGCCCCCTTTGCCCGGCTTACTCGTACCGCAACGCCGTGACCGGCTTGGACCGCGCGACCTTGGCGGCATGCAGGCCAACCGTGGCCCAGGCGATGGCCAGAGCCGCCGCTCCCGCCAGCAGGAAGGGCAGCGGGTTCAGGTCGATGCGGTAGGTGAAGCTCTCCAGCCAGCGGGACATGCCGTACCAGGCCAGCGGCCATGCAATCAGGTTCGCCACCAGCACCGGCTTGGAGAACTGCCAGACCAGCAGCCGCACGATGTCGGTCACGCTGGCGCCGAGCACCTTGCGGAGCCCGATCTCCTTGGTCCGCCGCTCCGCCGTGAAGCTGGCCAGCCCGAAGAGGCCGAGGCAAGCGATCACGATGGCGAGGCCGGAGAAGGCGGCGAACAGGGTGCCGGTCTGCTGCTCCCGCTCATAGAGGGCCTGAAGCTGGTCGTCCAGGAAGGCCCGCTGCACCGGCACCGACGGGTTGGCATTGCGCCAAGCCGTGTCGATCGCCTCCAGCGCGCCCCGCACATCGTCGCCGCGCACCCGGATCACGGCATCGCTGCTGTATCCGTTGTCGGTGATGAAGAAGCCAGGCGCGATGGGATCGTGGATGGAGCGGAAGTGGAAATCCTCCACCACGCCGATGATGGTCAGGTCGAGCGAACTGACCTCGCTGTCGCCCGCCGTGAAAGTCTGGCCGATGGCCGCTTCCGGCGACGCGTAGCCGAGGCGGCGCACGGCGGACTCGTTGATCAGCGCCGCACCCGGCTGGGAGAAAGGCTGGGTTCCCTCGGGCGTGGGTTCGCCGCGGAGCTGCCAGTCCGGCCGCTGGATCACATCCGTGCCGCGGGACTTGTCGAAGTCGCGGCCGGCAATGATCCGCATGCCCATGGTGGAAACGAATTCCGGCCCGACCGTGTCGTTGCGAATGACGATCTGCTCCGTCGGGTCGCCGCCCGGCAGGCGGATGTTGGTATTGCTCTCATCCATCTCGCCGGGAATGATGTTGGTGGCGGCCGCGCCGACGATGCGCGGGTCCTGGCGCAGCGTTTCCAGAAGACCGTTCAGATTGTCCCGCACGCCGGGACGGCCGGTTCCGCTCAGGACAACCAGATTGTCCCGCTGGAAACCGAGGTTCTTGTTCTGGGCAAAGAGGAGCTGCCCATAGACCACGGCAGTGGCGACCATCAACCCGATGGAGATGGAGAACTGCACCACCACCAGGATCATGCGCAGCCGGCCGCTACCCCCGCCCACTCCGCTGGAAGCGCCCTTCAGCACCTTGGCCGGGTTAAAGCCGGACAGGAAGAAGGCCGGATATGCGCCGCCCGCGATGCCGACGAAGAAGGCCAGACCGAGCAGGATCGCCAGCAGAGCCGGATCGCTGTAATCGAAGGCGAGATCCTTCTGCAGGAAGGCGCTGTAGGCCGGCAGCGCCAGCTCCACCAGCGCCAGCGACAGCAGCAGCCCGATCAGGGTCAGCAGCACGGATTCGCCGATGAACTGCGCCACGATCTGGGTGCGGCTGGCCCCCACCACCTTGCGCACGCTGACTTCCCGTGCGCGTTGGGTGGCGCGGGCCGTCGCGAGATTCATGAAGTTGATGCTGGCGATGGCCACGACCAGGAGCGCCACGGCGCTGAAGGTATAGATTTCAGCCTTGCTGGTGCCTGGGCGCATGTCGCCCAGAAGCGGTTCCATATGGACATCGGCCACCGGGCGCAGGCTGGGAATGAATGCATCGCCCAGATTGACGCTGCCGTTCGGGCCGTTCAGCGTGGGGGCGGTCCGCTTCATCCAGGGAAGAAGCCGCTCACGCACATCCTCGATGTCGGCACCCTCGGCCAGCCGCACATAGGTCTTGCAGCAGATCGCCCCCCAGTTCTCCTCCAGCGCGCGCAGATTGCGTGCCGCGACGGAGTTGATGGGCATGACGATGTCGAAGTCGAACTGCGTGTTGGAAGGCAGGTCCTTGAACACACCGGTGACCACCAGCTCATGCTGATTGTCGATGGTGATGGTCTGGCCGAGTGCGGACCGCTCCCCGAAATATTTCCGCGCCATACGCTCGCTGAGCACGATGCCGGTCGGCTGATCCAGGGAGGTTTCCCGGTCGCCCGCCACGAAGGGGAAGTCGAACATCCGGAACATCGAAGCATCGGCGAGGATCACCAGTTCGAAGAACTGGGTCTCGTCCCGCCGGAGGACGGAGCGCTGCCGCACGATGCGGGTGGTCTCCTCTACCTCCGGGAAGCTCTCCTTCATGGCGCGGGCGAAGGGCAGCATGGTCATGCTGGTCTTTTCCGGCTGCCGGCCGGGAGTGTTGGCCGTGATCGCGACCTGATAGAGCCGCTCATGGCCGGTGAAGAACCGGTCGTAGCTGAGCTCGTTGCGCACGAAGACGAGGATCAGGACGCAGGCTGCAAGCCCTACCGCCAGCCCCACGATGTTGATCGCGGAGTAGAGCCGGTGCTTGACCAGATTGCGCAGGGCGACGGTAACGTAGTTGCGGAACATGGAGGGGTTCCTTCGGGCTTGCAGGGATCGGGCGGCCCGCCGCGGGACGGCGGCGGGCGCCGGATCAGGCCGCGCGCAGGTTCTCGGCCACGACCTGGCCGTCGAACAGGTTGATGATGCGGCGCGCATACTGGGCGTGCGGCATGGAGTGGGTGACCATCACGATGGTGGTCCCCTCCTTGTTGAGGTCGGTCAGCATGTTCATGACCTCATCGCCATTGGCGCTGTCCAGGTTGCCGGTCGGCTCGTCGGCCAGCAGCATCTTCGGCCGGCTGACCACGGCGCGGGCGATGGCGACGCGCTGCTGCTGACCGCCGGATAGCTGCTGCGGCAGGTGTCCCTCGCGGTGGCTGATCGCTACCTTCTCCAGCGCTTCCTTGACCCGCTGCTTACGCTCCCGCGCCGGGATGTCGTGGTAGAGCAGCGCCAGCTCGACGTTCTCGAACACAGTGAGTTCGTCGATCAGGTTGAAGCTCTGGAAGATGAAGCCGATGTTCTTCTTGCGGATATCGGCCAGCTTGCGCTCGCCGTACTTCGAGACTTCCTCGCCCGCGAACCAGTATTCGCCCGAACTCGGGCTGTCGAGCATGCCGATGATGTTCAGCAGGGAGGACTTGCCGCAGCCAGACGGCCCCATGATGGCGACGAACTCGCCCGGATGGACATGGATGTTGGCCTGGTTGAGGGCGGTCGTCTCGACCTCCTCGGTGCGGTAGACCTTGGTGAGGTTCACAAGCTTCAGCATCGTGTTTCTTCCTTCTGATCGGCCGGATCGCAATCCAGCGGTGTCCGTGGTCGGTTCGGTTCAGTTGAACTGGATGCGGTCCATGCGGACCATGTCTCCATAGGCCGAGGTGATGACCCGCTCGCCGGGAGCCAGCCCCTCCTCCACCTCGATCACCTGGGTGTTGCGGCGGCCCACCTTGATGTTGCGCTTGGTGGCGAATTCACCGGACGGGTCCACCACGAAAATCCAGGAGCCGCCGGTATCCTGATAAAAGCCGCCGTTCGGGATCAGCAGCGCGGTGGAGGTGGCCCCCAGCCGCAAGCGCATCTGCAGCGTCTGGCCCGGCCGGATGCCGGCCGGCTTCTCGTCTCCGAATTCCAGGTCCACCCGGAACTGGCCGTCCCGCACCTGCGGGTAGATCTTTGCCACGGTCAGCCTGTAGCTGCCGGAACCGATGGCGGCCTCGGCCGACTGCCCGACCTCGAGGCGCGAGAGGTAGAACTCGTCCACCTGGGCGACGACCTTGAAGCCGTCGGTGCGGTCGATGCGGCCGATCTGCTCCCCGCGGGTCTTGTTCTGGCCGATCTCGGCGTCCAGCACGGTCAGGATGCCATCCACCGGCGCACGGACCGTGAGATTGTCCAGCGAGCGGCGCATGATCTCAAGCTGCTGCTCCAGGCTGGCCGTGGACTTGGCGAGCTGGTCATACTGCTCGGCCCGCATGCGGTCGGTGGTGCTCACCGTCTCCAGCAGGACGGCACGGCGGTTCTTGTAATAATCAAGCTCGTCGCGGGTGTCCTGGTACTCCCGTTCGGATACGGCAGAGGTCTTCACCAGGGTGGAGCGGCGCTCCAGCTCCCTGCCCAGCCGGACGATCTCGTACTCGACCTGCACCAGCGCCGTCTTGTTGGACAGGCGGGTGCTCTCCAGCGAGATTTCCAGGGATCGGAGCTGGTTCTGCTGCTCCACCACCTGCACCTCGTTGCCCAGCACCTGGAGCTGGAGCTGGGTGTTGGAGAACTCAACCAGCGGCTGGCCGGCCTTGACCGGCTGGCCCGGCTCCACCAGACGGCGCTCGACCCGGCCACCTTCGCTGGCGTCCAGGAAAATGCTGGTCAGCGGCTCCACAGCGCCGCGGACGGGGATGAAGTCCTCGAACTGGCCTTCCTGCACGGCCGCGACCGACAGCCGCTCCTGCGCCATGCGGATGGTCTGCCCGCCTCCCATGCCGGACGCCGCGTAATAGCCGCCGCCCGCCAGAAGCAGCGCCACCGCGGCAGCACCGATCCAGCGCTTGTGCTTGGTCCAGCCGGCCTTCTCGATCTTCCGATCCATTCCCATCGTTGCTTTTCCTTCCGTCCGGACCAGCGTCAAGCGAGGCGGTTGAGCCATGGCACGATCACCGCGAACACGGCCCCCGCGAGCCAGAAATCGGGATTCACGGAAGCGATTCCGTCATCCAACCGCTCCCACAGGGTGCGGCGCTGTGCTCTGTCCGGGTGCGCTTCAGGGGCAGTGTTCATGGTCGTCCTCATGGGTCCCGCACACAGGTCCGGGCAATCCGCCCGTTGTCGCGAGTTTCATGGCAATCCACGTGCCAGAACTGGAAGTGACGGAATTCTTGAGGTTGCGGGCCGAGCGTCACTGTCCGGAAATGAACGCTGTCCGCAATCGGACACTTACCTGCATGTCCGATTGCGGACACCTGCAAGGGGACAAAAAAAGAGGCGCCATGGTCAAGCCATGGCGCCCCAGGATTTCCTGGGCAGTCGGGAACGGCTACTCGTAGCGCAAGGCCTGGACCGGCGGGCGGGCGGCCACACGGGCGGCATGGCCGGCCACCGTGATCCATCCGATCAGCAGCGCGCCGCCGCCGGCCAGGATGAAGGGCAGCGGCGTCACGTCGATACGGTAGGCGAACCCGCCCAGCCACTCCGCCACAAGGAACCACGTCACCGGCCAAGCGATGAGGTTCGCGATCAGAACCGGGCGGGAGAAGCGCCAGGCCAGCAGCCGCACGATGTCCAGCACCGTCGCCCCGAGGACCTTGCGGACACCGATCTCCTTGGTCCGCCGTTCCGCCTCGAACGCAGCGAGGGCGAACAGACCCAGACAGGCGATGGCGACGGTCAGCGCGGCGAAGCCGCCCAGCACTCCGGCGATCCGCTTCTCCCGCTCATACATGCGCTCGATATACTCGTCCAGGAAGCTGCGGGCGACGGGGATATCCGGCGCGAAGCGGCTCCAGACGACATCCACCTGCGTCAGAACCCTATCCAGGTCGGCTCCCGGCGCCAGCCGCAAGGTCAGGAAGTTGTAGCGGTACACCGGGTCGCCGCCGACGAAGACCGTGGGGCGGATCGCGTTGCGGGCATTGCGCGGGCGGAAATCCTCCACCACCCCGATGACCCGCAGCCGTGACGTCACCGGCGTGTCATCACTGAAGTCGAGGATCTGTCCTAGCGCCTCTTCCGGAGAAGCGAAGCCGAGGTTGCGTGCGGCCGTGGCGTTCAGGACAGTGCTGAAGACCTGCGGTCCTTCCACCCCGTCGGGGAACCGCATCTCGTCCTCAGCCCGGGCCCGATCGAAGCCGCGGCCGGCAAGCATGCGGACACCCAGAACGTCCAGGAAGCCATGCTCGACCCGGTAGACCTCGGGGTTCATTCGTTCGCCGTCCGGCGTGCCGGGCAAATAGACCTCCCGCCCCTGCGCTCCCGCCCCTCCGGGCACCATCCAGGAGGCGGCTGCCCCCGTGACGCCGGGAATGCGCAGCAGTTCGTCCTTCAGCGGTTCCAACTGGAGCCGCACCTGCTCATGCCGGATGCCGCTGAGGATCAGACGGTTCTCCTTGTCGAAGCCGAGTTCGGCGGTGGTGGCGTAGCGGGTCTGCTGCACGACGATCAGCGTGGCCGCGGCCAGCCCGACGGCGCAGGCGAACTGCACGATCACCAGGGCGGCGCGCAGCCGTCCCGCCCCGCCGACACCGCCTTTCCCCGCCCGCAGCACCGCCGCCGGCCGGATACCGGAGAGATAAAGGGCGGGATAGGCGCCTCCCACCACGCCCACGCCCAGCGTCAGCAGGATGGCGCCGGTGAGCAGTAGCGGGTCCGTCCAGGGGCTGAAATAAAGCCTGATGCCGATAAGGCTGGCGAAGGGCTCCGCCATCAGTTCGGTCAGGACCAGGGCGAGGAGCAATCCGCCGGCTGCTACCAGGATGGACTCGCCCAGGAACTGGACGATCAACTGACGCCGTTTCGCCCCCACCGTCTTGCGCAGCCCGACCTCGCGGGTCCGCAGACTGGCGCGAGCGGTCGCCAGATTCGTATAGTTGATCGCCGCAATGCCGAGGAGCAACACGGCCACGCCGGCGGTGGCATAGACCGTTGCCGCATTGGCTGGAGGCTGGTTCATGCTCGTCCAGCGCCCGGAATGCAGATAGAGATCCGACAGCGGCTCCAGGCCGAGGCGGATTTCGCCCTGGTCCTCCCGTACCTCGCCGGGCACAAGCGGCGGGATGACCTCATCCAGGCGACGTTCCAGTTCCGCTCCCGATACGCCCGGCGACGCCAGGATATAGACCGGCCCGTTGCTGTTGATCCATTGCGGCGGGCCGATCAGGGGCGAACTGGTGGACATCAGCGCCTCGAACCAGACCTGGCTTGGACCGCGCGGCTCCGCGATCACCGCGGTCACGCGCAGCACGGCGCCGGTCTGGGCGGTCAGCATGCGCCCGACCGCCTCCCTACTTCCGAAGAACTTGCGCGCCGCCGCCTCCGAAAGGACCAGACTGTCCGGCGTGGCCAGCGCGCTCCGCGGATCGCCCGCGATGAACTCGAAATCGAAGATCCGCAGGAATTCCGGGTCCACGATGCCAACGCTCTGCGAAAGCGGCGGCCCGCCTTCCGAGAGGATCAGATTGCCATTTTCCACCCGGCTCACCGCCTCGATCCCTAGCGATGCACCGACGCCGCGGATCATGTCGGCCATGGGCTGGGACGCCAGATGGTGACGGATACCGTCCGACTGGCTCTCGTCCCGCGGGTCCTGCGCCAGTCGGTAGATACGGTCGGCCTGGGTGAAGTGGCGCTCGTACGAGGTTTCGTGGCGGACATAGATCAGGATCAACAGGGCCGCCGCCAGACCGACCGCCAATCCGAACAGATTGATCGCCGCATAGAGCCTGTGCCGGGCCAGCGTGCGGAGCGCCATCAATGCATAGTGCCGGATCATTGAGCCCCTCTCCCCTGGGTGCGCCGCGACCGTATATCGGCGCGGGTCCGTGGGGAGGCATGTAGCAAGACGCGCGCCAAGCTGGCCTGCCCCTTGCTTCAGCCGGTTGCAGAGCTTTTCTGATGCACCTTTTCGGTGCCGCCTGTACGTTTACGGACAGTTGTGTCCGGAACCGGACAGAGCACCCAACCTGGATTGCCGCCCATGTCTGAAGCCGGACGCGTCCTGATCGTCGATGATGATGAGGATATCCTCGTCGCCGCACGCCTGCTGCTGAAGCGCCAGGGCATCCAGTGCCACACGGAATCGCGGCCCGACCGCATCCCGCAATTGCTGAAGGACGGGCAGTTCGATGCCGTCCTGCTGGACATGAATTTCGCCATCGGCGCCAATACGGGGCGCGAAGGCTTCCAATGGCTGAAGCGGATCGTGGAGATCGATCCGACGCTGTCCGTGGTGCTGATCACCGCCTATGGCGATGTCGGCACGGCGGTGGAGGCGATGAAGCAGGGGGCGGCCGACTTCGTGCTGAAGCCCTGGCAGAACGAGCGGCTGGTGGCCACCCTCTCCTCCGCCCTCAAGCTCACCGCATCGAAGCGGGAGGCGCAGACGGCGGATGCCCGCGCGAAGGAACTGGCAACCGCGGCGGACGGAACCGGGCAGGCCATCGTCGGCACCGCCCCCGCCATGCTGCGCGTTTTCCAGCTCATCGACCGGGCTGCCCCCACTCAGGCAAATGTGCTGATCCTTGGCGAGAACGGCACCGGCAAGGAGGTGATCGCGCGAGAAATCCACCGGCGCTCCAGCCGCGCGGACAGGATTTTCCTCTCCGTCGACCTCGGCGCGGTGACGGAGACACTGTTCGAGAGCGAGCTGTTCGGCCACAGGAAGGGCGCCTTCACCGACGCCAAGGAGGACCGGGTCGGCCGTCTGGTGGCCGCCAATGGCGGCACCCTGTTCCTGGACGAGATCGGGAACCTGCCGCTCTACCTCCAGGCAAAGCTGCTGACGGTGCTGGAGCGGCGGGAGGTGGTGCCGGTGGGCGGAACCCGGCCGATGCCCATCGATGTCCGCCTGATCAGCGCCACCAACATGCCGCCGGAGCAGTTGGGGCGAGAGGATGTGTTCCGCCAGGATCTGCTGTACCGCATCAACACGGTGGAGCTGACCCTGCCACCCCTGCGCGACCGGCCGGAGGACATCCCGACGCTGCTGGAGCATTTCATCGGTCTCTATGCCCGCAAGTACAACATGCCGCGCAAGCGGGTCTCGGCCGACGCTCTGGCCCGGCTGATGTCCTATCGCTGGCCGGGCAATGTGCGCGCCCTGCGCCATGCGGTGGAGCGGGCGATGATCCTGTCCGCCGGCGATGTGCTGGAGGCGGAGGATTTCTCCCTCCCCTCCACTGCCGGACAGCCGGCCGCTGCGACCGTGGCACACTCCCCGGCCATCGTGGCGACCGATGCCGACAGCCCGGCTGGCGGGCTGCATCTGGACACCTTCGACCTGGAGGCGGTAGAGCGGGAGGTGATCCGACGGGCGCTGGAGAAACACCAGGGCAATATCAGCCACACCGCGCACGAGTTGGGAATCACCCGCACTTCGCTGTACCGCCGGATGGAAAAGCATGGGCTCTAGGATCGGCTCCCGGCGGTTCGAGCTGAACGTCACCGTCCGGGTGGCGCTTCTGGCCTTCTCTTCCATGCTGCTGGGCGTGCTGCTGGTAGCGACGGAGTACCGCGCCACATCGCTGCTGGTGGGCATCGCCATCCTGGTCCAGATCGGCGGATTGCTGCGCAAGGTGACGATGACGAATCGGGAGTTGTCCCGCTTCCTGACCGCCATTGCCCATTCGGATTTCTCCCAGACCTTCGGCATGCGGGGCATGGGCTCCGCTTTCGATGAGCTGGGCGCCAGTTTCACTACGGTGCTGGAACGCTTCAAGGCCACCCGCGCCGATACCGAACGCCAGGCCGAATATCTGAACGCCCTGCTGGAGCATGTGCCGGTGGCCCTTGCCGCGGTCTTCCCCAGTGGACGGGTTGAGCTGCTGAACAATGCCGCCCGCCGCCTTCTGGGGCCGGAGGATCTGAACCGCCGTCTGGCGGACGGAAGCAAGACGGTGGCCGACTCGCTGCGCGAGTTGAAAGCCGGAAGCCGCGCCCTGCTGCGCGTCGCGGGCGGGGTCGGCGGCGGGCCGCTGCAGATGACGGTGGCGGCCACACAGCTCACCCTGGCCGGGGAACCGCGGCTGCTGGTCTCCCTTCAGAACATCGGCGCGGACCTGGAAGCGACGGAGGTGCGCGCTTGGCAGGAGCTGGTTCGGGTCCTGACCCATGAGATGATGAATTCCCTCACCCCCGTCTCCTCCCTCACCCGCACAGCCAAGGCGGTCATGGAGGATCTGACGGAGAAGGTGGCCGACCGCCCCGATCTGGCGGAGGAGATGGGAGACGCCGTCCAGGCCATCGACACCGTGGCCCGCCGCAGCGACGGGCTGCTGCGCTTCGTCGAACGCTATCGCCAGTTCACCCAGGTGCCGAAGCCGGCGCTGGAGCGGATCAAGGTGCGGGAAGTGCTGGACCGCATGCGCCGCCTGATGGCCCCCGCGCTGGCGGAAAAGCGCATCCGGTTCGAAACGCTGGTGCTTCCGCCGGCGCTGGAAATGGCGGTGGACCCCGATCTGTTGGACCAAGTCCTGATCAATCTGTTGAAGAACGCGGTGGAAGCGTTGGCCGGGCAGGAGGATGCCTGCGTACGCATGAATGCCTTCCTGGACGAGGGCGGGCGCGTAGCCCTTCAGGTCATCGATAACGGCCCCGGCATCCCGCCGGAGGTGGCGGACAAGATTTTCGTCCCCTTCTTCACCACCAAGCGCGAGGGGTCCGGCGTCGGCCTCTCCCTGGCCCGCCAGATCATGCTGGCCCATGGCGGCAGCATCGCCGTGGCGCGGGCGGAGGAAGGCGGGACGGTCTTCACCCTGCGCTTCTAGGCGAATCGCGATGCTGTGCGATGGGCGGTTTTGAAAGATGGGAAGGAATCCGGCTTTGCCGGCCTACTGACAGAAATAAGAGTCGGCTACGCTGTGCGTGTCTGATCTACGTAGCCCGAGCGCGTTCCCAGGCTTTCGCCAGTTCCACGAAACCTGCCACCTCCACCTCCTCCGCCCGGGCGGTGGGCAGGATGCCGACGCTTTCCAGCAGGGGTTCAGGCTCCCCCAACGTGCCGCGCAGGCTGGAGCGGAGCATCTTGCGGCGCTGGTTGAAGGCGGCGGCGACCAGCGTTTCCATGGTGCGGAAGGCCGGATCGTCGGCGAGGCGCGCGCGCGGGGCGATGCGAACGACGGCGCTGTCGATCTTCGGCGGTGGAGTGAAGGCGCGGGCGGGCAGCACCATCATGGTCCGGCAATCCGCCAGCCACTGGCACATCACTGCCAGCCGCCCATAATCGGAGCTGCGCGGGCGGGCCACGATCCGGTCGACCACCTCTTTCTGGAACATCAAGGCGAGGAACCGGTACTCCCCGATCCGCTTCAGCCAGTTGAACAGCATCGGCGTGCCCACATTGTAGGGCAGGTTGGCGATGATGGCCCGCGGGGCAGGCACCAGCTCCACCGGGTCCACCTCCAGCGCATCGGCCTCGACGAGGCGAAAACGCCCGCCGGATGCCTCCACCACATCCGCCAGGGCCGCGGCGAAGCGCGTATCGCGCTCGATAGCGGTGACCGTAACTGCATCGGACTCGACCAGCGGGCGGGTCAGGCCGCCGGGACCGGGCCCGACCTCCACCACATGCACGCCCTCGAGGTCTCCGGCCTCGCGCACGATGCGGCGGGTGAGGTTGAGGTCGAGCAGGAAATGCTGGCCGAAGGATTTGCGGGCGGCAAGATCGTGCTGCGAGATCACATCCCGCAGCGGCGGCAGGTGGGACAGGTCGGTGGTCATTGAACTTAGCTTGTGGCGGCGCGGCGGGCGGCGATCCGGGCCGCCGACTTGGCCGCCGCGATCAGGCTGGAGGGGCTGGCGGTACCGGTCCCCGCGATGCCCAGCGCCGTGCCATGGTCCGGCGAGGTCCGCACGAAGGGCAGGCCCAGCGTGATGTTCACGCCGGTGTCGAAATCCAGCGTCTTCAGCGGGATCAGCCCCTGATCGTGATACATGCAGATGACGGCGTCATACCGTTCCCGCGCGGCGGCATGGAACAGGGTGTCGGCCGGCAGTGGGCCGGTGACCTCCAGCCCATCCTGCTGGAGTTCCGCCACGGCGGGCGCGATCACCTCGATCTCCTCCCGTCCCATGCTGCCCCCCTCCCCCGCGTGGGGATTCAGGGCGGCCACTGCGAGGCGGGGCCGATCGATGCCGAAATCCCGGCGGAGCGCCGCCGCGACCACATGCGAAACCTGCACGATGCCGTCCCTGGTCAGCACGTCCGGCACCTGTCGCAGGGACACATGGATCGTGGCAAGTGCCACCCGCAGGCCGCCGCCTTCCAGCAGCATCACAGTCCGGTCCTCCGCCTGACCGGCGAGGTGGGCGAGATATTCGGTATGGCCTGGCCAGCGGAACCCGGCGGCGTAGAGCGCGCTTTTCTGGATCGGGTTGGTCACAACGGCTGCGGCGGCCCCGGACCGCGCAAGCTCAACGGCCCGGTCGATGCTGGCGATGACGGACCCGCCATTGGCCGGGTCCGGCCTGCCCGGCGTTACCGCGGCCGCGAGATGCACCGGCACGACCGGCAGCGCCTCCGGAAAGCGGCGCGCCGCCTCCGTCGGGTCGGCCACTTCGGCGATGCGCACCTGCCAGCCCAGGCGGGCCGCCAGATCGGTCAGCCGCCTCGGATCATCCAGCAGCACGAAGGGCGGGACCTGCCGCTCCTTGCGCAGACGCCAAGCGGCCAGCGCGATTTCACCGCCGATGCCGGCCGGATCGCCCATGGTGAGGGCGAGCGGCGGCAGGTCCGGCGCGAGTGGAGAGGAGATGCTGCCGCCCGACATGGTGGCTCCTTCCCCGCCGTCAGAGACGGTATTCGATGGACGCCTCGCGCCGCAGGTCACGGAGATAACGGCGCTGGAGCATATCCAACCGCTCCATCATCAGGGCGTTGCGGACCTGGTCCACCGGCGGGGTGGAACCTTCCGGAACTTCGCGCTCGCAGATCATCAGCAGCATCACGCCGACATCGGTGACCAGGGGCTGGGTCGGGGTTCCGACGCCCAGATTCTGGACCAGGGCGCGGATTTCCTGCGGAATGTCCCCCATGCGGGTCAGCGGCAGTCCGGCCACCTGGGCGCCCGGCAGCCGGTCCGCAGCGTTCTGGAGCGCCTGACAGCTCGACGCCTCCTCGGCAACGGCCGAGACCTGCTGGAACTGCGGCGCGGCATCGGCGCCCTGGGGAACGGGCAGGATGAACTGCCCGATCGCGACCTTGATGTCGTTCGGGTCGCCGGCGATCACCGTGCGCTGGTCGCGCATCCAGAAGATATGGTAGCCGCCGGTGCCACGGATCGGGCGGGAGAACTGGCCAGGCTTCAACTGCTGAAGGGCGCGGTCCAGGTCGGGCTCGAGCTGGCCGAGCTGGACCCAGTCCAGGTTGCCGCCCGCAGCCGCGCTGGCGCTTTGCGAGAACTGCTGGGCGACGGCCGCGAATGGCGCGCCGGCGCCGATCTGTTCGACCAGCCGGTCGGCCAGCCGCCGCACCTCGGCCTCGCTCGCGGGATCGTCCACGGAAAGGAAGATTTCGGAGATCAGATATTCCGGCTTGCCGACATTCGCCTTGATCTGTTCCAGCCGGTTCGCGACCTCCTCCTCCGCCACGGTGGCGGTGGGACGCAGGCGACGCTGTACGATCTGGCTCCAGGCGATGCCGGCGCGGGTCTGCTCCCGCAGGGTGTTGAAGGGAATACCCTGCTGGGCCAGCGCCTCCTGGAAGGTCGCCGTGTTCATCTCATTCCGTCGCGCGATGTCGGAGATTTCCCGGTCGACCATCTGGTCGGTGACCTGCAACTCCAGACGGCGGGCCTCCTGGATCTGAAGCCGCTCATCGATCAGCACGCGCAGGACCTGCGGCAGCAGCCGTTGCCGCACCTCGGGGCTGTCCGGCAGGCCGGACGATGCGAGGGCGAGCCGCATGCGGCCCATCAGGTCGGAATAGGAGACCACCTCCTCATTCACGAGGGCGGCAATCCGCTCCACCTCCGCCTGCTGCTGCTGGGCAGCCGCCATGCCGGGCGCCGCGCAGAGGGCGGCAGCCAGGGCGACCAGGGCGGACCGGGCGAATTTTGTCATGGTATTTCGTTTCACGGCAGATGACATGGGCGGTGTTATAGAGGCTAAAGGCGCTGCTGGCAAAGCTGCTGGCATCGCTTATCCGTCTTCGAGGTGAAGCAGGGCGGCAGTGCCGAGCATCACGGCCACGCCAGCCGGCGCCCAGGCTGCCAGTGCCACGGGGATGGTCCCCGACAGGCCGAGCGCCAGGACCACGTCCTGCACCGCGAACAGCACCAGCGCCGCGACAATGCCGGTCCCGATCAGGGCCAGGCTGCCCCCCGTGCGCGAATGGCGCAACGCGAACGCCGCCGCCAGCAGCACCATGGCCGCGAACAGCATGGGACGGGCCAGCAGCGTATGCCAGTGCATCCGGTGCCGGACGGAGGAAAGTCCCGTTGTCTCCAGAGTCCGGATGAAGCCGGGCAATTCCCAGAAGGACAAGGTGTCGGGAGAGGCGAAGCTGCTCTGGATGCGCTCTTCCGTCAGATCGGTCGGCAGCTCGTACTTGGCGAGGAACTCCGGCGGCAGGCCGGGTCGGTTGTACCACGCCTCCCGCAGCAGCCAGTGCCCGTCGGCCAGAGTGGCGCTTTCCGCGTCGAGGCGGCTGGTAATGCGCCCGCCGGGCGCTTCCAGCAGCACCATGACACGCCGCAGCGTGACCGTTCCTGGCACCACCGATTCCGCATGGATCAGATAGCGCTGCGTCTCCCCCGTCTGACGCAGCCAGAGGCCGGAACGGGCGATGTCGAGGGAGGAGGTCTGGCCGCGCAGATACCGGTTCTCCAGATGCTCGTAGCGCGACAGCATGGCGGAGAAGACGGGGTTCAGCACCATGATTTGCGCCAGACCCAGCAGCAGCGCCACGGCCAGCACGGGAGCCATGAACTGCCAGACGGAGATGCCGCTGGCCCGCGCCACCACCAGCTCCTGTGTGCGGGTCAGCCGCCAGAAGGTGTACATGCCGCCGAACAGCACGACGAAGGGAAACACCTCCTGCCCGATCTCCGGCAGCTTCAGCAGGCCCATGCCCACGACCAGCTCGAACGAGGCGTCAGGCTTGTTGGCGGCGCGGCGCAGCAGTTCGACCGTGTCCAGCAGATAGATGATGGCCAGCATTCCGCCCAGCACAGCCAGAAACCAGACTAGAAACTGGCGGCCGATATAGGTGGAGAGGGTGGGTGAAAGACGCATGATGCTCACCCCTCCGTCGCGGCTACGGGCCGTTGACGGCCATACCGGTGGCGCATCCGCCGCCAGTGCTTCATGTACCAGAGGCCGCCGATGACGGGCAGCAGGGCCGTCGCATAGAGCAACGGCACCAGCGCGGGGATCTTGCCCACCAGATTGGAAAGCCCCAGCACGGCGCTTTGCAGCAGCAGGGCCAGCACGGCCGCCAGTCCGATGCGGCGCACCTGCCCGCGGCGGGAGAATTCGCCGGGCAGCAGGGCCGCCAGCGCGATCACGGTGAAGGCAAGGGCCAACAGGGGATTGGCCAGGCGCGAATGCAGCTCCGCCCGCAACCGGCCGGCAGCGGCGGCATCCTGTGGATTGGCGGAGAGCTGGATAAGGTCCCACAGGCTGCGCTCCCGCGGGTCGGGCTGCCGGTCCCCGATCTGACGCCGGAGCACCTGGAGATCCACCGTGTAGCGGGAGAATTCCAGCCAGTCCTGCCGCCCGGTTTCCGGGCTGAAGGTCATCTGCGTCCCGTTGTAGACGACGACCTGGGGGGTTCCGTTCCCGGTGACGAGTTGCCCGCTTTCCGCCACCACGGTGGTCAGCAGATCGGGCTTGCGCGCGTCGTGGATCAGAAGGTCCGACAGCTCTCCGCCATGCCGCTCCCGCACATAGACGGTCAGCCCCTCGCCCACATCGTTGAAGGTGCCCTCGCGCAGCAGCACGGCGGAATAGTCGCTCTGGGCGGCATAGCGCAGGCGCACCAGTTCCCGCTGGGCTGCGGGGCCGATATGGATTGTCAGCACATAGCAGATCAGGGTCACGATGCCGGCCAGGACCAGCGCCGGTTTCGCCAGCGCCAGCGGCCCCATGCCCGCTGCCCGCATGACCACCAGCTCGCTGTCCATGGTCAGGCGGTTATAGGTGAACAGCACCGATGCCAGCAGCCCCAGCGGCAGCACCACCGCCAGGAAGGTCGGCAGCGTCAGGACGGCGAGTTGCAGGAAGATCCAGAACGGCGCGCCGCCTTCGACCACCAGTTCCACAAGGCGCAAGGACTGCGTCAGCCAGATGGCCGCGGACAGCCCGGCGGTGACGAACACGGTCGCCACCGACAGGTTGCGTAGGAGATAGCGGCTGATCTGGTTCATCACGCGCGTCAGAAATCCAGGCGGTTGGTCGGCCGCTTCCCGGGGCCGGCAGGCCCGCGGATCATCCCATGGACGTGCCTAACCCGTTATCTTGGCGGTTCTTGGGCAGAAGTCTTCGGTCCCGCATCCGCCGCCATCAACCCGCAGCGGCTTGACACCGCCCGACCACTGTTCTTTATCGGGTCCGGACCCGCCAAACAACAGCCGGGCGCGCCGGCCCGCCATGCCGGATGCCCGCCGTCCCCACCAGGTGAGAGAAACTCATGAAAATCGCCTTCTCCTCCCTCGCGCTGCCGAAGTCGGGCGCGCTTGCCGTGACCGTGGCCGCCGGGGCCAAGCTGGGCAGCTTCGGCGCCGAACTGGATGAGCGCACCGGAGGTCTGCTGGGCCGCTCCATGAAGGCGGCCCGTTTCAGCGGCAAGGCGGACGAGACGCTGACCGTCCTGGCTCCCAACGGGGTCGAGATCAACCGCATCGTGCTGGTGGGCATCGGCAATCCGGCGGATGCGACGCAGCTGACGGCTGGCAACGCCGGCGCAACCGTGGTCGCCGGCCTCCTCACCTCCGGCGAGACGGAGCTGTCCATCGCGTCGGACGCCCATGAAGGCCTGACCGTTCCGGCGGCCGAGTTCGCGGCAGAGCTGGCATTCGGCGCGCTCGCCCGCGGCTGGCGGTTCGAGCGTTACAAGACGAAGACGCCCGAGGAGAAGAAGCCGACCCTGACCAGGATCACCCTCCTGGCCGGCGAGGCGAAGGCCGCCAAGAAGGCGTGGGAGCGGCTGGAGAAGGTCGCAGACGGCGTGTTCCTCGCCCGCGAGGTCGTCTCCGAGCCGCCGAATGTCCTTTATCCGGAGAGCTTCGCCGAACGTTGCGCGGCGCTGCGCGACCTGGGCCTTGAGGTCGATGTCCTGGACGAGAAGCGCATGCGGAAGCTCGGCATGGGCGCGCTGCTGGGCGTCGGCCAGGGCAGCGCCAAGCCGCCCCGGCTCGTCGTCATGCGCTGGAACGGCGGCAAGCCGGGCGACCAGCCCATCGCCTTCATCGGAAAGGGCGTCACCTTCGACACCGGCGGCATCAGCCTGAAGCCCGGCCTGAACATGGACGACATGAAGTGGGACATGGCCGGCGCCGGCGCCGTCTATGGCCTGATGGCGGCCCTGGCCGGCCGCAAGGCGAAGGCCAATGTGGTCGGCATCGTCGGGCTGGTGGAGAACATGCCGGACGGCAACGCCCAGCGTCCGGGCGACGTGGTCACCAGCATGTCCGGCCAGACCATCGAAATCCTGAATACCGACGCGGAAGGCCGCCTCGTCCTGTGCGACGCCATGTGGTACTGCCAGCAGGAGTTCAAGCCGAAGTTCATGATCGATCTGGCCACCCTGACCGGCGCCATCATCGTCAGCCTCGGCAACGAGCATGCCGGCATGTTCGCCAACAATGACGAGCTGTCCGAGAAGATCGCCAGGGCCGGTCAGGCGACGGGCGAGAAGGTGTGGCGCATGCCGCTGGCTCCGGCCTATGACCGGGACATTGACTCCGACATCGCCGACATGCGGAACATCGGCTCTCCGGGCAAGGCCGGCTCCATTACCGCTGCCCAGTTCCTGGCCCGCTATACCAACGGCGTGCCGTGGGCGCATCTCGATATCGCCGGCACGGCCTGGTCCAAGGCGGACAAGGGCGTGGTCCCGAAGGGCGCCACCGCCTTCGGCGTCCGCCTGCTGGACCGGCTGGTCGCGGACAATTACGAGGGCTGAGCGCGCTTGCGCGGGTGATGCCAAGGGGCCGGAGCGATCCGGCCCCTTTTCCTTTGCCGATCTGCTATCCTACCGTCATGACCGAGCTGCGCTTCTACCACCTGACCCGCAAGACGCTGGAACAGACCCTGCCGGACCTGCTGGAGAAGTCGGTCGAGCGGGGCTGGCGCGCCGTGGTCAAGACCGGCAGCGAAGAGCGGGCGGAGGCGCTGGCCCAGCATCTCTGGACCTACAAGCCGGACGGCTTCCTGCCCCATGGCACGGCCAAGGACGGCCACGCCGAGTCGCAGCCGATCTGGATCACGCCCGGCGACGATCGCCCCAACGCCGCCACCGTCCTGTTCCTGACCGACGGGGCGGAAGGTGCGGCGCTGAACGAATACGAGCTGGCCTGCGACCTGTTCGACGGCAACGACCCCGATGCGGTCTCCGCCGCCCGCCGCCGTTGGAAGGCGGCCAAGGATGCCGGCCACGAGTTGACCTACTGGCAACAGACCGAGCGCGGCGGCTGGCAGAAGAAGGCCTGACCGGGACGGCCGGTTCTGCCGTAGGTCGGATCAAGCGCAGCGCCGATCCGACACGGTGGCGAAGACCGGGGGCACTGTGTCGGATCATCGCCCCTCCGGGGCTCGATCCGACCTACGGCGGCCCACCCCACCCCACCCCTCGTCCTGAGCCCGTCGAAGGACACCAGGACGACCAGCACGGCGAAGGCCCTCTCACCCTTCGACAGGCTCGGGGTGAGGGGTGGTGATGCGGTCCTACTCCACCTCTTCCGCCGGCTGGCCCTGCTCCCGTTGGAAGCGGCGCCAGGCCGCGACGTTGCGGTTGTGCTCCTCCAGCGTCTCGGCGAAGGCATGGCCGCCGCTGCCGTCGGCGACGAAATACAGATATTCGTGGTTGTCGGGGTTCAGCACGGCCCGGATCGACTCGGCGCCCGGATTGGCGATGGGGCCGGGCGGCAGGCCGGCGATGAAATAGGTGTTGTAGGGATGCTCCAGCTTCCAGTCGGCGCGCGTCAACGGCCGGTCCAGCGGCCCCTTCCCCTCCGTCAGCGCGTAGATCACCGTGGGATCGGACTGGAGGCGCATGCCGAGGCGCAGGCGGTTGACGAACACCGCGGCCACCTTCGGCCGCTCCGCCGCCACGCCGGTCTCCTTCTCCACGATGGAGGCCAGGGTCACCGCCTGCTCCGCCGTGGCTACCGGCAGGTCGGGAGCGCGCTTCTCCCACGCCTGGGCCAGCAGTTCGCGCATCCCGGTTTCCATGCGGCCCAGCAGCTCCGCCCGGTTGTCGCCATAGCTGAAATGGTAGGTTTCCGGCAGCAGCGTGCCATCGGGCGGCACCTCCGCGATCTCGCCGGACAGGGCCGTCTCGGCCCGCAGCAGCTCCACGATTTGGGCGGAGGTCAGCCCCTCGGGAATGGTCAGGCGGCGGACCACCGTTTTCCCGCTTTCCAGTATGTCCAGCGCGCCCTTCAGGCTGATTCCCGCCGGGAAGGCGTACTCCCCGGCGCGCAGGCGGCGGGCGGATTCGCGCAGTCTGGCCGCGATCAGCAGTTCCCAGTGCCGGCGGACGATCCCGGCGGATTCGAGCTGCCGGGCGATGGCCTGCACGCCGCTGCCCCGCTCCACCACCAGCGTGGCGTCGGCGGCCAGCGGCCCGGGCTGGATGTAATGCTGCCGGGCGATCCAGGCCGTTCCGGCACCCGCCAGGACCAGCACAAGCAGAAGCGCCGCCACCAGCCAGGGCCAGCGGCGGCGCTTCTTCGGTGCGGCGGACGGGGTGGACTCTGATGTCGGGTCCGTCACCCTCGCAGACTCCCGCGCCTTACGAGAACTGCTTCAGGATCAGCGAGGCGTTGGTGCCGCCGAAGCCGAAGGAGTTGGAGAGCGCGGCCTTCACTTTGCGCTCCTTTGCCTGCTTCGGAACGAGGTCCATGCCCTCCGTCCCCTCGGACGGGTCCTCGAGGTTCAGCGTCGGCGGAACCACCTGGTCGCGGATGGCGAGGATCGAGTAGATCGCCTCCACCGAACCGGCCGCCCCCAGCAGATGGCCGATGGCCGACTTGGTGGAGGACATCGAGACGCCAGCGGCCGCGTTGCCCAGCAGGCGGCGCACGGCTCCCAGCTCGATCATGTCGCCCACCGGCGTCGAGGTGCCGTGCGCGTTGATGTAGTCGATTTCCGACACGTCCAGCCCGGCCCGCTTCAGCGCCATGCGCATGGAGCGGAAGCCGCCATTGCCATCCTCGGACGGGGAGGTGATGTGGTAGGCGTCGCCGGACATGCCGTAGCCAACCACCTCGGCATAGATGTGGGCGCCGCGCTTCTTCGCGTGCTCCAGCTCCTCCAGCACCACGATGCCGGCGCCCTCGCCCATGACGAAGCCGTCACGGCCCTTGTCATAGGGGCGCGAAGCCCTCTCCGGCGTGTCGTTGTAGCCGGTGGAGAGGGCGCGGGCGGCCGCGAAGCCGGCCATGCCGAGGCGGCTCACCGCGGCTTCCGTACCGCCGGCCACCATGATGTCGGCATCGTCGAAGGCGATCAGCCGGGCGGCGTCGCCGATGGCGTGCGCGCCGGTCGAGCAGGCCGTGACCACCGCGTGGTTCGGACCCTTGTAGCCATGGATGATCGACACATGGCCAGAGGCCAGGTTGATCAGGGCGGAGGGGATGAAGAAGGGCGAGACGCGGCGCGGACCCTTTTCGGCCAGCAGCAGCGAGGTCTCGTAGATGGCCGGAAGACCGCCGATGCCGGAGCCGATCATCACGCCGGTGCGCTCGGCCTGCTCCTCGGTCTCGGGCTTCCAGCCGCTGTCCTTGATCGCCTCATCCGCCGCGCCGATGGCGTACAGGATGAAGTCGTCGATCTTCTTCTGGTCCTTCGGCGGGACATAGGCGTCGGGGTTGAACCCGCCTTCCATGTCAGCGCCGCGAGGAACCTGGCCGGCGATCTTGACCGGCAGGTCGGATACATCGAAATTCTCGATAGTTCGGATGCCCGACTGGCCGGCGATCAGGCGCTGCCAGTTGTGCTTGACGCCCGTACCCAGCGGGGTGACGAGGCCTAATCCGGTGACGACGACGCGACGCATGTGTCCGACCCGCAGAAATTGGCGGAAATGGTAACGGACCCGCCCGGTCGGCCATCAAGGCGCCCGGTCGGGCCCAGGCCCGGAGATGGGCGTCCAGCCCCACAGGCGGGCGCTGGACTGGAACAGCAACAGGGCCAGCCGCATGGGCTGGCCCTGGAGACCTGTGATCAGGCCGCCGACTTCTGCTGGATGAAGTCGATGGCGTCCTTCACGGTCAGGATCTTCTCCGCGGCGTCGTCCGGAATCTCGATCCCGAACTCCTCTTCGAAGGCCATGACCAGCTCAACCGTGTCGAGGCTGTCGGCGCCGAGGTCGTCGATGAAGGAGGCGTTCTCCGTCACCTTGGCCTCTTCCACGCCCAGGTGCTCGACGACGATCTTCTTAACGCGCTCCGCGATGTCACTCATGTCTTCTGACCTTATCTTCTGGTGGTCTGGTGGTTTGGACGTGGTCCGTGACGGGTTGGTCAGAGCCGGTGTGACCCGTGCGCCGGTGCCTCAAAAGTGCCGTCACATACCATGGACGGCTGCGATTGACCAGCGCCGGAAACCGGCTCTTACCCCCCTTTCCCGGATCAGATCATGGCCATGCCGCCGTTGATGTGCAACGTCTGGCCGGTGACGTAGGCCGCTTGCTCGCTCGCCAGATACAACACGCCGGCGGCGATATCGTCCGGGGTGCCGAGGCGGCCCGCCGGAATACGGGAATGCATGGCTTCCTTCTGGGCGTCGTTCAGCACGTCCGTCATGGCCGTCTGGATCATGCCCGGCGCCACGCAGTTCACGGTGATGTTGCGGCTGGCGACTTCCTGCGCCAACGCCTTGGTCATGCCGATCATGCCGGCCTTGGAGGCGGCATAGTTCACCTGCCCCGGATTGCCGGTGACGCCGACCACGCTGGTGATGCCGATGATGCGGCCCCAGCGGCGCTTCATCATGCCCTTGACCATGGCGCGGGACAGGCGGAAGCCCGCCGTCAGGTTCACGTCGATGATCAACTGCCAGTCCTCGTCCTTCATACGGAGGACCAGCCCGTCGCGGGTCAGGCCGGCATTGTTGACCAGGATGTCCACCTGGCCCAGCGCCGCCTCCGCGTCCTTGGCCAACTGCTCCACCGCAGCCGGGTCGGACAGGTTGGCGGGCGTGACCTTCGCGCGGTCTCCCAACTCGGCGGCCAGCTTCTCCAGCGCCTCGACCTTGGTGCCGTGCAGGGCGACGGTGGCGCCCCGGGTGTGCAGCGTGCGGGCGATGGCGGCGCCGATGCCGCCGGAGGCGCCCGTCACCAGGGCGGTCTTGCCGGTCAGGTCGAACATGGGGGAGGCTCCCTAAATCTTCTGGTTCTGAGAAAGGATCAGGGCTCGAAACCGGCGACATCGGCCGGCGTGCCGATGGCGCGGCCGGCGATTTCCTTGTCGATCCGTTTGGCAAGGCCGGACAGCACCTTGCCGGCGCCCAGCTCCACCAGTTCGGTGACGCCCTGCTCCTTCATGTAAAGGACACCCTCGCGCCAGCGCACCGCACCGGTCACCTGCTCCACCAGCAGGCGGCGAATAGTTTCCGGGTCGGTCACGGCGGAGGCGGTGACGTTCGCCACCAGCGGCGCCCGCGGGGCGGCGATCGTGACGCCGGCCAGCGCCTCCGCCATCGCATCGGCGGCAGGCTGCATCAGCGGGCAGTGGAAGGGCGCGGAGACGGGCAGAAGCACGGCGCGCTTGAAGCCCTTCTCCGCCGCGATCCGGATGGCGCGCTCCACCGCCGACTTGTGGCCGGACACGACCACTTGGCCGGGCGCGTTGTCGTTGGCGGCCGAACAGACCTCTCCCTCCGCCGCTTCCTCCGCGATGGCGCGGGCGGTGTCCAAGTCGGCGCCCAGGATGGCGGCCATGGCCCCGACACCCACCGGCACCGCCTTCTGCATGGCCTGACCGCGCAGCCGCAGCAGCCGGGCCGTATCGGCCAGGGTGAAGGACCCGGCGGCGCAGAGCGCTGAATATTCACCCAGGCTGTGGCCGGCGACGAAGCGCGCGGACTTGGACAGGTCCAGTCCCTTTTCCGCTTCCAGCACCCGCAACACGGCAATGGACATCGCCATCAGGGCCGGCTGGGCGTTCTCGGTCAGGGTGAGTTGATCCTCCGGCCCCTCGAACATGAGGGTGGAGAGCTTCTGGCTCAGCGCATCGTCCACTTCGGCAAAGGTCTGGCGGGCCACGTCGAACGTATCCGCCAACTCACGGCCCATGCCGACGGCTTGGCTGCCCTGCCCCGGAAAGACGAACGCACGCATCGGAAGCTTCCAATACCTGGGTAGAATCACGGAACCGCCAGGGGTGCCCCCGACGAATTGGCGACCTTGATAGCGCCTTCCGTGCCTTAGTCAAGCAAACACACAGGATTTAGTCTGCTTCCTTAGTTGACGTATACGTAAGCCGGCCGGCATCTTCACCGCGCATGCCTTATATATTAGGGCGTCCCTGCGATGCCCTTTCCCCATGCGCTCAGGTCCGCCCGGCCATGCCGCTTTGCGCTTGAGCGGAAGGCGGTTCCGTGTATATTGCGCGGCTTCCTTATCCCTGCCGGCGTGCGCCATCGCGCCGGCTAGGCTCGTGCGGCTGGCGGCCGGCGTCGAAACCGGAACCGTACAGCGGCGGGCCATCAACAGCCATGGGGAGTCCATATGGCACTGTATGAAACCATCATGATTGCCCGCCAGGACGTCACGTCCTCGCAGGTGGAGAGTCTCACCGAGACCTTCTCCAACATCCTCACCGAGAATGGCGGCAAGATCGCCAAGACCGAGCAGTGGGGCCTGAAGACCCTGACCTACCGGATCAAGAAGAACCGGAAGGGTCACTACGTGTATGTCGCTTACGAGGCTCCGGCTGCCGCCGTCGCCGAGATGGAGCGCAACATGTCCATCAACGAGGACGTGCTGCGGTACATGACCGTGAAGCTGGACACGATCCCCGAGGGTCAGACCGCCATGCTCGCCAACAAGGGTGAGCGTAGCGAGCGCGGCCCGCGCCGGTTCGACGGCCCCCGTGGCGGTGGGTTCGGCGACCGGGGTGATCGTGGCGACCGCGGTGACCGCGGTCCCCGTCGTGAGCGCAACACCGAGGGTGAAGGAGACCGCGCATGAGCGCCGAGCGTACCTCTTCCGGCCCCCGCGCCGGTGGCGGCGGCGGTGGCCGTCGTCCGTTCTTCCGTCGCCGGAAGACCTGCCCCTTCTCCGGCCCGAACGCCCCGGCCATCGACTACAAGGACGTGAAGCTGCTGAGCCGCTTCATCTCCGAGCGTGGCAAGATCGTTCCGAGCCGCATCACCGCCGTCTCCACGAAGAAGCAGCGTGAGCTGGCCCGCGCGATCAAGCGCGCCCGCTTCCTCGCCCTGCTTCCCTACGTGGTGAAGTAAGCTCTAGCCGAGGAGAACTGACATGGACGTGATCCTGCTGGAGCGCGTTGAGAAGCTCGGCCAGATGGGCCAAGTGGTGAAGGTCCGTCCGGGCTTCGCCCGGAACTTCCTGCTGCCGCAGAAGAAGGCCCTGCGCGCGACGAAGGCGAACCTCGCCTTCTTCGACAAGCAGAAGGCCCAGCTCGAGGCCGCGAACCTCGAGCGCCGCAAGGATGCCGAGCAGGTCGCCGGCAAGCTGGACGGCATGTCCGTCGTCATCACCCGTCAGGCGGGTGAAACCGGCGTGCTGTACGGTTCCGTCGCCGCCCGCGACGTGTCCGAGGCGGTCACCGCCGCCGGCGTCACCATCGAGCGCCGTCAGGTGTCGATCGACGAGCCGATCAAGACCCTGGGCCTGTTCAAGGTCCGCATCGTCCTGCACCCCGAGGTTTCCGTGTTCGTCACGGTGAACGTTGCCCGGTCCCAGGACGAGGCCGAGCTGCAAGCGCAGCGCGGCGGCATGGTCACCGGCATGCCGGAGGACGATGATGAGGACGAGACGGTCGAGACCACGGACGAGACCACCGAGGAGCAGGCCTGAGCCTGATCCCCTCGATCCGAGAGATGAGCGGCGCGCCCCACCGGGCGCGCCGTTTTTCTTTGCACACATCGGTCGGGGTATAGCGAACGCGCCCGCCGCCCTCCCCCTTCAAACCGCCCGCTTGTATCAGCAGATCATAGAATAGCGTGCATCGCCGCGCGTTTGTCCCGTGCGCCCTGGAGATTGATCCGCCACCCCGCAAGGAGGCACCCGCCATGCTCTTCGCCCGACTGCTGAAGCCCCTGATCCGCACCGGCCGCATCACGCTGATCGACGCGCATGGAAAACGGTGGGAGTTCGGCGGGGAGTCGGGCCCCGCGGATGAACGGCCCTGCACGGTACGACTGACCGACCCGTCGCTGCACTGGAAGCTGGGCGTCAATCCCGGCCTGCATGCGGGGGAGGCCTATATGGCCGGTACGCTGGTGGTGGAGGAAGGCTCCATCTACGATCTGCTGAGCATCGTCACCCGCAACGCCGGCGACAACCATCTCGGGCCAGTGGGCAAACTCCGCCGGTTCGGCGTGGGGCTGCAACGGCTCTGGCAGCAGGCCAATCCCGCCGACCGGTCCCGCCGGAACGTGGCCCACCATTACGATTTGTCGGAAAAGCTCTACGACCTGTTCCTGGACAAGGACCGGCAATATTCCTGCGCCTATTTCGCTGATCCCGGCATGAGCCTGGATCAGGCGCAGGCGGCCAAGAAGCGGCACATCATCGCCAAGCTGCTGCTGAAGCCCGGCTTGAAGGTGCTGGATATCGGCTGCGGCTGGGGCGGGCTGGCGCTGGAAATCGCGAAGAGCGCCGACGTCCAGGTGAAGGGCATCACCCTGTCCCAGGAGCAACTCGCCATCGCCCGGCGTCGCGCTCGGGAAGCTGGGCTGGAGCACCGCGTCCAGTTCGAGCTGCAGGACTACCGCGCCGAGTCGGGCACATATGACCGAATTGTCTCCGTCGGCATGTTCGAGCACGTAGGCGTGCCCCAGTACGGCGCCTTCTTCCGCAAGATCGACGAGCTGCTGGACCCCGACGGAGTCGCCCTGCTGCATTCCATCGGGCGCACGGACGGGCCGGGCACGACGAATCCCTGGCTGCGCAAATACATCTTCCCCGGCGGCTACAGCCCGGCCCTGTCAGAGGTTATTCCGCATGTGGAACGATCAGGCCTGATGCCGACGGATATGGAGTTCCTGCGGCTGCATTATGCCGAGACACTGTGGCACTGGCGGCAGCGGGTTGCGGCCAATCGGGACAGGCTGGTCGCGCTCTATGACGAGCGCTTCTACCGGATGTGGGAATTCTATCTGGCCGGCTGCGAATGTGCCTTCCGCCATCAGGGCCACATGGTCTGGCAGCTCCAGATGGCCAAGCGTGCCGACGCGGTCCCCCTGACCCGCGACTACATCTACGAGGCCGAGCACCGGATGGCTGTCGCGGCGGAGTAATGGCTCCCGGGCGGCCTGAGAGCCCAGCTTCTCACCCTGAGCTTGTCGAGGGATGAGGCGGAGAGCTCACAGGTGGCACATGCGTTCTCCGCCCCAAGCCGCGCACAGAGTTTTCCCACTTATCCACAGATCTGTTCACACTCTGTCCACGGTTTGCACCTATGCCTCTGGCCTTGCGGATTACCCGCCCATGGCCCGACGCTGTTAGAGTGCGCGTATGGACACGAAGCTGATCGATCCCCCTGGTCTCCGCGAGTCGGCACTCGCCTACCGGACCCCGCCCCATAATGAGGAGGCGGAGCAGGCGTTGCTGGGTGCCATCCTGGTCAACAACAAGGCGTTCGAGAAGGTGGGCGAGTTCCTGCGCCCAGAACACTTCTTCGATCCCGCCAATGGCCGCATCTATGCCGCCTGCCTGAAGCTGATCGACCGCGGGCAGGTCGCGAACCCGCTGACGTTGAAGGCCTATTTCGAGCAGGACAAGGACCTGTCGGAGATCGGCGGCGCGGAGTATCTCGCCCGTCTGGCCGCCGCGATCGTGGCTGTCCACAATGCCGAGGATTACGGCCGCATCATCCATGACCTGTTCCTGCGCCGCCAGCTCATCGAGGTTGGCGAGGACATGGTCAACACCGCCTACAAACATGAGCTGGACGTCGGCGCCACGGACCAGATCGAGGAAGCGGAGAAGAAGCTGTTCGATCTCGCCTCCTCCGGCGACATCAAGGGCGACTTCATTCCTTTCGAAAAGGCGCTGGCGGGGGCGATCAACTCCATCGAATCCGCCTTCCGCCGTTCCACCCATGTCACCGGCGTCACCACGGGCCTGCGCGATCTGGACCACAAGCTGGGCGGCCTGCATCCCAGCGACCTGCTGATCCTGGCCGGCCGTCCTTCCATGGGTAAGACGGCGCTGGCCACCAACATCGCCTTCAACGCCGCCAAGGCGCACATGCTGTCGGGCGGCAAGGAAGGGGCTGCCGTCGGCTTCTTCTCCCTGGAAATGAGCGCCGAGCAGCTTGCCGGCCGTATCCTGGCGGATCAGGCGGAGGTGTCGGGCGACAAGATGCGCCGCGGCGAGATCGCGGCCAGCGACTTCCCGAAATTCGTGGAGGCCAGCCAGTATCTGTCCCGCGTTCCCTTCTTCGTGGACGACACGCCGGCCCTCACCATCACCGCCGTCCGCACCCGCTGCCGCCGCCTGAAGCGCACCCACGGGCTGGGACTGGTGGTGGTCGACTATCTCCAGCTCCTGCGCGGCGGCGGGCTGAAGGGGTCGGAGAACCGGGTGCAGGAAATCTCCGAAATCACCCGCGGCCTGAAGGCCATCGCCAAGGAGCTGCATGTGCCCGTGCTGGCGCTGTCCCAGCTTTCCCGCGGCGTGGAGCAGCGCGAGGACAAGCGGCCCCAGCTTTCGGACCTGCGCGAATCGGGCTCCATCGAGCAGGACGCCGACGTAGTCATGTTCGTGTTCCGCGAACAGTACTATCTGGAGCGCGCGGAACCCGGCCGGCGGCCCGACGAGGCGGAGGACAAGTTCAACGACCGATATCAGCGTTGGAAGGAGCGTCTGGAGCTGGTCCACAACACCGCCGAATGCATCATCGGCAAGCAGCGCCACGGTCCCGTGGGCACGGTGCGACTGTTCTTCGACGGCAACTACACCCGCTTCGGCGATCTCGACACCCATCACGACTTCGGACCCGACGAGTAAGGCGGGTTGATTATGGACGAGGCTGTGAAAGACGGCCCGGACCTTCCTGACCTCTCCTCCGTGCCGGCCCGTGCCGGTGCGGTGCTGGTGGTCGATTTGGATGCGGTCAGGGGCAACTGGCGGCACATGGCCGGTCTTGCGGACGGTGCCGAGTGCGGGGCGGTGGTCAAGGCGGATGCCTATGGCCTGGGGGCCGCCCCGGTGGCCCGGGCGCTCCGGGCCGCCGGCGCCCGCACCTTCTTCGTGGCGACGATCGAGGCCGGGATCACGCTGCGGAAGGGCCTGCCCGATGCGCGCATCGCGGTGCTGCACGGCATTCCGCCGGGCTCGGCCCCAGATATCTCCGGCGCCGGGCTGGTTCCCATCCTGAACACGCCGGGCGATATCGAACAATGGCAGGCGGAGGCGCGCCGGCAGGGCCGCCCCCTGCCCTGCTTCATCCATCTGGACACCGGCATGAACCGGCTGGGGCTGACCCCGGCGGAGGTGGATGAACTGGCAGACGACGCCGCCCGGCGGCTGGACGGGCTGGAGGTGCAGGCCTGGATGAGCCATCTGGCCTGCGCGGACGATCCGGGCAACCCGATGACCGCCCGGCAGGCGCGGAGCTTCCGCGCCTCCCTGGCCCGCCTGCCCAAGGCCCCGGCCAGCCTTGCCAACTCCGCCGGCATCTTCCACGGGGCGGAGTACCATTTCGACCTGGTGCGGCCGGGCATCGCGCTGCATGGGGGCAATCCCGCCCCCTGGATGTCGAACCCGATGGCCCCCGTGATCCGCATCCTGGCCCGCATCCATCAGGTGCGGCATGCGCCGGCCGGCGATACCGTGGGCTACGACGCCACCCACCGCATCGATCGTCCGGCCAAGGTGGCGGCGCTGGGCATGGGCTATGCCGACGGCTATCCCTGGCGGCTGGCCGGCAAGGGGCATGTCCGCATCGGCGGGCACATCGCCCCGATCATCGGGCGCGTGTCCATGGATCTGCTGACCGTGGACGTGACCGAGGTGCCGGATCGGTTCCTGGCCGAGGGCGCCTGGGTGGAGGTGGTCGGCCCCCACCGCACGGTGGATCAGGCGGCGGCCGAGGCCGGCACCATCAGCTATGAGATCCTGACCTCCCTCGGCGACCGTTACCACCGGGTCTATCTGGGCGGCTGAGCCGCCGGCGCAACGTTTGCGGCTCTTTCCCATTGTCATTCCGGATATGGAACAACCGGAGGAATGGCCCATGGACCCGCGGCGGCTGAGCCATGAGTTGCGCAAGGACCGGTCGGCGGAGCTGCGCCGACGCAGGCAGATCACCGGCCTTTCCCTGGTCGGGGCTGCGGCGGGGGCCATCGTCGGCGCCTACCAGATGGGAATGCTGCGCCGCCTGCCCGACCTGCCGCTGCGCGTCTTCGACGCCAGCAAGGTCGATGCCTCGCCCTATGGCTACAAGCGGATGGAAACGCCCGACGGGCTGCTCATGATCGCCAACTACGCCTTCACCGCCATCCTGGCCGGTGCCGGCGGGCGGGATCGCTGGCGCGACCAGCCCTGGCTGCCCTTGGCCCTGTCCGCCAAGACCCTCTACGACGCCGTTACCTGCCTGCGCCTGGCGCGGGAGGAGTGGCAGGACAACAAGGCGCTCTGCGGCTACTGCCAGTCGGCCACCCTGGCCTCCATCGCCTCCGCCGTGCTGTCGGTACCGGAGGCGGCCCGCGCCGTGCAGGCGCTGCGCGGACATGGCAAAGAGCAGGCCGATGACGCCTATGTCTATGAGGATGGCTACGGCATCGAGGAGGAGAGCCTGTACGAGGCCGACGCCTTCGACCGTGCCTATCCCGACGACATCCACCCGCACCCGCGGCACCGCTACCGGGCCTTCGCCTGACCGCAGGCCGGCCGCACATCCGGGTTGAGCCCTCCACCTCCGGCACCTACTCTGGCCCTTGTCGGATTTGGAGAGCGATATGTGGCGCAACGCGGCCGGTATGGGTGTGGTGCTGGTTTCGCTTGCCATGCCGGCTGCGGGCCGGGACGTCGCGAGGCCCAGCTTTTCCTGCGAGGCGGCGCGCGCCCCCC
Organism: Indioceanicola profundi; assembly: GCF_003568845.1. Taxonomy (NCBI): domain Bacteria; kingdom Pseudomonadati; phylum Pseudomonadota; class Alphaproteobacteria; order Rhodospirillales; family Azospirillaceae; genus Indioceanicola; species Indioceanicola profundi. Next base: position 546,767 of record NZ_CP030126.1, on the reverse strand, counting down.
TCGACTTGGCGATCTGCGGGAATGAAGGGCTCTCCCGCCAGGATGCCCTTCTGGCCGATCTCTACCGCCGGCACCTGGAGCAGTCCGGATCGGAGGAGGAGCGGCGGGCGCGTGTCCAGGCGCAGCGGCAATGGATCGCTCAGCGCAACGGCGACTGCCGGTCCGGCGACGCGGCTGCGGAGTGCCTGTCCGCCCAGTACGGCCAGCGCGTGGCGGACCTCTACAGGGCGGTGCATCCGCCGGAGGAGACCGAACTGGCGGCCGCCATCGAGGCGATGACCTCCGATCCCGACCGGGCGGAAGGGCTGCTGGAGCCGTTGCGGTCGGCCACGGCGCGGCTGGACCTGATGCTGTTCCTGCACGCCTTCCGCCCGCCGGGGCCGGAGCGGGATGAGCGCATACGATCCATCCAGGCCGGGATCGACGGGCTGGCGGAACCGGCGCTGGACCCGTTCGCCCGTGAGGTCTTCGGCCCGCCCACCCCCTATGACGGCAGCGACGCATCGCTGGTCTGGACCGTGATCGCGGTTCCCACGGCCAGGCTGGCCGACGGATACGCCCTGCCCTGCCCCGTCCTTCAGCGCCGGCCGGGCCTGTTGGAGGCGACGGCCCCACGCTTCGGGAGCAGCCGCGACAATTTCCTTCCGCAGTCGGGATGTGACCAGGGCCGCGGCTCGGTCGCGGGATTCCCGAATGCGGATGTCGAGCGGTTCATGCAGGCGGCACAAGCGGCGGACGGAAACTTCCTGGCCCTCCATCCGGGCACTGTCCGCTTCGCCATCGCGGCCCAGCAGGCGCAGCAACTCCAGGCGCTGAAGCTCACCCCCAGCGAGATTCTGTCCGAACCGCCGCCGGCCCAGACGACGCCCTATCGGACATGGTCCTATCTGGCGGTGAACAACCGCCATGTCCATCCGGGCGTGGCCGCGGCGTACGCCCAGGCCCATGCCGCCCTGTCCGCCTTCTACGCCGATGCGGGGCTGAGCGGGGACGAGGCTGCGGAAGCGGCGCGCCGGGGCCTGTTCATGCTGGTGTTCGGGGCGGATTGCGGGGACGCGCCGCCCCCACGGTCGTTGCGTACCATGATCCTGGATGGGGCGTCGCGGGACGATGTTTCCGCATTCCTTACACGCGGAAGCTGGCAGGACGCGGCAATGCTGGAGCCGTTCAGCCGCTGCGCGGAATCCGCGGGCAAGGACCCGCTGATCCATCTGGCCGTGACCCGGCCGGAGCTGCTGGACGATCTCGCCGCGCTCGCGGCATCGGTCCCGGCGGACCGGCGGAATGCCCTCGACCTCGACATGGAACCGCAGGCCGTGAACGGCTTCGGCAAGACGCCGCTGATGTCGGCCGCCCAATGGGACAGCTTGCCCGGTCTGGAGTGGCTGCTGGCCAGAGGGGTGGAGGTCGATGCCGCTACCAGCGCGCCCGAGGAGTTCGGCGAGGGCCCGCGACACGGGCTGCGCACCGCCCTGATGTACGCCGCCGCGAACGCCTCCCTGCCCGTGATCCGGCGCCTGCTGGATGCCGGAGCGGACAAGGAACTGCGGGACAGCCAGGGGCTGCGCGCCCATGACTACCTGACCGGCAACGGCCCTGTTCCCGCCAACCCGCTGCTACAGGGGCCGGAGCGGGAGCAGGCTGAAGAACTGCTGCGATAGCAGGAGCGCCGTAGCCCGGTAAATCTTCGGCCATCAGCATTGGCGCGGTTCCAAGCTGTCCATCATCGCCTCTGCCACGGCCCGGTCGCCCGGGTTCCCATCGGTCAGAAGACCTTCACGGACGCCGGCCCGATCGTCCGCGCGCCGGTTCTGGCTGAGCTTCCACTTGGCCTCGACGCGGTCCACCACCAGGCGGATGCCGACGATGCCCTTGAGCTGGGCCGCGATATAGTCGGCCGGGGCATCGGTGACAGACCAGGGGGCGGAGCGGCCGGCTTCGTGCCGGCTGGTCAGGCGGGTGACGATATCCAGCTTGCCGGCCGCGTCATCCACCAGCTCCAGCCGGCCATGGCAATGCACGGCGATGTAGTTCCAGGTCGGCACCACCCGCCCGGTCTCCGCCTTCGACGGGTACCAGGACGGGGTGATGTAAGCGTGCGGCCCTGCGAAGATGGCAAGCGCCGGCATCGCCGCATCGAAGTTGCGCCATTGTGGATTGGCCCGCGCCAGATGACCGATCAGGGTGCCATGCGGCCCGCCGTCCGCCGTGCGCAGCAGGGGCAGCGGCGTGGCCGACAGCCCGCCCTCTCCCACCGTCACCAGTGTGGCGAAGGGGTGCGCGTCCAGGAAGGCCGCGATGGCGGCGGGATCGTCCTGGCGGAAGGCGGGGGGCGTGTACATGGCGCGGGGACTTGCAGGGAGGGGTTGGATGGGGTCGCCTCCATTTCACCTGCTTCCCGGCGCTTGTCATCCCGAACCTTGTCCGGGTGACAAATCCCAGAACGGAAACGGGCGGGCGCCTGTCCGACTGCCCGCCCGTCTCCGGGAACGCTGATCCTGTTGGAGGGAAGAGGATCAGTCCTCCTCATCCTCCTCCTTCGACTCCGGGCCCACATCGACGTCGATGGGCACGCCGGGCGCGAACTTGGACTGGCGGATCGCCAGGGCCGACTTCACATGGCTGACATTGGGGGCCGCCGTCAGCTTGCTGGTGAGGAAGCGCTGATAGCTGTCCCAGTCGGTGGCGACGATCTTCAAGAGGAAGTCGGTTTCGCCGGCCAGCATGTTGCACTCGCGCACTTCGGCCCAGCTATTGACCAGCTCTTCGAATTTCTTCAGATCGTTCTCCGCCTGGGAGGAGAGGCCGACCTGGGCGAAGACGGTCACATGGTAGCCCATGGCTTCAGGGTTGATGTCGGCATGGTAGCCGCGGATATAGCCCGCCTCCTCCAACGCGCGGACGCGCCTCAGGCAGGGCGGAGCCGAAATCCCGGCGCGCCGTGCAAGTTCAACATTGGTCATCCGGCCATCCGCCTGCAGGTCGCGGAGGATACGCCGGTCAATTCGGTCGAGTTTGACCCGCCGCATGGTGATTTCTTAAGGCTCCCGGGAGATAGGGTGAGCAATGATATTACACGTATGCAGTCCATTCGCCAAGCCGTGCCCGCATCACCGGCATATTCCAGGCGCATCCGTGGTAAGCGCGATGGAGATGGACAGGAGCCGTTTAATCCGGCGGAGTGCAATATCATGAATGAAATTAACAATTTCAGCGCGCCGGTCTGCTGGGTCATGTCCGATGGAAAGGCCGGGATGGAGAACCAGTGCCTGGGCCTTGCGGAGGCTGTCGGAGCCGTTCCCGTGGTCAAGCGCATCGGCCTGAAGTCGCCCTGGCGGCAGCTTACCCCCTATCTGCCGGTCGCGATTCCCGGATCACTGACGGATACGTCGGACAGGCTGGCGCCGCCCTGGCCGGACCTTCTGATCACCAGCGGGCGGCAGGCGGTGGGCCTGGCCCTCGCCATCCGGCGGAGCAGCGGCGGGCGCACCTTCTGCGTCCACATCCAGAATCCCGGCGTGCCCACCGCCCTGTTCGATTTGGTGGTGATGCCGCAGCATGATCGCAAGACCGGCCGCAACATCGTCACCACGCGCGGGGCTATTCATCGGGTGACGCCGGAGCGGCTGGCCGATGCGGCGTCACGTTTCGCGCCCCGCCTCTCCCACCTGCCCCGCCCCCCCGTCGCCGTCCTGATCGGCGGCAGCAATGGCGTCTATGAGCTGACGCCGGAGGTGATGCGCGACGTGGCCGGCAAGCTTGCCGGGCTGGCGCGCGACCACGGCGCCGGGCTGATGGTGACGCCGTCCCGCCGGACCGGGGCGGAGAACGAAGCCACCTTGCGCGCGGCGCTCGACGGGCTGCCGGCGGAAATCTGGGACGGCACCGGCGAGAACCCCTATTTCGCCTATCTGGGGCTGGCGGACACGGTGGTCGCCACCTGCGACAGCGTCTCCATGATCTCGGAAGCGGCAAGCACCGGAAAGCCGGTCCATGTCATCGAACTGGCGGGGGGATCGGCGAAGTTCCGTCGCTTCCATGAGATGCTGTACCAGGACGGCACGGCGCGCCCCTTCACCGGCGAGCTGGCGGACTGGAGCTATACGCCGCTGGACGATACCGTCCGCGTCGCGGCGGAGGTGCGACGGCGCATGGCTGAGAAGACGGTCACGCGGCAAAGGGCTGCTTGATCGGACTGGAAAGCAGGGTCAGATAGTTCAGCGGCCTCACCGCCAATCCATTGGACCAAGCCCTATGACCGCCGACCTGATCGATCTGGACAAGTTCCGCACGACCCCTCTCTCCGCCGATCCCTATGACCATCTGGTCGTGCCCGGCTTCATCCGGGCGGAAGCGCGGGAGGCGATCCATAAGGATTATCCGGAGGTCGCCACCCCCGGCAGCCATCCGCTACCGGAGCTGAGCTACGGCCCGGTCTTCCGCCGCTTCATGGAGGAGATCCAGGGGCCGGAGATGACGGCGGCCTTTTCCGAGAAGTTCGGGATCGACCTGACCGGCCATCCCACCATGGTCACCGTGCGCGGACATGCACGCGCCAAGGACGGGCAGATCCACACCGACAGCAAGACCAAGATCATCACCGTCCTGATCTATATGAACCCGGCCTGGGAATGCCCGGACGGCCGCCTGCGCCTGCTGCGCACGCCCGACAGCCTGGAGAACCCGGTGGTCGAAGTGCCGCCGGACGAGGGCACCCTGCTTGCCTTCCGCAACAGCCCCACTGCCTGGCACGGCCATACCAGCGTGGAAGGCCCCCGCCGCGCCATCCAACTGAACTGGGTGACGGATGAGAGCGTGGTGCGCCGCGAGCAGTTCCGGCATGGCCTGTCATCCAAGCTGAAGAAGCTGAATCCCTTCGCCTGACGAAAGAGCATGCCGTCCGCGCCCCTCTGCCCTGAGCGGCGATGCGCCATGCAGTGAGTCGGGGTGCTCGGTGGGCAGCCGGGGGTCTATATAGGGGCCTTCATTTTCCCCTTTCGCAGATCAGGCTGGACCCGTCCCATGGCGCTGCGCATTGAGACTTTCAGCAACGTGACCGGCGGCAACGCCGTGTTCAAGGCGCTTGGCCACCCGCTGGTAGCCCCCAAGGCGGACAAGCTGCTGATGGAGCTGCGGTGCGCCGGCCCGGTGGCGGTCTATGACCCGCTGGGCCTTGCCGTTCCCTTTGCCGAGCTGTTCCCGCTGACCGGGGTGGAGATCGCCGCGGTCTATGTCCAGGACGTGCAGAAGATCGGCGCCCGCGTGCTGGGCGTGGAGGCGGAGCCTGTAACCGCGCTTGCGGGCAGCGACGCGCGCGTGCTGTTCGTCGTCTCCTTTGATGCCGACAAGCTGCTGGGCCATGTCCGTCATCTGATCCCCGAGGGTGTCGAGGTGGTGACGCTGGATGGGCTGAAGCTGCCCGACCGGCTGCTGACCGAAACGCGGCAGTATCTGGCGCCGTTGAACTTCGCCACCAATTTCGCCTTCTTCCGCGACAAGGACGGCCACCACACCCGCGTCGTGACGGCCAATTACTGGTCCGGCTATGGGGCGAAGGGGCCGCGGCTATGGCTCTGCCTGTTTGCCGATGACGGCCGGGTGCTGGCCGAGTGGCAGGAGGATGTGCCCGGCGCCGGCGCCACCGTGGTGGTGGACAGTGCCGAGGTGCGCCGCCGCTTCGACCTGCCGGAATTCGAAGGCCAGCTTTTCATCCATGTCATCGGCGCCGCCGGCCACGATGTGGTCAAGTACGCGCTGGACACATACGGCGACGATCCGCACGTCCTGTCCTGCACCCATGACGCCAACGCCTGGCCCGCCGATTACTATGCCGGCCTGCCTGCCCCGGCGGAAGATGAGCGGGTGATCCTGTGGGTGCAGAACAGCCATCCCACCCCGATCCCGGCCGGCGCCATCAAGCTGAACCCGATGGGCCGCGACGGCGAGGCTGTGGCGCTGGAGCGTGAGGTGCCGGCCTTCGGCAGCCATGCGCTGGACGTGGCGGAACTGCTGCCGAACCTGCGCTGGCCGGGTCAGATCGAGATCGCGGCCGGCAAGCACATGGTGCGCCCCCGCTATGAGGTGGTGCGGCTGAACAAGGAGGGTGCGGAGGTCCGCCGCCGCATCGCCCATCCCAATGTCGAGCGTACGGACCTGAAGCCGGACCCGCAGCTTGCCGAGCTGGGCAACCTGATGGGCAAGGGCTTCATCCTGCCGGCACCGGTCTTCCCGGTGGGGCGCTTCCGCACCATCGCCCTGCCGACCCCGATGGCCCGTACGCAGGAGCGGTTGCCGATCACCGCCATCCTGTACGATGCCGACGGAACCGAAGTGGCCCGCTCCAGCCTTGGTGCCCTGCCCCGCGACCATGTCACGGCGCTGGATGCGGCGGAGTTGCTGAATGGCCATCACCTGAAGTCCGGCTATGGCCATCTGGAGATGATCTACGATTTCTCCGCCGGCCAGGATGCGGATGGATGGCTGCACGCCCTGTTCCGCTATCAGGACAAGATGACGGGCCATGCGGCGGAGACCAGCTTCGGCGCACACATGTTCAACACCTGCCTCACCTACAAGGGTGAGCCGCAGAGCTATTCCTCGCGGCCGCCGGGGCTTTCCACCCGGCTGTTCCTGCGCCTGGGCTGCCAGGGTTTGGACACGCTGTGCCACCTGATCTACCCGGCCAGCACGACTTGGCACCCGTTCAGCGACACGCAGTTCGTGCTGACCCGCCGCGACGGGTACGAGGTGGCGCGGCGGCAGGTGAAGATCGCCTGTTCCGGCAGCTTCCACTTCCGCGCCAGCGAGCTGTTCGACGCGGAGGAGATGCGGGAGGCCGGCGGCAACGGCTATATCCTGATCCGCGACACCACCTGCCGGCTGTTCGGCTATCACGGACTGATCCGGGAGGGCGAGACCGGCGCGTTCTCCCTGGACCACATGTTCGGCTTCTAGGAACGAAGCGGGGCGCAGCGCTCAGGCCTGCGCCCCGCGCCCATCCTCCCGCAGCGGAACGAAGGGCATGCCGGCCATCTCCATGGCCTGCTCGATCATGTCCGCGGTTTTCTGGTCGAAGAGCTGCATCAGCAACTCATCCACGGCCCGCTCCTCGGTCTCGCCGCAGTCGGCATGGACACGGGCCAGCACGGCTACCTGGAAGTAGCGCCGTCGCTCCTCCTCCCCCCTGTAGGCCAGTTGCTTCACCACATTCAGGGCGGAGCGGAAGGGCGGCAGCAGCAGCGCCGGAATCCGCGCCCGGTTGAACACCGCCCGGAGCGCCAGTCCACCATCGTCCAGCAGCAGCAGCCGCGCATTCTCCACTGTGATGCCCGCGCGCACCGCCATTCCGGCCACGAACAGATCGATGTCGCCGGTGCACAAGGCCCGGAACAGCAGCGATGCCGTCAGGCGGCCGTTCAGCATCAGGTGATGGGCGAACAGCTCCATGTCCGTGCCCTGGCGCACCAGCGGCTGGAGCATCAGCACGGTAGCCGCCTCTCGGCCATGGGCCACCAGTCCCGCCACCATTTCCGGTCCCAGCCCGTACCGCTCCACCAGATCGCAACGCAGCTCGTCGGAGACGCGGGCGATCAGCTTTTCCACCACCGCCATCGGCAGGTGCGCCCGACCGGCCATCGGCTCGGCGACGAACGGCACGTCGCCATAGCGGTCGGCCACCTTCTCCAGCGTCGGGGGGCCGATCTCGGCGCCCTCGTTCCGCAGCAACGCCCCGATGGCGGTGAGGTTCGCGGTTTCCACGATGGCGTCGGCAACAGCGGGAGAGACGGTGGGCCTTCCGGCAATCGCGACCTGCTTCTCCGCATCGCGCTGCCCGATCAGTTCGAGCAGGAAGTCGTCGGCCAGTTGCTCGACATGGCGAAGGATGGGGAAGGCAACCCTGCCGACATCGTTCGCCAGCCGGCGCGCCAGTTCCTCGGACAGTAGCGGGCTATTATAGATCTGCCAGGCGACCGCCTCCCGCACGGCGATTTCCGCATCGCGGGCGAACCGCTCCAGCACATCGCGGGCAAGCTCCGCCTCGCGTCCCGCTAGGCCCGCCCGCAGGTCGGCGACGACCTTGACCATGGTATCGATCCGCGCCTGCGCCGTCCTGTCGGTCAGCAGCCGCTCCACATCGGAAGATGACAGGGTGCTGGGCTTGTTCACCGTGGAACCTCCGGGCGTGCGAGGCCTGCCGGCCGGGACCTGTGCCCGGCCGTCGTCTGCAGTTGGCGAAACATCTGTGGAACCGTGGAACGGGCCGGCGGGGCCGGTCTCCGGTCAGGGGTAGTCCAGACCGTGGTAGCGGATGACGTCGGTCCAGGTCCGCTCCAGCCGCCGCAAGGTCCTGTAGGTGGCTTCGACGTCCTGCCCGTCCTGCTCCGCCCGGATCAGGCTGTCGATATGGCCGGCCTCCATGCGCTTCAACTCGGCGCAGAGTTCCAGACCGCGGGGAGACAGGCTCAGCCGGGCGGAACGCCGGTCGCGCTGGCTCTGCGTCCGTTCGACGAAGCCCGCCTCGACGAGATGCTTCAGATTGTAGGAGGCGTTGGAGCCGAGATAATAGCCGCGCTCGATCAGGTCGCGGACGGACAGCTCATCCGTACCGATGGTCATGACCATCAGGGCCTGCACCGGGCTGATATCCTCCACCCCCAGACGGGCCAGCTCGATCCGGACCACATCCAGGAAGCGCCGGTGCAGACGCTCGATCAGGCGGGCGAGATCATGATAAAGCCGCATCGTGGGCTGCCGGCCCGGCTGCTCCGGAAGGCTGCGGTCCTCGGATGGCGTGGCCGCGATGAGTTCGGCAGCGGTCGAGAGAGCGTTCATTCGTCATCCATCCCCATGCTTGCGGTCCCTGTATCCCAGGGGCTTCCTCTGCACTCGGATCGCAATTAGTTCGATTTTATACGCAACTTCTTCCATTTAGACTTCACTGAAAGAAGTCCGCGCGTTACTGGGAAAACGATAACACTCCCTTCGCGCCTCCGCTAGAAGGAGTTAAGTATTTCTTTAGGAGCATGATGAGACCCGGGACAAGGCGCACACCGGCGCTGGCTACGGCCGGGCGTGGCTCCGGCCGCAGCATCCGTCGATATGCATGCGTGTCCCGGCGTAGCGGGCTCAGCCGCCGGCCAGTCTCTGCAGGGCGGGCCGCAGCGGCTCAAGGTCGTAACCGGCGGATGAGGCCCGGCCGATGATGTCTTCAACCGGCTTGTCGCCCTTCCTCGCTTCCGCCATGGCCCAGAGATGGGTGCTGCGGGTACCGCTGCGGCAGTGCGCCAGGATCGGCCCCTCATTCGCTTCGACCGCCCGCCCGAACTCTTCGGCGACGGCGGGTCCCATGGTCTGGGCGTTCACGGGGATGTAGACATAGGCGAGGCCGTGGGCCTTGGCGACCTGGGCGGCGCGCTCGGCCGGAAGCTGGCCGGGCTCCTCCCCGTCCGGGCGGTTGTTGATGATCGTCCGGAAGCCCTGGGCCGCCGCTTCGGCGATGTCCTCTTCCGTGATCTGGGAGGCGGCGGAGACGCGGTCGTCGAGTTTACGGGGGGAAAGCGCCACGGGAATCCTCCATTACATTGTTCGGCAGGCATCTCGTACAGCGGATGACCACCGGCCTGAAACGGCACAGACCCGACGCTAGACCAGCGCCGGGCGCAAATCCACTGCGAGCGCCGCCCCCTTTCTCAGACAGCAGCGCGCAAGGCCGGCTCGGGTGCCGCTTCCAATGTGCGCGCCCGATGCCGCAACCTGACCAGCGTGTCCAGCAGCGCCTCACGCTGCTCCAACGGCAGATCGCCCAGCAGCGCGTCGTTGATCGACTGGCGGAGCGGCTGCAGGCGGCGAAGCACCGACAGGCCTTCGGCGCTGATGGACAGCAGCTTGCGGCGGCGGTCCGCCGGATCGTCGTCCTGGCGGATCAGTCCCTTGCGGATCAGTTCAGTCACGGTAGCGCTGATGTGCGGGCGGGAAAGGCCGCGCGCGGCCGCGATCTCGGAAGAGAAGATGCTGCCGCCCTGCCGGCAGATGTCCTGGAAGTTCGCATCGCCGGCGACGTTCAGCAGAACCGTCCACTGCGGCGCGGTCAACCCCGCCTGCTCGAGGATCGCCTCACTCTGCCGCGAGATGGCATTGGCGAGGTCCACGAGGCACAGGGTAATGGCGTCCTCGGGACGGAAGCGGAAGTTCATGTCAGGCATCGGCTTGGCCCCGATTGGATGTGACTGTGCCCACTCTGCGCCGCCGCCGCATCCCCGGCATTGATGCGGATCAATAATGGTTTGCGCGAAAAGCTCCTGCCCACCCGCAACATTCGAGCGGCCAAGGCGGTTGACCCTCATGACATTTCGATGACAGTCTTATTTCAGAACTATTGCATGGAGGGTCGGGAGAATGATCGCAGCCCTGCGAAGTGCCAACAAGGCTACTCCTCTCTGGTGCGCGATATCACTTTCGATCGTCATTCTTTGCATTCTGCTCGGCATGTACTTCCATGCGCGGACTGGCGTTCGCATGTCCTTTCTGTACAGGGACGCGAATGCCATCGCCGGACAGCCCTTCTATTATGGCGTCCTGGAAATCGCGACCGGGGCCATGCTGCTGATGTCGGGGGCCGTGCTTCTGTATGAGGGGGCGGCCGGCCGTCTGTTGGACAGGGGCGTGACGCGCTTCCTGCTGCTTTTCGGGGGTCTGACGGTCCTGCTGGGGCTCGACGACATCCTGATGCTCCATGAGTCTGCCGGGTTCTTCTACTGGCGGCTCACGGAACAGCATGTCTACGCGTTCTATGGTCTGGTGCTGCTGCTTGCCGCCGGCATGAATGTGAGGCTGTTCCTGCGCACGCCCTTCCTGCTGCTGGGGCTGGCAATGTGCTTCCTGGCGCTGTCCACGGCGGAGGACCAGCTCGGCATCCGGCCGCTGGGAGTGGGTCTTGAGGATTATCTGGAGATTTTCGCCTTTGCCTTCTGGTCGTCCTACGCACTGTCCGTGGCGGTTGCCGCCCGGCGGGGCCTGATCCGCTCACAGGAGGAGACGTCCCGGACGCAACAGCGCGCCATGGTGCTCGGCAACACCAGCTCACGCGGCCTCTGACCGCGCGGGACGGCGGAACGCCCCTGCCCCGCCGCTGTTCGAACGGCACAGCTGAGCGAGAGGGATACCGTCATGAGCCGCAGGAAGGTGCTGGGGGTCGAGGTGGAGACGGATGATCTGCCCGACCCGGATGAGGTGAATACCGACGCGCCAGGCCCCGCTCCGGGCGGGTTCTTCAACACCGGCCCGACCGCCGGTCCCGGCGAGGCCGAAGCCACCAATGTGGCCCGCATTGCCGACAGCCTGGAAGGCATACGGTCGGAACTGGCGGAAATCCGCAAGATGCTGACCCGGTTCGCGGGCCAGGGCTGAAGCACGACCCCATGTTCCAGGTCACTTTCCTTGGCACCGGGGCCACCGTGCCCTCGGCCGACCGCGGCCTGTCCTCCCTGATGGTGGAGCATGAGGCGACGCGCGTCCTGGTGGATTGCGGCGAGGGCACCCTGCGCCAGATCCGCAAGGCCCATCTGGGCATGCGCCGCCTGGATCGGGTGCTGCTGACCCATGGGCATCTGGACCATGTGCTGGGGCTTGCCGGCATCGCGAGCACGTTGGAGCTGTGGGACCAGGCAAGCGGCCTCACCATCCATGGCAGCGACACCGCCTTGCAGGTCGCCCGCACGCTGCTGGACCAGGTGGTCTGGCCGGAGGATGGGCCGGCCATTCGGGTCGAGTACCAGGAGGTCAAGCGCGACAGCCCGGTGCTGGACCAGAACGGGCTCCGCATCACCGCTTTTCCCGTCCGTCATCATGAGACGCACAGCTTCGGCTATCTGTTCGAGGAGGCCGGGCGGCGGCCGATGGATGTCGGTAAGCTGGAGGAGTTGGGCGTTCCCGCAGGGCCGGATCGGCATCGCCTGACGGAGAAGGGCAGCATCGACCTGCCCGATGGGCGCACGGTGCGTCTGGAGGATGTGCTCGGCCCACCGGAGCGGGGCGCCCGGCTGGCTGTGGTCGGGGATGCGGAGCGCATCGACGATCTCGTCGAACCTGTCCGCGGGGCCGACCTGCTGGTGATCGAGGCCACCTATGTCACCGCCGACGAGGGAACGGCCCGGAGCCGCGGTCATCTGACCGTGCGCGATGCCTGCGAGCTGGCCAAGCGGGCAGAGGTGCGCCGGCTGCTGCTGACCCACCAGTCCAGCCGCTATGATCCCGAGGCCGTGCGCCGGGAGGCGCAGGAATTCTTCCCCGCAGCGGAGATCGCGAAAGACTTCGACAGGGTGCGGGCGGAAGCGTCGGCCGGCTGACCGGCGCTTCCGCTCAGGATGTCAGACCCGGACCTTCTCACGCTGGTTGGCACGGGCCAGCCAGCCGGAGGTCAGCTCCTTGTTGCGGGCCACATCGGCGGGGAAATCCATCTCGCCCCACTCCAGCCCTTCGATGGAAACGGTGCCGACCGCGCCGGTCTGCTTGGCGATCGTGTCGATCACCGACAGGTACCAGCGGCGCAGACCTTCCGGCGTGCGCATGGTGCGCTCTACCTCTTCCCGGAACAGGCGGCCGCCTTCCGCGCTGAAGCGCAGGAAGCCGATGCTCTCGCCCGTCACGATATCCAGCGGCAGCGTCTTGCCGATCGCCAGCAGCGCGCCGTCCACGTCCTGCACCTTCATATCGTCTGCGTCGTAATCGTCCTTGCGGTCGATGGTGACGGTGATCGGGGCCGTGGCACGTGTCAGCAGCTGCTTCACCACCGCCGGCTCCAGCAGCGTGTCGCCGTTGAGGATCAGGAACTCGCCCTGCATCTCATGCCGGGCGACCCAGCAGCTCGCCGTGTTGTCGGCCAGCGCATAGAAGGGGTTGTACAGCGTGCGCACGGAAATACCGGGCACGGCCATGCGCTCGATGGCGCGGTCCACCATGTCGGCGGCGAAGCCGGTGACGACCACCGCCTCGGCCACGCCGTTGGCTGCCAGGGCGCGGATCTGCCATTCCAGCAGGGACAGGCCGGACAGCTCGATCAGGCATTTCGGCCGATCGGCGGTGAGCGGCATCAGGCGCTTGCCCTGGCCGGCGCTGAGGATGATCGCTTTCACTGGTGTCTACCCATCTGAAGCAGGTCCGGCGGAGGACGCCGGACCCGATGATCCCTTGTCCTGGCAGGCCCGGATCGGCCCTTTGTTGCCAGGACGGTAAATGATGGATACGCCAAGGTCGATTGCCAAGGCTGTGACCGGTCTCACGCCTGTGCGGAAATCTCACAGGCGATGCGCACAGAACACAGGTTTCCTAGTCTTCCATCCATTTGCGGAGCAGATTGGACAGGCACTTGGACAAGAGGTCGAACTCCGCGGTTTTGCCTTGCGCCTTGAACAAGGACTGCCGGGCGGTGTCCAGGTCGAACAGAAGTTCCCGGTCCGCGGGATCGCGGACATAGCTCCGTATCCATCCCACCGCGGCCATCCGCTGACCGCCGGTGACCGGTTCAACCCGGTGAAGGGTGGTCGAGGGATAGAAGATGGCCGCGCCCGCCGGAAGCTTGAAGGCCATTTCCCCCGCCGCGGTCTCCATCACCAGCTCCCCGCCCTGGTAGCTGTCCGGATCGGCCAGGAAGATTGTGAAGGACACGTCGGTGCGGACGCCGCCCATAAGCGCATCGTCGACATGGCTGCCATAGGTCTGGCCGCCGCCGTAGCGGCTGAACAGGATGGGACCGAAGCTTTTGGGCCGCGTCGCCATGGCGGCCACGGGATGCGCCCGCACCGCCTTCTCCACCTCTGCACGCAGATCGGCATGGGCGGGGTCGGCGGCGCTGAGCTGGTCGTTGTGCTTGACCAACTTGGCGTGCCAGCCCGCCGTCGCCTTGCCGTCCTGGAAACGGCCAGCGGACAGGCGATCGAGGATGGCCGCGACCTGGTCGGGCGTAAGGATATCGGCGACGGGCAGGATCATGGCCCATGATTGCCATGCCGGCGGGATGCGAGCAAATGAGAATGACTATCAGCACCCATGCGGGCAGGGTCTGCCAGGGCCGGAAGCATTCGACGCGTTGCCGGCCTCAAACGCCGTCATCAGCCCTGGGGACAGCCAGGGCGACCGCACTTCATCGCGCCCACGGCCGGAACATAGACGCCGCAGGCCTTGCACTGGACCATGTCCTCGGCCGAGACACGGGCCGGGTTGCGGGCCTTCTCCATCTCCGCCCTGGCCCGCTGCTTCTGGATGCGGCCCATGACCTTGAAGCCGTACCAGACGGCCAGAACCAGGACGATGAAGACGAGAAGTTTCGAAAGCATGGGCCAATTCAGGTAGGCTGGCGGGCAGGTCGGACCAGCATGGCGATCCGCCCCGCCCGTGCAAGCGTAATCGTCCGCGGGCTTACTCCGCCGGGATCGGGCCGAAGCTGCCCCTGCCCTGCGCCGCCAGCCAGGCGAAGGTGACATAGGCCGCGACGGACTGGTCCAGCTTCGCCGGATCGACCCGCGCCAGCGTGTCGTCGGCGGTGTGGTGGACGTCGAAATAGTCGGTCCCGTCCAGTTCCAGATCGACCACCGGCATGCCGACCTGACGCAGGGGGATCATATCCGGCCCGCCGCTGGCCGGCTCACCGCTGGGCAGGATGCCGAGCGGGGCCAGATGGCCCATGATCAGGTCTGTGGCGGGTTTGGCATCGGGGTGGACGCGGGTGCCGAAGGCATAGACCGGGCCGGCACCGAAATCCGCTTCCGTCCCGATGACGTGATTCGCCATCTCGTCCTTATGTGCGGCGGCATAGGCCTTGGCGCCGATGAGACCGGCCTCCTCCGCCGCGAACAGCACGACGCGGATGGTGCGGCGGGGCCGCTGGCCGCTGTCCATGATCAGCTTCGCAGCACTGGTCACGATGCCGATGCCGGCTCCATCATCCACCGCGCCCGTGCCGAGGTCCCAACTGTCCAGATGCGCGCCCAGGATCACGATCTCCTGCGGCGCTTCGGCTCCCACGACTTCACCGATCACGTTGTGGCTGGTGACCGCGCCCGGGAACTCCGGCGTCATGCGCAGCCTCACGCGAACCGGCTTGCCGCGGTCCAACATCCGCTCCAGCTGCTCGGCATCGGCGACGGACAGGGCGGCGGCCGGAATCTTCTCCACCCCTTCGGCATAGCGCATCACGCCGGTATGGGGAAACCGATGGTCGTCGGTGCCGACCGAACGGATCAGCACCGCTACCGCGCCGCGCTTTGCCGCCTCGACCGCGCCTGCCCCGCGCATCCGCACGGCATAGCCATAGCCGGCCCCGGTCTGGGTCCGCGCCGTGCGCTGGGCGATGAAGGCAATCTTGCCTTTCAGTGCCCCCTCCGGTGCCGCCAGCATGGCGTCGAAGGTCGGGAACCACGCGATCTCCGCCTCCACCCCGTCAGGGCCGGTGGGGACGGAGCCGCCCAGCGCCGTGACGTGCAGCGGCTGCGGATAGGGGGCGGTGACTTCCGCCCGCTCCTCGCCCCGGATCCAGCCTTCGACCTGCACCGGCTCGGCCCGGACGTTCTCGAATCCCAGTTCCTTCAGCTTGGCGATGGCCCAGTCCACCGCCGCCTTGTCGGCCGGCGTTCCGACCAGCCGCGGCCCGACTTCCGTCGTCAGCGACTCGACGATGGCGTAAGCGCCGGACCCGGCCAGCGCCTTCTTCTGCAGGTTGGAAACGATGGCGCCCTGATCGGCAGGGATGCTGGCCGGTTCGGCATGGGCCATGGCGGCCCAGCCCATGAGAACCGCAGACGCGGCCCCGATGATCACCTTGCGCAACTGACTGACTCCCTTCGGAATTTCCTGGAAGGGAGAGTATCGGCCGATGCCTGCTGCGTGAAGCCGTCTGTTGCCCCGCCTGCCCCGCGGCCCGGAAATCCTACAGCCCGTACCGCGCCCACATGGCCCGGTCCTCCATGGCCGTCATCAGGCCGGACGGCAGGTCCGACAGCAGGTCGGAGCCGATTTCCGGCGCCACGACGCTGAACCGCAGGCGGGAAAAGAGCGACTTCTTCTGACCGATTCCGCGGATCACGACCTTGTTTCCGAACCGCTCGCGCAGGACGGTGCGGGCATCGCCCAGCCGGTCCACCAACCCGAGTTCCAGCCCCTTGGCTCCCGTCCAGAAGGCGCCGGAGAACAGTTCCGCCGCATCCCCGTTCAGCTTTCCGGCACGGCGCTGGCCGACCCATTGCTTGAAAGCGTCGTGGATTTCGAGCTGGAGGGACTTGAGCCGGGCCACATCCTCCTCCTTCTCCGGCTGGAAAGGGTCGAGAATGCTCTTGTTCTCGCCGGCCGTGTAGACACGCCGCTCGACGCCCAGCTTCCGGATCGCCTCGGTGAACCCGAAGCTGGCGGAAATGACGCCGATGGAGCCGACGACGGAGCTGGGGTCGGCAACAATCTCATCGGCGGCACAGGCGATCCAGTAACCGCCGGAGGCTGCCACATCCTCAACGAAGGCGATAACGGGAACCCTCTTCTCCTCCGCCAGCGCGCGTATCCGCTTTCCGATCAGGGCGGATTGCACGGGCGAGCCGCCGGGGGAGTTGATCACGATCGCGACGGCCGCCAGCCCGGCCGGGGCAAAGGCCCGCTCCAGCAGCGGCGCTGTGCCGGCGATGTTCAGACCGCCCTGGCGCAAGGGCCCGCCCCCGGCGGCAATGACGCCGGACAGGCGGATCAGGGAAACGACGGGTGGGTTTTCCAGGCCGAACAGCCTGCGGAAGCGACGCATCATCATGCAGATATAAATGGTGGCGGCCTGCCCGCCTTGCCAGATGCGGTCATCAGGCGGCATTGGGATCGGAAACGACGGAAATCGACGCGCCGTCGCGCAGCACCGCCTCCGCCTGCGCCGAATAGCGCTGGCCCTCCGCATGCAGAATCAGGCCGGGCAGCAGAACGGACGGGCTTCTTACATTCCGGCGGGCATGGACGATGATCCTGCGGGCCGGCTCCCCGGCGCGCGGCCAGAGAGGCAGGATGCTGATTCCGCCGAATCGGCCTTCCAGCAATGCCACCACCCTGTCCAGCCGTTCCGCGCTGTGGATGATGGTCAGCGTTCCCCGCGCACTCAGCAGGCGCAGTGCCGCCTGCACCCAATCCGCCAGCCCGGCCGCCCCTTCCCCATGGCTGACCGCCTTGTGGGCGAAGGGGGAGCGAGTGTGGCGGCCGGCGGGGTGGAACGGCGGGTTCATCATGATGCGGTCGAACCGGCGTGCGGCCAGCCCGGCCGGTGGAACCGACAGGTCCCCCTGGTGGACTGCGACGCGCTCCGCAAGGCCGTTCAGCCCGATGTTGCGCACCGCCAGTTCCGCGTTCAGCGGTTGAAGCTCCAGCCCCTCCACCCGCACGCCGGGCACCCGCGTAGCCAGGCACAGGGCTGCCGCCCCGACGCCGCAGCCGAGGTCCAGCACGCTTTCCCCCGCCCTTGCGGGAACGGCCGCCGCCAGAAGAACCGGGTCCACCGCCACGCGGTAGCCGTGGCGCGGCTGCAGCAGCCGTACCCTGCCGCCCAGCAGCGAATCTTCCGTCACTTCCATGGGCTCCACGGCTGGTTCCCGCATCAGTCCGCCGCCCGGATATCCGCATCTGCAAGAATGTCGCGGGCCTGCTCCCAATCCTCCTCATCCACCATCAGACGCCGGGGAATCGCGCCAATGGAGCCCTCGAGGACGGATGTGTGCTCATCCAGCAGCACCGTCGCGATCCCGGCATCGGCCAGCAGCGCGCGGCAAAAGGACAGTTCCACCAGATTGTTGCTGCGCATCAGCGCCTTCATGCCGCATCGTCCATGTCCGGTTCCGTTCCTATCTCGACCGTAGCATCACCGACGCGCTTTTCCGGCGGCCGGTTCCCGGCATGGGAGCCATGCGGCGCCCCCCATGAGAGGCCGAAGACTTGACCGCCGGGGGACCGCGGCTATGCTCGCGGACGGGTGCCGGCCGGTCAAGCCGGCAAGTCCCGCGCCTGGATGTCTGTCGCCGTTCTGCAGGAGTGCCCGCACGTGGCCGTTGTGACCAACCTGGATACCAAACGCCGCAAATCCGGTGACGATCCCCTGGACGCGCTGGCGGCGCTGGTCGCCGACGAGCTGAAGGCGGTCAACGACGTCATCATCTCCCGCATGCATTCGCCGGTGGAACTGATTCCCCAGCTTGCCGGCTACATCGTGGCGGGCGGCGGCAAGCGCCTGCGGCCGATCCTGACCCTCGCCGCGGCCCAGCTCTGCGGCTACAAGGGCGACCGGCAAAAGCCGCTGGCGGCCTGTGTGGAATTCATCCACACCGCCACCCTGCTGCATGACGATGTCGTGGATGAAAGCGACCTGCGCCGCGGCCGCGCCAGCGCCAATGCCGTGTTCGGCAACAAGGCCAGCGTTCTGGTCGGCGACTTCCTGTTCGCCCGCGCCTTCCAGGTGATGGTGGAGGACGGCTCGCTGGACGTGCTGCGCATCCTGTCCAACGCCTCGGCGGTGATCTCCGAGGGGGAGGTGCTGCAGCTCACCACGACCAACGATACGGAGACGAGCGAGGAGGCCTATCTGGAGGTCATCCGCGCCAAGACGGCGGAGCTGTTCGCTGCCGCCTGCCGCATCGGCGCCGTGGTGGCCGAGCGCCCCCATGCGGAGGAGGAGGCGCTGCGCGCCTATGGCCTTAATCTCGGCATCGCCTTCCAGCTCGTGGATGACGTGCTGGACTATTCCGCCGTTCAGGCCCGTCTGGGCAAGACCATCGGCGACGATTTCCGCGAGGGCAAGATCACCCTGCCCGTCGTGCTGGCCTTCCGCCGCGGCGATGAGGAGGAGCGGACCTTCTGGCGTCGGACCATGGAGGAGATGGACCAGCAGGAGGGCGACCTGGAGCGGGCCATCGAGATCATGAACCGGCACAACGCCCTGCGCGACAGCGTGGAGCGGGCGCGCCACTATGGCGCCGTTGCCCGCGACAGCCTGGGCCTGTTCGCCTCCTCGCCGGTCAAGCGCGCCCTGCTGGACGTGATCGACTTCGTCGTGAACCGCGACTTCTGAGAAAAATGCATCTCCGCCCGAATGGACGCTACAGACTGCTTGCAGTGTCCGCTGGAGGGCGCTATATAGCCGCCCACCCCGCACGGCAGCCACTGCCGGGCCGGGGCCGAAGCCTGACGGGGTGTAGCTCAGCCTGGTAGAGCGCTGCTTTCGGGAGGCAGAGGCCGGAGGTTCGAATCCTCTCGCCCCGACCAAAAAGCTTCGGCACAGAAGGGCCGCTGGTCTTCCAGCGGCCCTTCGTCGTTTCCGGACCTGGGCACTTCTCTGTCCGTCATTGAAACGCCATGCTGCCGGTGCATGTTGGCGGAAGTGCCGGTGCCGATCTCCGGTCCCGTTCCGCCATTCGGAGGCCGCCATGCGCCACCATCCTGCCCTCCTGCTGCCCGCCGCTGCCCTGATCGCCCTGCTCACCCTGCCTGCCGCCGGACTGGCGCAGGCGCCGGAAGAGCCGGATGAGGGTCGGCGGGTCTGCGTCGATGTGGACCGGATCAACGGCTGGACCGTAGCCGGCGACCGCACCGTGGAACTCCGGGTCGGCGCCCGCGACCGCTATCTCGTCGAGCTGGGAACCATCGCCGAATCCGCCGGGCTGCGCAGCTCCTCCCGCATCGGGATCGTGCCGGATATCGCCGGCCGGCTGTGTAGCCGCGGCGGCCGCATCCTTGCCGACGGGCTGCGCATTCCCGTGCAGGATATCCAGCGGCTTCCCCCGCGCGGCAGTGAGGAAGCATCGACCGAGTGAGACCTTGTCGCCCTTCCAGCGCGCCTCCGGACGGGTTCCGGGTGGCGGCCGGGACCGGGCCGGCTATCTTCATGCCCACATGATCCGCCCATCCACCACCAGGAGAGCATCCCCGTGAGCGAAACCGGATTCGCGCCCTTCCGTATCACCGTCTGCGGCATTGACGAGCTGCCCGGCCATTGCGATGTCGGCGTCAGCCATGTGCTGTCCATTCTGGACCCCGGCCTGCCGCCGCCGCCTGCCTTCGGCAGCTTCGGGGAGCATGTCCGCCTGGATCTGCGGTTTGACGACATCATCGACCCGATCCCCGGCAAGACCCTGCCGGAGCCGCAGCATGTGGATGCGGTTCTCGCGTTCGGTCAGGAACTCCTGGCGGAAAGCCCGGGCGCCCACCTGCTGGTCCATTGCCACATGGGTGTTTCGCGCTCCACCGCCAGCATGGCGCTGATCCTGGCCCAGTCCCGGCCGGACCGCGATCCGGCGGAGGCATTGGCGGAAGTCGTGCGTATCCGTCCGCAGACCTGGCCCAACCTCCGCATCCTGGAAATCGGCGACCAGAAGCTGGGCCTTGACGGAAAAATGGTTGCCGCGGCACGCGACCATTATGCCCGCGCCGCGAAGGCCGAGCCGCAGAAGGCGCGCTTCTTCCGCGAGGTCGGGCGTGGGCGGGAGGTGGAGCACCTGGACCTGCCCTGAACTCCAGCTCTGCCCGCCGGAACCCGGCCCGGCCCCCGCCAGTTGACCCGGCGTCGAAAGACCGGATCACAAGGGCGGAGCGGTATGGGCAGCGATCGGATGGCAAGGCGGAATACTGCGGCGGACGAACAGGGTAGCCCCGACCGGGTCCAGCGGCTGATGACTCCGGACGGGTCCGAGATCGACCGGCTCCAGGGATTCCGCCTGAACCTGAAGATCGAGTTCCGACGCTGTCGGCGGGACGATCTGGAAGCGCTGGAATGGTGGGGGCAGTTCAGCGAACACCGGGAAATCATCCGCGCCGCCTTTGAGCGGCAGCGCCTTGGCGAGCTGGTCATGCTGCTGGCCGATCTGGAAGGCTTCCCGATCGGTCAGGTCTGGATAGATTTCCGCCCCACCCCGCGTACCGAAGAGGGAAAGATCAGCGCATCCCTCTGGGCCGTGAGGGTTCTGCCGCCGCTTCGCAATCAGGGCATCGGCGAGAAGCTGATGCTGGCGGCGGAGGAAATCGTCCGCGGCCGCCGCTATGACGAACTCGCCCTGACCGTGGAACGTTCGAATCCGGGGGCCAAGCGCTTCTATGAGCGGCTGGGCTATCGCACCTCCGGCAATGCGGATGGCGAATACAGCTATCGCAGCCCTACCGGCCAGGTGCGGCGCATCCCGCTGAACCAGTGGGTCATGCGCAAGCCGCTGCCGCGGTGAATGGAACGATCCGGGCATGAATTCACGATTTCAGGGCGGCACCTTGTAGTTAACAATGCCGCCGACAGACATATTCTTTCCGTTTTCAACTGCATTCGCAGACTTCGCCGCGCCCATTCATTCGGTGTTAATAGGTTAACTTTTCCCCGGCCTTTTGGGTGCCGCCTCCCTCCCAAGAGACTCATCGAACCTCGACATTGGTTCCATTGACGCATTGCTTGCTTGCGACATAGTCTCTCCCTAACCAGCGAAGAGACACACAATCGCATGCCTAGCATCCTAGTCGCGGACCACCACGCACTGATGCGCGAGGGGCTGGTCCTGATCCTGAGGGACCTGGTCGGCGGGAGCGCCCAGGTTTCTTCCGTCCCTACCTGTTCCGAACTCTTCGCCAGATTGGAGAATGAGGGGACGGGCATGGTCCTGCTCGACCCGCACATGCCGGGCTCGCCCGGCAATTCCGTGTTCGCGGAACTCCGCCGCCGCGCCCCGAACTATACTCTGGTCGCGGTCAGCGGCCGCACGGACCAGCACACGGTGGCGGAGGCGCTGCGCAACGGCGCACGCGGCTTCATCCCGAAGGCGAGCGGGTCCAACGTGCTGCAGGCGGCGCTGGAGACCATCTGGGCTGGCGGCGTCTTCGTGCCAGACTTCCCCTGGCAGCAGCCCCCCGCCGGCGCGGTTGCGATCAATGGTGCGAACGAGAACCGGGCCGATGGCAGGGAAGCGGCGCGGGCCGGCCTGACCCGGCGGCAGGCGGAGGTGCTAGACTGCATCCGGCGGGGCTATTCCAACCGCGACATCGCCCTGGAACTCGGCATGTCCGAGGGAACGGTCAAGAACCACGTCAAGGCGCTGATGAAGGTGCTGAAGGTCCGCAACCGCACCCAGGCGGCGCTGCTGGTGCTCTAGCCTTCCGATTCCGCGCGAGCTGCGCCATGGTGGGCCCGTCCTGACCGATGGAGAGCCCCAGCCATGCCCCGCATCCAAGCACAATCCGGCGACGCCCTGGTGCTGGTGGACATCCAGAATGACTTCTGCCCCGGCGGCGCGCTGGCCGTGGCGGAGGGGGACGAGGTAGTGCCCGTGGCCAACAGGCTGGCCGGCCTGTTCCCCATCGTGGTTCTGACCCAGGACTGGCACACGCCCGGCCATCACAGCTTCGCCAGCGCCCATCCCGGCAAGGCCCCGTTCCAGACCACCGAACTCAGCTACGGGACGCAGGTGCTGTGGCCCGACCACTGCATCCAGGGGACGGAGGGCGCCGGGTTCCATCCCGGCCTGGACACCGGCCGCGCCCATCTGGTCATCCGCAAGGGCTTCCGGGCCGAGATAGACAGCTATTCCGCCTTCCGCGAAAATGACCGGCAGACCACCACGGGACTTGCCGGCTATCTGCGGGAACGCGGAACCCGACGGATCTTCTTCGCCGGTCTCGCCACCGACTACTGCGTCGCCTGGTCGGCGGAGGACGCCGTGCGGAACGGGTTCGAGGCCGTGATGGTGATGGATGGCTGCCGCGCCATCGACCAGGGCGGCTCCCTGGCCGCGGCGCTGGACCGGCTGAATGCGGCCGGCGTCACCCTGGTGCAGAGCGGGGACGTGGCCACCTGAGCCGTTCCCCGCCCCTGTCATGCGTCCAGGGAGCCGGGCGGTTTCGAAACCGTCACTGGCGCAGAGCATGCGCTTTCAGGATAAGTGCGCGCGCGGAGGCGGCCCGCGGCCGGACCTTCATGCCTGAGGACAGATTTGTTGCATTATTCGATCGTCATCCCGGTCCTGAACGAGCAGGACAACATCCTGCCGCTGACCGAGGAGCTGTTCGGTGTCCTTGGCGACGGGGATTACGAGGTCGTCTTCGTCGATGACGGCTCCACCGACGCGACCTGCGACCGGCTGGCCGAAGCGACGGGCCGTTTTCCCCGGCTGCGTCTGGTCCGCCATGCCCGCCGATCCGGCAAGAGTGCCGCCCTGCTGACCGGGGTGAAGGCGGCGAAGGGCGATTGGATCGTCACCATGGATGGCGACGGGCAGAACGATCCGCGCGACATCCCCGCCCTGCTGCAAGCCGTCGGCGCCGACCCGCGCACGGTTCTGGCGGCCGGGAACCGGCGCAAGCGCGACGATACTCTGGCCAAGCGGCTGGCCAGCAGGGCCGGCAACGGCATCCGGCGCGCCCTGCTGCATGATGCCTGCCCGGACACGGCCTGCGGACTGAAGGCGATCCGCCGGGACGTGTTCCTGGCGCTTCCCTTCTTCGACAGCATGCACCGTTTCTTCCCGGCCCTGGTCCGCAGCCGCGGACTGCATTATGTGAACGTGCCGATCAATGACCGCGCCCGGCGCGCGGGGCAGAGCAAGTACACCAATCTCGGCCGCGCCATGACCGGCCTGTTCGACCTGTATGGCGTCATGTGGCTGCTGCGGCGCACGACCCTGCCGCCCGCCGTCACTGAAGTGGAGCATCAGGACCGGAACGGGTCCGTTGCTGGAGAAGCCCGATGATCTGGACCCATATCGAAGCCTGGTGGGCTGCGGCCGTCGCCGACAAGGGTTGGCTGGTCGTGTTCGGCTTGGCCGCCCAGACCATGTTCATGATGCGCTTCGTGATCCAGTGGGTCAGCAGCGAGCGGGCGAAGCGCAGCGTGGTGCCGGAAACCTTCTGGTATTTCAGCCTGGCCGGCGGGCTGATGCTGGTGGTCTATGGCGTGCTGCGGCCGGACATCGTCATCATCTTCGGCCAGCTTCCGGCGCTTGTGGTCTATTCCCGCAACATCGTCCTGATCCGGCGGGAGAAGCGGCGGCTCGGCTGCGTCGATGCGCGGACCGAATCCGTGCGGGAGATCGTCACGGAATGAGCCGCCCGCCTGCCCGCCTGACCGTGCTGCGGCCGGTCCACTTCGCCCTGCTTCTGGTCGTCAGTCTGGTGGCGTTCCTGCCCGGCTTCTTCACCATCCCGCCCTTCGACCGGGATGAGAGCCGCTACGCCCAGGCCAGTCATCAGATGCTGGAGACCGGCGACTATGTCGATATCCGCTATCAGGACGAGGCCCGCCACAAGAAGCCGGTCGGCATCTACTGGATGCAGGCCGGCGCCGTTTCCCTGCTGACCGGCGGCGACACCCACGGGCCGATCTGGATGTACCGGCTGCCCTCCCTGTTCGGCGCGGTGGCCGCGGTGCTGTTGACCGCCTGGGCCGGTGCGCGGCTGTTCGGGGCCACGGTGGGCGCGGCGGCCGGCCTGATCATGGCCGTGACGGTGATCCTGGGCGTGGAAGCCCGGATGGCCAAGACCGATGCCGTGTTGCTGGCCACGGTCGTGGCGGCGCAGGGCGCACTGGCCCGGATCTATCTGGATGCGGCGAAGCCGGGGAAGACACCGCTTCCGCTGGCGCTCGCCTTCTGGGCGGCGATAGGGCTGGGCATCCTGGTGAAGGGGCCGGTGATCCTGATGCCGGTTGCTGGCGCCATCCTGGCCCTCTGGGCCATGGACCGGGACATCCGCTGGGTCCGCGACCTCCGCTTCGGCATCGGCGTGCCGGTCCTGCTCGCCATCGTGCTGCCCTGGCTGGTCGCCATCGGGCTGAAGACCGAGGGCGCGTTCTTCAGCTACGCCATCGGGCACGAGTTCCTGGGCAAGGCCCATGCGGAGCAGGAGAACCATGGCGGCCCGCCGGGATACTACCTGCTGACCTTCTGGCTGACATTCTGGCCCTTCTCCCTGGCCGCGGTGCTGGCGCTGCCCTGGGTGTGGCGGAACCGGGGGGACGCGGCGGTGCGTTTCTGCCTGGCCTGGATCGTGCCGAGCTGGGTGATTTTCGAGATCGTGGTCACCAAGCTGCCCCACTACACCGTCATCGTCTTCCCCGCCATCGCCCTGCTGACCGTGGCCGCGGCGCTGGAGCGGTTCGAGGCGATGCAGGCCCGGCGCGGCATCGGCTTCTGGCTGGCAGCCGCCTTCTTCCTGCTGGTCACCATCGCCTTTGCCGGCGTTATCGTTGGCTTCCCCTATCAACTCACCCGGCAGGTGCAGCCCTTCGCCGTTCTGGGCGGGGTGCTGATCCTGGCCACCGGCATCGCCGCCGTGGTGCTGGAGAGGATGCGGGAGCCGAACCGCCTGATGGCCGGGCTGGTGATCGGGGCCGCCCTGACCTACGGCACCGTGCATGGCATCGTGCTGCCCCGGCTGGAACCGATGTGGCTGAGCCGCACGGTGAAACAGGCCGTGGACAGCCATGCCCCATGCCCCGGCATGCTGCTGGCGGCTTCCGGTTATACGGAGCCCAGCATGGTGTTCCTGGTCGGCACCGCTACGAAGCTGGGCGGTCCCGGCATGGTGGCGGAGCATCTGGCCGCCGACCCCGCCTGCGCCCTGGGGCTGGTGGAGGGCCGCGACCAAGCTGATTTCGAGCAGGCGCTACAGACCCTCGGAGCCGAGGCGGAACTGCTTGAGACCATGAGCGGCTTCAACTATTCCCGCGGGCATGAGGCGGTGCTGCGCCTGTACCGCGCGAAACCCGTATCGGACAACTGACCAGAAGGCGGGCGCATCCGACGCCCACCATCCAGACCGGAACAACAGGAGGAAACCATGGCCGGACGTATCGACGCACGACTGAAGGAACTGGGGATCGAGCTGCCGCAGGCCGCCGCCCCGGTCGCCGCCTATGTGCCCTTCGTGCGCACGGGCAACCAGCTCTTCATCTCCGGCCAAATCCCGCTGGTGAATGGAGAGGTCAAGCACAAGGCCAAGCTGGGCGCCGATTACGGCGTGGAGCAGGGCTACGAGGCCGCGAAGACCTGCGCCATCAACATCATCGCCCAGGCCAAAGCGGCCCTGGACGGCGATCTGGACCGGGTCGTCCGCGTGGTGAAGCTGGTGGGCTTCGTGAACTCCACGCCCGACTTCACCGACCAGCCCAAGGTGATCAACGGCGCTTCGGAGCTGATGAGCCAAGTCTTCGGCGATGCCGGCCGCCACGCCCGCTCCGCCGTTTCCGCGGCCAGCCTGCCGCTCGGCGTGGCGGTCGAGGTGGAGGCGATCCTCGAAGTGGCGTGACAATCCGCGCTGCGCCTGCGAAGCTTGCCCAGCGGGTCGGGTGTGCTACATGGCACCTGACCCGCCCGAAGCCGCGGAGCCAGTATGCCCGACGGATCAGATCAGGACGCACGCCTTTCCATCCGGCTGGAAACCAGCATCGCCAGCATACCGGCGGCGGAATGGGATGCCTGCAACGGCCCCGGCGCGCCCTTCACCAGCCACAGCTTCCTACGCATTCTTGAAGAAAGCGGGTCCGTTGGCGACGGCACCGGCTGGTCTCCCCACCATATGGCGGTGCGGGACGGCAATGGACGGCTGGTGGCCTGCGCGCCGCTCTATCTGAAGTCCCATTCCTACGGGGAATATGTCTTCGACCATGGCTGGGCCAATGCATGGCAGCAGGCCGGCGGTCGTTACTACCCCAAGCTCCAGCTCTCAGTTCCCTTCACGCCGGTGACCGGCCGCCGTCTGCTGCTGAGCGCCGGCGCGCCGGAGGGAACGCTTGAGTTGATGATGGCCGCGCTGGCCAAGATCACGGGCGACAACCGCCTCTCCTCCGCCCATGTGACCTTCCCCACCAAGGCGGAATTCGACGCCTTCGGAAAGGCCGGCTGGCTACAGCGCACCGGCGTCCAGTTCCACTGGGAAAACCGGGGCTATGGCAGCTTCGACGATTTCCTGGCCACCTTCTCATCGCGCAAACGCAAGGCCGTGAAGAAGGAGCGGCGGACGGTGGCCGAAAGCGGGCTGGAGCTGCTGACCCTGACCGGCGCCGAGCTGAAGCCGGAGCACTGGGATGTCTTCTACCGCTTCTACATCGATACCAGCGACCGTAAATGGGGCTCCCCCTATCTGACCCACGAGTTCTTCCATCTTCTGGGGGCCGAAATGGCGGATCAGGTCGTGTTGGTCATGGCGCGCGACAATGGGCGCTGGGTGGCGGGCGCATTAAACCTGCTGGGCGGCGATACGCTCTATGGCCGCAACTGGGGCAGCAGGGGCGACTATCCCTACCTGCATTTCGAGGCCTGCTATTATCGGGCAATCGAGTTCGCCATTGAGCGTGGGCTGGCGCGGGTGGAGGCCGGGGCGCAGGGGCAGCATAAAATCCAGCGCGGCTACCTGCCGGTGCCGACCTACAGCGCCCACTGGATACCCAATGCGAGCTTCCGGACGGCCGTGGCCGACTTCCTGGATCGTGAGCGTGAGGAGATGGAGGAGGAGATCGCGCTGCTGGCGGAGGAGAGCCCCTACCGCAAGGACGGGGAGAGTTGAGCTCCTCCGGTCAGTAAGGAACCCGGTCCGCCTTCGCCGTCCACTCCTTGAACACGTCCAGCGCCTCCCGCAGGGGGACGTGCTTGCAGGGCAGATCACGATCTTCCGGAGCCAGAGGAATCTGGCCATAGATCAGAGCATCGTCAAACCCGATGGAGGCCGCCTCGTCCCGGCTGTTGGCGAAGACGATCCGGTCCAGCCGCGCCCAATGGATGGCGGCGAGGCACATGGGGCAGGGTTCGCAGCTCGCATAGATCACGCCTCCGCGAAGATCGAACCGGCCAAGCTCCGCGCAGGCCTTGCGGATCGCCACCACCTCGGCATGGGCGGTGGGATCGTTGGTGGAGGTGACCTGGTTCCACCCTTCCCCCACCACCTTCCCGTCCAGCACGATCACCGCCCCGAATGGCCCCCCGGCGCCGGTCAGCATTCCATGCCGGGACAGTTCCGCCGAGCGGCGAAGGAAGGCGAGATCGTCGGTCATAAGGCGGGTCTCAAGTCGTTCAGGAACGGTGCAATCACCGGGGCGACCATAGAACATGCCTCCGCCCCAGGCCAGAGGAGCGGTGCACATGCGCCCGGTGGCTGCCAAGCCTCTCAACGGTCGACGTTCCAGCCGTGCGACACGTAGGTATAGGGCACCTGGATGTAGTTGAAGACCCTGCCGACATCCGCCCTCGCCCCCAGAAGCCGGGTAACATTCAGGCCGATCCCGACATAGACGTGCCGCCGCCGCTCATCCTGCTCGGGTTGGAACTGGTCGTAATCCCGATACCCGCGGGCATAGAAGCCGAGATGCAGTTCTAGGCTGCGCAGCGCCGGGTTCTGGATCGCGTCGAAGCCCTCCGCCTTGATGGCCAGCAGATATTTCAGCCGCTCATAATCCGTGAACACGTCGGTCTGGAACGGACCGCCGCGGAACGGGTCGTACTCGGCCCGAAAATCGATTTTCCGCGCCAGGTCCGGATAGTCCCAGAGGACGTAGCCAAGGGCCGCCCCGGCGACGTTGAACAGCATGTCCTGATATGAGAAGCCGTAATCGTCGCTGATGGAGTCGCCCAGCTCCACCAGCCCCATGATGCCGATGGAGGAGAATGCCCCATACCGGGCCGCCTCCCTTTGCGTAAATCCCCACTGCTCGTACTGGCGGGAAAAGAGATGGCCGAGGGCATAGCCGCTCCACCCATGGCCGAGCTTGTCGGCGCCACCCTCCGTCGTCGTGCGGCTGAACCAGCCCTCATCCTGAAAACGCGGACCACCGGAGCCCCAGTCCCAGGCGAAAGCGCCCCAGGCGAGAACGGAAGCACCGGCGCCGACATTGAGATGGAACGCCTTGCGCTCTTTGCTCCATTCCTCGTCCCAGAGGGCCGCTGCCGGCCCGGTCATGCAGATGAGGAGAGCGACGATGCTGAACAACCGGATCAGAAGCGGCATTTGCTGGCGCGGGTCCCGACTCTGTGGATAGGCCTGCCAGCGGCAACATGATCGCGGTGATTAAGCTCCGACCGCGGAGCCGGACTGTCCTAATTCCCGAAGCTCAGGAGTGCGGGCGCTTTGTGGATGATCTCCTCCAGGATCATCTCCGCCGTCTCCAGATCCGCTTTGAGCTTGTCGCCCAGCTTGTCGGCATATTCGGGGCGTTTCAGCTTCTCCGCCGCCTCGTAGAGGATGCGCAGCTCCTGCACGAAGATTTCGCGGGCTCCCATGGGCAGCGTCGTCTTGGCCGAAAGAACAAAGAAGAAGCGCATGCTGGCCCGCACGAGCACGCCAAGCATCAGCATGTCCAGCCGGGCATATTCCTCCCGAAGCTCGTTGACCCAAGCCGTATCGATGACCTTGAAGCGCCCCTCGATCAGGATGCAGAGCGCCCGGAACTCCCCGACCTTGCTCCGGAACTCGTTATAGACCTTGAAGCTGTCCTTGGCCGCTTCCTCTTCCGCAAGTTTCGCGAGCGCCACCGCATCCCGGGCTTGGCGTTCAAGCGCCGCGATCAGGGCCTGGACTTCTGTTTTCGTATAGGTGCGTTTCACGTCGGCCCGCGGAGATATCGGATTACCTTCCAGGAAGTGTATAACCCCCGCTGCACCCTCGCGGAAGTGGTCGGACGCAGGTTGCAGGCTCCTGCTTCCAAAAGCTGACAGTCTGGTGCATCGTCCGCGCGCGGAGCGCCGCCCGGCACCGTCCCATCCTTCCTGGTCCTGTTCAGATGCCGTTGCCCGGTTCGCGCTCCGCCGCTGTTCCTTTTATCCTGGTCACGATCTTCCTCGATGTGCTGGCCTTCGGGATCGCCATTCCCGTGCTGCCGGAGATCATCCGGCAGATGACCGAAGGAAGCGCCGATCTGGCAGCCCGGTGGACCGGGCTGTTGATGGCGGGCTTCGCCTTCATGCAGTTCGTGTTCGCGCCGATCCTGGGGGCGTTGAGCGACCGGTTCGGCAGGCGGACGATTCTGCTGGCCTCCGCCTTCGGGGCGGCATTGGACCATCTGGTCGTGGTCTTCGCGCCCACCGTGTGGTGGCTGCTGGTCGGCCGGATGCTGTGCGGCGTCACCGCAGCAAGCTTTCCCGTGGCGAATGCCTATATCGCCGACATCACCCCGCCGGAGCATCGGGCCCGCGGCTTCGGTCTGCTGGGCGCGGCCTTGGGGCTGGGCTTCGTCCTGGGGCCGATCATCGGCGGAGTCCTGGGCGGGATCGACCTCCGCCTTCCCTTCATGGTCGCGGCCGGGCTGGCGGGCCTGAGCTTCATCTACGGCTTCCTGGTCCTGCCCGAAAGTCTGCCGGCGGAGCATCGGCGGCCATTCCGCTGGAGCCAGGCGAACCCGGCCGCATCCTTGCTGGCCCTACGGGAGAACCCGACGGTAATGGGGCTGGCCGGCACCTTGGTCTGCTTGATGCTGGCCTTCGGCGTGCTCCAATCGGTCTGGGTACTTTCCACCGCGGAACGTTTCGGTTGGTCGCCCTTGGAGAACGGGCTAAGCCTGACGCTGGTCGGCTTCGCCACCGCCCTGGTGCAGGGCGCGCTGCTATCCCCCATCGTCAAGCGGCTGGGGGACCGGAGAACCATTCTGGGCGGCATCGGGACGATGCTGCTGGCCTATGTGGCCTACGGGCTGGCTCCCGCAGGAGTCGTCTTCTGCGCGGCTATTCTGATGCATACGCTGGGCGGGGTCGCCTCTCCCACCATGCAGGGGCTTATCACGCGTTCGGTCGACCCGGGCCGGCAGGGCGCCGTCCAGGGGGCGATCACCAGCCTGAACAACCTGACCTTCATCGCAGCGCCCATGATCGGCGCCGGCCTCTTCGCCGGCTTCACCGGACCGGCCGCCGCCCTGCCCTTGCCCGGCATCCCCTTCCTGTTCGGCGCGGCGAGCCTGGGAGCGGCATTCCTCATCGCCCGGCGGGTGCTGGGGCGGATGCCGGTCGCAGTGCCCGCGGAGTAGGATCGGCTCGCCCGCACAGCGTAGCGCTGATCCAGCAACCGACCGCCTAAAGAAAAAAGCCCCGGGATCGCTCCCAGGGCTTTTCTCCATCCGGTGACGGCGGAGATTACTCCACCATCTCCGGCACCTTCTCGTCCTCGCGGCCGCCCTTCGGCTCCGCGTAGGTGAAGTCCAGGTGGTTGTCCTTGACCACCACCGTGACCGCACCGCCCTTGGTGAGACGGCCGAACAGCAGTTCCTCCGCCAGGGGCTTCTTGACATGCTCCTGGATGGTGCGGGCCAGCGGACGGGCGCCCATGATCGGGTCGTAGCCCTTCTTGGCCAGCCACTCGCGGGCCTCGTCGGACAGCTCAATGGTCACGCCGCGGTCGCTGAGCTGGGCTTCCAGCTCCATCACGAACTTGTCCACGACGCGGGCCACCGTCTCTTCCTTCAGACCGGCGAAGGGCACGATGGCGTCCAGCCGGTTGCGGAATTCCGGCGTGAACATCTTCTTGATCGCCTCCTCATCCTCGCCGATCCGGACCTCCCGGCCGAAGCCGATGGCGGCCTTGGCCATGTCGGCAGCGCCGGCATTGGTGGTCATGATCAGGATGACGTTGCGGAAATCCACCGTCTTGCCGTTGTGGTCGGTCAGCTTCCCGTGATCCATGACCTGCAGCAGGATGTTGTAAAGGTCCGGATGGGCCTTCTCGATCTCATCCAGCAGCAGGACGCAGTGCGGGTGCTGGTCCACAGCGTCGGTCAGCAGACCGCCCTGGTCGAACCCGACATAGCCCGGAGGGGCGCCGATCAGGCGGCTGACCGTGTGCCGCTCCATGTATTCCGACATGTCGAAGCGGGTCAGCTCGATCCCCAGCGTGCGGGCGAGTTGCTTGGCCACCTCGGTCTTGCCGACGCCGGTCGGGCCGGAGAACAGATAGTTGCCGATCGGCTTCTCCGCATCGCGCAGGCCGGCACGGGCCAGCTTGATGGCGGAGACAAGGGCGTCGATGGCCTGGTCCTGGCCGAAGACCATGGTCTTCAGGTCGCGTTCCAGGTTCTGCAGCACTTCCTTGTCGTCACGGCTGACGGATTTGGGCGGGATGCGGGCGATCTTGGCGATCACCGCCTCCACGTCCTTCTGGGCGATGGTCTTCTTCCGCTTGCTGTCCGGCAGCAGGGCCTGGGCGGCGCCGACCTCGTCGATCACATCGATCGCCTTGTCGGGCAGCTTTCGGTCCCCGATGTACTTGGCCGACAGCTCCACCGCCGACTTGATGGCGTCCTTGGTGTAGCGGACCTTGTGATACTGCTCGTAGTAAGTCTTGATGCCTTCCAGGATCTTGATCGCGTCATCGATTGTCGGCTCGTTGACGTCGATCTTCTGGAAGCGGCGCACCAGGGCCCGGTCCTTCTCGAAGTAGTTCCGGTACTCCTTGTACGTCGTGGAGCCGACGCAGCGCAGCGAGCCCGAGGCCAGGGCCGGCTTCAGCAGGTTGGACGCATCCATGGCTCCGCCGCTGGTGGCGCCGGCGCCGATCACCGTGTGGATTTCGTCGATGAAGAGTATCGAACCTTCCAGCGCCTCCAGTTCGGAGACGACGGACTTCAGCCTCTCCTCGAAGTCGCCGCGGTAGCGGGTGCCGGCCAGCAGCGCACCCATGTCGAGGGCGAAGATGGTGCTGTCCTTCAGCACCTCCGGCACCTCGCCGTGGACGATGCGGCGGGCGAGGCCTTCCGCGATGGCGGTCTTGCCGACGCCGGGGTCACCCACATAGAGCGGGTTGTTCTTGGAGCGGCGGCACAGGATCTGGATGGTCCGTTCGACCTCCTGCTCCCGGCCGATCAGCGGGTCGATCTTGCCGCTGGCCGCCTTCTTGTTGAGGTTGACGCAGTACGCTTCGAGGGCCTCAGTGCCTTTTTTCACGACCTTCTCCGCCTGGGCGTCGTCGTCAGCTCCGGAGACACGCTTTGTTTCAGTGCGGCCGGGCGCCTTGGCGATGCCGTGAGAGATGTAGTTCACCGCGTCGAACCGGGTCATCTCCTGCTCCTGCAGGAAATAGACTGCGTGGCTCTCGCGTTCGGAGAACAGGGCAACCAGCACATTGGCTCCCGTCACCTCTTCACGGCCCGAACTTTGGACGTGGATCGCCGCCCGCTGCAGGACGCGCTGGAAGCCTGCAGTCGGTTTGGCGTCGTCGGGCCGGTTGGTGATCAGGTTTGTCAGTTCGTTGTCGAGGTACTCGACAAGCTCCGTGCGGAGCTTCTGAATTTCCACCCCGCAAGCACGCAGGACCGCCACGGCGTCCTGGTCTTCGGTCAAGGCAAGCAGGAGGTGTTCGAGGGTAGCGTACTCGTGGCGGCGCTCGTTGGCGAAGGCCAGGGCTCGGTGGAGCGTCTGCTCGAGGTTACGCGAGAGCATGCCGGGCTAATCCTTCTCAAGAGTACACTGCAGAGGGTGCTGGTGCTGGCGGGCGAAGTCCATGACCTGCGTCACTTTCGTCTCCGCCACCTCGTAGGTGAAGACCCCGCAGACACCAACCCCGCGCCTGTGCACATGCAACATGATGCGGGTGGCCTCTTCGCGGTTCTTGTTGAAAAAACGCTCCAACACGTGGACGACAAACTCCATCGGCGTGTAGTCGTCATTCAACATCAAGACTTTGTACATCGAAGGCTTCTTGGTCTTCGGCTTGGCCTTGACGACCACGCCGGTTCCCGTACCCCCGTCTCCAGTCTTGTCCTGATCGGCCATGGCTTCAGGTATCGTCGTCACTCAAGGTCATCCTACGCTCAATCATATGAAATCGGGGGCGCAGGTTGGAAGGGGCGACATTTAGGTTCATCCGCTTTCCCCACCGCTTTCCAATGGCCCCACCCCCGCCGCGGTTCCGGCAGGACCAGCGTCGCACCGGCAGAGTCCTGTCCCCGGCGGCTTAGCCCATCCGCGAACAGCTAGCCCTATTTCCGCTTCCGGCGAAACAGAAAAGGGTCCGGCGGAGCGAACCACCGGACCCTTGGCCCACCGCAGGCGACAGGCGGCGGCCCCGTCCGGGTCCTGCCGCCGCCGCTTCCGCGGATGCGAGATCAGGCTGCGAGGCCCGGCTTCGCAAGCTTCTCAACCGTCGCGTTGATGCGCGCGGAGATCGGCTCGACCGCCTCGCTCGCCACCTTCACGGAGATTTCGGAGACCTTGGTGGCCTCCGCGACCATGGCGTCGAAGCTGGTGCGGGCATATTCGGTCTGCAGATCGACCAGCTCGCGCATCGTCTTCACGGCCATCATGGCCTTGGCGGCGGTGACGCCCTGCTCGTACTGGGCCTGGGTATAGGCCATCATGGCCCTGGACAGGGTCTCGAAACCCTTGGCCACGACGGTGCTGGACTGCATCAGCGCGTCCACGTTCGCCTTGTACTGGCCGGCGACATCGTCATAAGCCTGAAAAACCTGCTTGCCCATCTTATCCACCTGTTCCTTCGCATAGGCCATGGCCTGCTCCACATTCTTTACGGCCGTGTCCGGGGCCGCCTGCGCATTGGTCTGGATCGTTTCGGCCGCTTCCGTGGCTGGCGCCACGGCTGCTGCGACCTTCGGGGTTCTGGCACGGATCGCCATGGTTCATCTCCTTGCGCTCATTCGGATGCCGGTCCAGATCGGCCCCGGCACCGGGTTGCCGCTCCGGTCTGCTCAGCCGCATCGCTCCGATCCGGGGCAGACCGCGGCGCCCGGGCCGATCCAGCGGCCCGAATTTTCCGGCCCCGCCATGCTGCAATGCAACATGCACCGTTATATCGACTCGACAGACGCGGGGTCAACCGGCACTTTTGTGCACCGCAACATCAGACGCTGGTAACTGCCCGGATCGCTTGAGAGAATCGGCGGGGCGTGACAGGATGCCGCAGGCGTTGACGTTGCGCGCAACGGAGATGTCAACTTTTCACCTCTACTCTGGCCGGGCAATCCCGAGGCTTGCCGGCGCCTCGTTCCACCGTCCAGGGCAAGACAATGACCTACTGCCTCGGCATCAAGATTCGCGACGGACTCATCGGACTCTCCGATGGCCGCATCACCAGCGGTAGCCAGGTTTCCGTGGCCCGCAAAGTGACGCTGCTCGGGTCCGGCGGCGACCGCTTCTTCATCATGACGTCCGGCCTGCGCAGCGTGCGGGACAAGACACTGGCCTATCTACGGCGGGAGCGGAGCCGCCCCGATGCCAAGCCGTTCGAGACCATGCTGGACGCGGTAACGGCCTTCTCCGATTGCCTGCGGCAGGTCACGGCGGAGGACAAGGATGCGCTGGCTGCGTCCAAGCTGGCCTTCAACCTGCACGCCATCATCGGCGGCCGCCTGCCGGGCGACACCGAACCGACCATGTTCCTGGTCTATCCGGAAGGCAACTGGATCGAGGTGGATGAGCGGACGCCCTATCTCTCCATTGGCGCCACAGCTTATGGCAAGCCGATCCTGGACCGGGCCCTGTCCCACGATACCCCGATGCAGACGGCCCTGAAGATCGCCTACCTTTCGTTCGACAGCAGCCGGTACAGCAGCGCCGACGTGGGCTTCCCCGTGGATCTCGTGACCTACAGCAATGCCGACCGGACCTGGCGGGAGGCGCAGTACGATTACGACGATCTGGTCGAGCAGCGGCAATGGTGGAACAAGCACATCACGAAGCTTGCCACTGAACTTCCGGATTCGCCCTGGGCCGACCGGCTGCTGACGCCGCGCAACATCGTTACGGCTGCGGAATAAAGCTGATGTCCTGGCGCGCGCCCGGCTGCGCCGTATAGGCGGACAGGAAATAGAACCCGTCGAAGCAGCCGGTCGCGAACCAGCGGAGCTTGGAAGCGCCGAGGTCGAGTTGGGAATGTGGCGGCAGGAAGACCCCGCCTCGGGCGAGACGCAGGGCCACCGCCTGGAACTGTTCCGCGGAGAGGGAGGCGACGTTGCCCGGCACGCCCTGCGCCGGCAGGGCCGGGTCGCCGGGGCCGAGCTGGGAGACATTGCTGACGGCAAGCTGCCACACCGTCATGGTCCCGCCCTTGTCCGGTCGGCCGGCAAGTTCCAGGATGCGCACCGACTGGCCCGGTAGGCCGGCGTTGAAGATCAGCCGGTACCGGTCAGCCGTGCCCTCGCGGCAGCCGTCGCGCAGATCCTCGCCATAGAGATAGCCGGCCCAAGTGAGCCCGCCGGCGCTCTGCGCCGCCTTGCCGGCGGCCATCCGCCCCGGATCGGACGCACCCGCGCAGCCCGTCACAAGCCCAGCCGCGAGCAACGCGGCGGACAGGCGGGTCGTCAGGGTTCTGCGTCTCTGGCCCATCCCCTGAACATAGTCGCCCCCAATCATCCAAGCGAGGCGGCTGTCAAGCCCGATAGGCTGTCCCGAACGAAATACCCGTTTGGGCATCACAATGGGGCGGAAATGGGCCAAGCCGAAACGTCTTCTCAACGAATCTCCGGTAGACACTGATTTCATTCGAATTTAGCTTAGCGGAGCAGAGCCGGAATGGCTGCTTCGAGGGGGGCCTTGCACCGTGACCA
Organism: Indioceanicola profundi; assembly: GCF_003568845.1. Taxonomy (NCBI): domain Bacteria; kingdom Pseudomonadati; phylum Pseudomonadota; class Alphaproteobacteria; order Rhodospirillales; family Azospirillaceae; genus Indioceanicola; species Indioceanicola profundi. The sequence goes on along the minus strand of NZ_CP030126.1, from coordinate 510,268 downwards.
TGACATCAGCGCGTCGACCTTCCATGTTCTCAACCGCCGATGCTCCTTCCCGCGTGGGGCATCTCCGGGCCGCGCTGCTGATGCCTCTGGCACTGCTGGCGTTGCTGGTCCTGGCGCCCCTCCCCGCCCTGGCCAAGTACGCGTCCATTGTCATCGACGCGAAAAGCGGACAGGTGTTGCACGCCGCCAATGCGGATACCCGCAATTTCCCAGCGTCCCTCACCAAAATGATGACGCTGTTCATGACCTTCGAGGCGCTGGAGCGCGGGAAGCTGAAGCTCGACCAGAGTCTTCCGGTTTCCGCCCGGGCCGAGGGCATGGCTCCCAGCAAGCTCGGCCTGCGGCGCGGTCAGACCATCACGGTGGAGGAGTGCATCCGCGCCCTCGCCACCAAGTCCGCCAATGATGCGGCCGTCGTGCTGGCCGAGGCGATCGGCGGAACGGAAATCGAGTTCGCCCGGATGATGACGGAGCGCGCCCGCAAGCTGGGCATGACCCGCACCACGTTCCGCAACGCTTCCGGCCTTCCGAATGCCGGCCAGCTCTCCACCGCGCGGGACATGGCCCGGCTGGCCCAGGCGCTGATCCAGGATCAGGGCAAGTACTACCCCTACTTCAACACCCGCAGCTTCAGCTTCCGCGGCGTCACGCACCGCAGCCACAACCGGTTGATGGCCCGATACGAGGGCATGGACGGTCTGAAGACCGGATATATCCGTGCCTCCGGCTTCAATCTCGTCTCCTCCGCCGTGCGCGACGGGCGGCGGCTGATCGGAGTCGTGTTCGGCGGCGAGACCGCGGCATGGCGCGACAACCACATGGCGGACCTGCTGGACGAAGCGTTCAATGGCACCACCACGCCGATGCTGGTGGCGGCGGTGGGCGCGGCCGGCCGGCGCGCTGCAGACATGCCGGTTCCCAGCCGCAAGCCCGACGGATCGGAGAACGACGTGGCGTCGGTCGTCGCCGCTGCCGCCGGAGCGATCGCCAGCGGGGCCGGTGAACTGGCCCTGGCCAAGCCGGCCATTGCCGGAACCCTCGCGGCTCCCAACCCTGCGCGGGAGCCGAGCGGCTGGGGCATCCAGGTCGGCGCCTTCAACAACAAGGCCGCCAGCCAGAAGGCCGTCGCCAGCGCGTCCGAGCGGGCGCCAGCCCTGTTGAACGCCGCCATCCCCCATGTGGTGGAAGTGCCGACCGACGGCGGCAGGCTGTACCGCGCCCGTCTGATGGGCCTGGACGAGAAGAGCGCGCGCACCGTCTGCGCCCAACTCTCCCGCGCCGGCCTGGGCTGCCTGACGGTTCCTCCGGCAGGACGCTGACCTTAGGTTTGTTGGCCGGCCGGGCCTTCCGGTCGGCACCTGCAAAAAAAAGCCCCCGCATCCTACGATGCGGGGGTTTTTCTTTCCGAGCAGAGCGCTTGGATCAGAAGCCGGCGGGCGCTTCGATCCCGCTGGCCTTGAGCTGCTCCTTGATGAAGCCCTTCAGCCGCTCCAGCCCTTCCTCGCTGAACGCCTCGGCGCGGGCCACCAGCACGTCCTGGGTGTTGGACGCGCGGAGCAGCCACCAGCCGTCCGGGGTCTTCACCCGAACGCCATCGATGTCGTTGACCTGAAGGTCGGGGTTGCCAGCCGCATCGGCCTTCACCCGCGCCTTGATCTCGTCAATGGCGGCGAATTTCCGCTCTTCATTCACCTGGAAGCGGACTTCCGGCGTGTTCAGCACCGGCGGCAGCCGGTCCCGCAGGGCGGAAAGCGGGCCCATGCGGCTGACCAGCCCCAGCAGGCGGATGCCGCAGTACAGGGCGTCGTCGAAGCCGTAATATTTGTCGGCGAAGAAGATATGGCCGGACATCTCACCCGCCAGCGGGCTGCCGGTCTCCGCCATTTTCGCCTTCAGCAGGGAGTGGCCGGTCTTCCACATCAGCGGCTTGCCGCCATTCCGCTCGATCTCATCGAACAAGGTCTGGCTGGCCTTGACGTCGGCGATGATGGTCGCGCCCGGATGATCCTTCAGGACATCCATGGCGTAGATGGCCACCAGCTGGTCGCCCCAGACGATGCGGCCCTTCTCGTCGATGGCGCCGATACGGTCGCCATCGCCGTCAAAGGCGATGCCCAGCGCGCACTTCTCCTTATGGACCGTTTCTGTGATGTCCTCGAGGTTCTCGGGCACCGTGGGGTCCGGATGGTGGTTCGGGAAGTTGCCGTCGATCTCGTCGAACAGGGTGATGTGCTCACCCGGCAGGCGCGCCACCAGCCGCCGGAGGATCTCACCCGTCGCGCCGTTGCCGGCATCCCAGGCGCACTTCAGCGGCGTGGTGCCGTCATAGTCCTGAAGCAGGCGGTCGACATAGGCGTCCTTGACGTCGATCTGTTCCGACGAACCCTGGCCGGTGACGAAGTCGCCCTCCGCCGCCAGCTTCCCGATCTGCAGGATCTGCTCCCCGAAGAAGGGGGCCTTGCCCAGCATCATCTTGAAGCCGTTATAGTCCGGCGGGTTGTGGGAGCCGGTGATCATGACGCCGGCATCGAGATTCATGTGCCGCACGGTGAAGTACAGCATCGGCGTCGGGCCCAGGCCGATGCGCACCACGGACAGGCCGGTGGAGACCAGCCCCTCCACGCAGGCCGCCTCGAGTTCCGGCGAAGACAGGCGGCCGTCATAGCCGATGGCCACGCGCCTTCCGCCGGCGCGGGCCACGATGGTGCCGAAGCCGCGGCCAATGGCGCGGGCGTCGTCGGCGGTCAGAGTCTTACCGATGATCCCGCGGATGTCGTATTCGCGCAGAACCGTGGGATGGAACTGGTGGGCAAGCGTCATTGAAAGCACCTATCAGATCAGCGCCGTCTCTTGGGGTTCGCGCGTTGTTGTCGCGTGCGGCAGGCGGGACGGGCGTCCGATCGAGTAGTACTCGAAACCGGCCATGTCCATTTCTTCCGGATTATAGATGTTGCGCAGATCGACCATGACCGGCGCCTTCAGCAGCGAGCGGACGCGGCGAAGGTCGAGCGCGCGGAACTCGTTCCATTCCGTAAGGATGGTGACACAGTCGGCCTCCTCCAGCGGGGCATAGGCATCGTCGCACCAAGTCACACCCGGGAGCATCCGGCGCGCCTCGTGCATGCCGGCAGGATCGTATGCGTAGACCTGCGCCCCGGCCTCCTGAAGCATCGGAATGATGTCCAGCGACGGAGCGTCGCGCATGTCGTCGGTGTTGGGCTTGAAGGTCACGCCCAGAACGGCGACGCGCTTGTCCTTCACGCTGCCGCCGCAGGCCTCGATGATGCGCCCGGCCATGGCCTTCTTGCGCTGGTCATTGACCTCGACCACCGTTTCGATGATGCGCAGCGGCGCACCGTAATCCTGGGCCGTACGCACCAGGGCCAGCGTGTCCTTGGGGAAGCACGATCCGCCATAGCCGGGGCCCGGGTGCAGGAACTTCTTGCCGATCCGGCCGTCCAGCCCGATGCCCTTGGCGACGTCGTGAACGTCGGCGCCCACGCGCTCGCACAGGTCCGCCACCTCGTTGATGAAGGTGATCTTGGCGGCCAGGAAGGTGTTGGCGGCGTACTTGATCAGCTCGGAGGTTTCCAGGCTGGTCAGCACGATCGGGGTCTCGATCAGGTACAAGGGCCGATACAGCGCCCGCATCACCGCCCGCGCCCGATCGCTGTCGGTGCCGATCACCACCCGGTCGGGGCGCATGAAATCGGCAATGGCCGCACCCTCGCGCAGGAACTCCGGGTTGGAGGCCACATCGAAATCCGCCTCCGGCCGGGCCTTGCGGATCACCCGCGCCACTTCGCGGCCCGTCCCCACCGGCACGGTGCTCTTGGTCACCACCACCGTGTAACGGTTGGGGTCCAGCGCGCGCCCGATCTCCTCGGCCGCGGCATAGACATAGGAAAGGTCGGCATGGCCGTCGCCGCGCCGGGTCGGCGTGCCCACCGCGATGAAGACCGCGTCGGCGCCCTGGACGGCCTCCGCCAGATCGGTGGTGAAGCTCAGCCGTCCGGCCTTGGCGTTCTTCTCCACCAGATCCTCGAGGCCCGGCTCGTAGATCGGGATTTCTCCCCGCTTCAGCCGCTCGATCTTGCCTGCGTCCTTGTCGACGCAGCACACTGTCACGCCGAATTCGGAGAAGCAGGCCCCCGAGACCAGACCCACATACCCCGTACCGATCATCGCGATCTTCATCGCATACGCCCTTCTACTGTCGAAAGCCCGATCAGCGCCCCTGAACGGGCCGGATCAGATCATGTCCCTTAACGCAGTACGAACCTTGTCGGCCATGTCCGGCCGCTCCAAGGCGTAGGCGACGTTTGCGAGGACGAAGCCCAACTTATCACCGCAATCGAACCGCCGCCCCTCGAATTTGAATCCGTGAAAGGGCTGGGACCCGATCAGGCGGGCCATGGCATCGGTGAGCTGGATTTCGCCCCCGGCGCCGGTCTCGAACCGGGAGAGATGATCGAAGATTTCGGGCTGCAGGATGTAACGGCCCTGAATCGAAAGATTGCTGGGCGCGTCGGCCGGGTCCGGCTTCTCCACCAGCCCCTTGACCGCGACCAGGCGTCCATCCTCCTTCTCGATGTCGAGGATGCCGTACTTGTTGGTCTGCTCGCGCGGAACTTCGAAGACGGAGAGAAGATTGCCGCCGACCTGTTCGTACGCGTCCATCATCTGCGCAAGGCACGGCTTCGGCCCGAGCACCTGCTCATCGGGCAGGATGACGGCGAAGGGTTCATCGCAGATGAATTCGCGCGCGCACCAGACGGCATGCCCCAGGCCCAACGGCTGCGGCTGCCGAACATAGGACAGGTTGCCGCTTTCGATCTGGAGATCTTCAACGACCTTCAGCAGGTCGTTCTTGCCGCGCTTGCGCAGCGTCTCGTTCAGTTCATAGTTGTAGTCGAAATGGTCTTCCAGCGGGCTCTTGCCGCGGCTGGTGACGAAGCAGAACATTTCGATGCCAGCGGCCTTCGCCTCTTCGACCGCATGCTGGATCAGCGGTCTGTCCGCAAGCGGAAGCATCTCCTTTGGAATCGCCTTGGTGGCTGGAAGAAACCGGGTGCCGAGACCCGCAACGGGGAATACGGCCTTACGGACTTTCTGGGGCATGACGATCCTTGGAAAAATCGTAGGGCTTGCCGGAGTTCCGCCATGCAATAGCGGCCCGGATGCCGCAACTTGTGCCACACGGTCAGAGACACTGACAACCCACCCGAACCGAGCAGTTTTCGACCATTTTGGTCAGGTTCGGGACCTGGAATGCTCCAAAAGCAGGTCCTTCGCCCGGTTGATCTGCGCCGCGATATAGGTAGACCCACCCTGGTCGGGATGGTTGCGCAGCATCAGCCGCCGGTGCGCCTCCCGGATTTCCGCCTCGCCAGCCCCAGGTTGCAGGCCCAGCACCTCCAGCGCCTGTTCCACCGACATGTCGCCGGAAGCGGAAGGCGGAGCATAGTAGTCATGCCGGGCAGCGCCCTCGTCGCGCCCGTCCCGCCAGTCAGGAAATGCGCGGTCGAGGAAGGCTTCGACCAAAGCCTGGGACTGCGGATCGGCCGAGCGCAGCTCTTCCCGCAGCTCCAGCAGTTCGCCCCGACTGAGCTGTCCAAGTTGCTGCCCCTGGAACCGGCTGGACAGCACCTCCCCATCCATCGCGCCGCTGTCATGGTCCAGCCACATGCGGAGATATGCAGTCTCCACGTTCGAGGTCTGGCCGGGCGCCGGGCCTGCGGCCGCCTTGGCGCGGTTCATCTGCATCCGCCAGCGGACAATGAAGGGAAGAAGCAGCGGCAACAGCCAGAGCACCAGGCCGAGTCGCCCGCTTACCACCAGCGCGACCGCCGCCAGCCCTACCAGGACGATACCGACCCAGCGGACGGTGCGGGCAAGCTTCCGCGGATCGGCGTTCGCAAACCCCCGCGCCAGCAGGGTAGTCCCGATCAACAGCCCGACGCCCAGGATCAGCCACTGCATGCGCCGTCCTAATCCATCTGGCTGGTCAGCAGACGGACTGCGCCGGAGCGGCCACGGCTCCAGTCCTGAAGCGCTGCCCGGCCGCCGGCGGCATAGACCGCGACTGCCCGCAGCAGGTCCTTGAGCTGCTGCGCACTGGACGAGTCGAAGGGACAGTAGGCGCCCCGCGACAGCTTGGCGATCTGGCGGAAGACATTGCCCACTACCGGATCGCCCCCTTCGTGGAACATGAAGACCGGAACGCCGAGCAGCCCCAACTCCCCCGCCAGATGGCAGAGATGGTCCGGGTCCTCCTCCATCGCGTCGCCGACAAAGATCAGGGCGTTCACCCTTTTATCCTCCGTCTGCCGCCGCGCATGGGCCAGTACCTTGCCGATCTGGGTCTGTCCGCCAAGACAGGTCACCGCCGTCATTCTGCCGAGCAGCGCTCCGGCATCGCCGACCCAGGGGCTGGCCTTGCATTCACCGAAGCCGCGATAGAAGACCAGCTGCACCTCCAGCCCGCCCAGGCCGGCCGCAGCCTCGAACATCTCACCCTGGATATGCTGGGCACGGTCCCAGGTCGGCTGCCGGCTGGCTGTCGCGTCCAGGGCGAAGATCAGGCGACCCTTCGTTCCCGCCGACCTGGAGGGCGGGGGCATGGCGGCGACCTTACTGAGAAAAGCGGCGACGTCGCCCCCGGTCCCGGCAGCCGCAGGAGGCGTGGAGGACCGGTCGCCGGCCTTGATTGCAGGGCCGGGCATTCGCTGTCGGGTTCCGTCTCCGTCTCGTCCTGCCATCCGCACTCCCTTCGTCAGCGCCTTGGAATTGAAATGGGGATGGGCAGCGCCGCGGTCCAGGGGCAAGCCGTACAGACGCTGGCGAAGGGTTCCACGGCCCCATCCGGAATCCCCGGCTGCCTGCTGAACGGGCGAATTTCCGACGCGAATGTGAAGGATTAGGCCCCAAGGCTGCCGAACGATCCGACTTCCCGGCAAGAGGTACGAAACCTCGTGACAGATGGGCACGGACTTTTGTACTACTATGTTGTTAATAGATTGCGCCGGTCGTACTGGCAGCCTCAGGGGCCACCCCGAATCGTTACCACCTTCGGGCGGTTTTGTGGACAGACCACGAGATTAGAATGAATATCCTCATCGGCGACGATCATCTCCTTTTCCGTGAAGGACTCTGCCGGCTGCTGACGCAGCTGGATACAGATGCCAACTTCACTGAAGCCGGTACTTTCGATGAGGTGATGGAACTCGCGCAGGGCGACCAGGACTTCGACCTGATCCTTATGGATCTTCAGATGCCGGGCTGGCCCGGCTTTGCGGGCATCCAGCAGATCTGCGAGTTGCAGGCCGGTACGCCCGTGGTGATCGTCTCCGCCTCGGAAAGCCAGTCGGACGTCCGCGCCGCTCTCGATGCCGGCGCCTCGGGCTATATCCCCAAGAGCTCCAGCGTGAAGATCATGCTGAGCGCGCTGAACCTCGTCTTCTCCGGCGGCATCTACGTGCCGCCCGCCGCCATCCAGGGCGAGGGTCCGGGCGTCGGCAACGGCACGTCCAGCTCGAGCAGCAATGCCGGCTCCAGCAACAACGGCAACTCCGCCCTCCCCTCCCTGACCCAACGGCAGCGCGACGTCCTGCGCTGCCTGCGCGAGGGCAAGTCGAACAAGCAGATCGCTTATGAGCTTGGCCTGTCCGAGGGCACGGTGAAGATCCATGTGACCGCCGTGATGCGGAGCCTGGGCGTGCGGAACCGCACCCAGGCGGTCATCGCATCGGCCGACCTGCTGCCCTGACCGCACGCGCGTCCAAGGCGCCGGGACGGTCCCGTAACCGTCCCGCCACTGGAGAACTTCCGCGTGTCGAACAATCCGTCCGCCCAGAACGCCCCGGAGGCCCAGCCCACCGGAGCCACAGGCTATCTGGCCGATGAGGAGTTCCTGGAGCCGCTGCTGGCGGAACTCGGAGAGGTGCGGGACGTCCATGGCCGGCTGGTGCTTGCCGACGGACCGCCGCGGCCGGCCGCCTGGGCACTGAACATCTGGTACGATCCGGTCGTCATCCCCATCGCCTCCATCAAGCAGGGGGCGAAGGCGCTGCGGTCGATCCAACGCAACTGGGCGCCATACACCTTCCAGCATCACCGTCGGGCCAGCCTGATCCAGGAGAACCTGCCCCACGTCTCGGCCAAGCCGATGGAGTTCTATACGCCGGCGCCAACCGCTCCGCTGGGGTCCTGGACCCTGCTGGACGAGTCGACCATCCTCGCCGCCCCGCACTGCTCCAGCCCCTTTCCCAACGGGGAGGTGCGATTCGTGGAGAACCGTTCCGCGCCGCCGGCCCGGGCGTATCTGAAGCTGTGGGAGGTCTTCACCCGACTGGGCGTGATGCCGACGGCAGGAGAGCTGTGCCTGGATCTTGGCGCCTGCCCGGGCGGCTGGACCTGGGTGTTGCAAGGGCTGGGAGCCAATGTGATCGCCGTGGACAAGGCCCCGATCGATCCGGCCATCGCCCGCCTTCCTGGCGTGAGCCAGCGGCTGGAAAGCGCTTTCGGCCTGAATCCGGCGGAAGTCGGTCCGGTGGACTGGTTGTTCTCCGACATCATCTGCTACCCGGCCCGCCTGCTGCGGCTGGTGCGGAGCTGGATGGATACAGGAATGGCGCGCAACTTCGTCTGCACCCTGAAATTCCAAGGGGAGACGGACCATGAAACCGCCCGCGCCTTTGCCGCCATCCCCGGCTCACAACTCATGCACCTGTCGGTGAACAAGCACGAACTGACCTGGGTGCTGACGCGCTGAGCCGGTCGCGGCTACTGCCACCATCTTTGGCGCCCCTCCCGTCGAGCGGAAAAGGCTTCAGCGCGGGCCGAATGCCAGCTCGATGGCCGGGCGGCAAGCCATGGCTGCGGCATAGCCGATTTCGACCAGCTCCTTCCCGCGGTCGAAATCCAGGATTCCAATATGCCCGAGTCGGGGTGCGATCAGCACGTCCGGCGGGTCGCCCGCCAACCGCGACCGGGTAATCCGGTCCTGCATGATGTCGATGGACCCGGCGACCACCTCGACCACGCTGGGCGCAGGCTCACGTTCCCCTTTCAGTTGGGCCGCCAGGGCCCTGGTCCGCTCGCCTACCGTGGCCCCGATCTTCGCCAGGAACTCCGCCACCGGGTGGGATGTGGAATCGCCTGATGAGCCCGGCACCGGCCCCGCCACTGGGGCCGGCGGCTCCACCGGTTTCGCCAGACGCGGCAGAGTGGAGAGTTCGGAGTTGAGGTTCACAGCCACCACCACCTCAGCGCCCATGGCACGGCAGAGGGAGACCGGCACCGGATTCACCAGCGCTCCGTCCGCCAGCCACTGCCCATTCTGGAAAAGAGGCGGGAACAGGCCCGGCATGGCGGCGGAGGCGCGGACCACGTCCAGCAGATGCCCATTACGCAGCCACACCTCCCGACCGGTGGCGAGATCCGTCGCCACTGCGCCGAAGGGCCGGTCCAGCGTCTCGATGGGAATGTCGGTGCGGGGATTGCGGAAGCGCTCGAACACCTTCTCGATGGCCACCAGCCCGCCGCGGGCGAAGGTAATGTCCACCAGCTTGAGGATGCCAAGCAGCCCAAGCCCCTCCGCCCAGAGCTGCAGCTCGTCCAACTGGTCGGTCAGATAGGCGGCCCCGACCAGCGCGCCGACGCTGGTGCCGCAGACCACATGGGGCTCGATCTCCATTTCCTCCAGCGCGCGCAGCACGCCCACATGGGCCCAGCCGCGCGCCGCGCCGCTGCCCAGCGCAAGCCCGACCTTCACCCCGGATTTCGTCCTCATTCCGGACATGCCCGCCCTCGGCCCCTTCATCCGCATCTGCGCGCAGCATGGCACGGTTCGGTTACAGCGGCGCTCATCCTGCTGCGGCATAGCGACAAGGGGCCGATCCGCCGACCAGCCGCGGCTGTCCGATTACGCGAAGAACCGGCCCAATCGATTCACCTCTGTATGCAGGTGCGGACAAACGCTAATATGCAGAAAAACACGAACCGCGGGTCGGGGGGCTGCATGTCGGATTTTCTCGCACTGTTCAAAGCCAAGTTCGAGGCCAATGCAAAGCCGGTTGCGGCGGCCATGGCGGAGGTCATGCCGCTGCTGGAGCCGCATCTGGCGGAGGTCATGCGCACCACCTACCGGCGGCTGGGCGTCACGAATCCTGCGGACCTGGACCGGTTTGCGGAACTGCTGGTTCCTCACTTCCGGCAGCATCTGCGCGGAACCTTCGATCCAGGCTATCTGAAACTGGTTCAGGACCTCGGCGCCGAGCACCAGCGCATCAGGATGGAGCTGAAGAACTATTTCGCCGGCTATTGTGAGATGGTGAACTGCTTCGCCGAAATTCTGGTCAAGGCGCTGCGCTGGAAGCCGGAGCGGCTGGTGCGCGCGCTTTCCGCAGTGAACACCATCATGTATGCGGAGATGGACCTGACCCTGACCCTTCATATCGCCAGGGCGGAGGGGGAGGCCAGGAAGGCGCGCGGGCAGCTTGCCGACAAGCTGGAGGCCAGCATGCACAGCGTGGCGGCGGAGTTGGCGAAATCGTCCCAGGCGCTCCAAGCCGCGGCCCAGACCATGGCCGACACGGCCGCGGCGACCGAGAACCGGGCTTCCGCCGTCGGCTCTTCGGCCGAACGGGCCGCCCACAATGTGGAGACCGTCGCCGCCGCGGCGGAGGAGCTTTCCGCTTCCATCGGAGAGATCGCGCGGCAGGTCGGCGCCTCGTCCAGCATTGCCCGCCGGGCAGCGGAAGAAGCACGCCGGACCAACGCCACCATCGAAGGGCTGACCTCCGCCGCCGCCCGCATCGGCGAGGTGGTGAAGCTCATCAACAGCATCGCCGGGCAGACAAATCTACTGGCCCTGAACGCCACCATCGAGGCGGCGCGCGCCGGTGAGGCCGGCAAGGGTTTCGCCGTCGTTGCGAACGAGGTGAAGAGTCTGGCCAACCAGACGGCCCGTGCGACGGAGGAGATCACGGCGCAGGTCCAGGCGATCCAATCAGCGACGGGAGAGACGGTGGAGGTGATCCGCGGGATCAGCGGCACCATCGACGAGATCAACCAGATCGCCGCCAGCATTGCCGCCGCGGTGGAGCAGCAGGGCTCCGCCACCACGGAGATCGCCCGCAACGTCGCCGAAGCATCGGACGTCACGACAGACGTGACGTCCAGCATGGCGGATGTCACGTCCGCCGCCAACCGGTCCGGGAACACTGCCATAGACGTGCTGGAAGCGTCCGGAACCGTCGCCGGTCAGGCGGAGCAGTTGGAGCAAGCGTTGAACCAGTTCCTGGCCAGCATCCGCGCCGCCTGAACCGTCCGGATCACCCGCCGGCAAGGCTCATGCGGCCATGCCGGCGGCGTATCCGCTGCTCCAGGCCCATTGGAAGTTATAGCCGCCCAGCCAACCGGTAACGTCCACCGCCTCCCCCACCACATGGAGGCCAGGCACGGATTTCGCCTCCATGGTCTTGGAGGAGAGGGCCGCGGTGTCAACGCCGCCTGCCATCACCTCCGCCGTCCGGTACCCCTCCGTTCCGGCGGGCCTCACCGTCCAGCGGTGCAGCAGGGACGCGACCCGCTCCAGATCCTTATCCTTCATGTCGGCAAGGGGGCGGCTGATCAGCGCCTCGCCCAGCACATCCGTCTCGAACAGCCGCTCGGCGAAGCGGCGGGGCAGCCGTTCCGCCAGCACAGTGCGCAGCTCCGCGCGCGGCCGCTCCCGCTTCAGAGCCTTGAGGTCGGCGGCTGCGTTCCCGTCGGGCCAGAGGTCCACCTGGATGTCCCGGCCCGGCCGCCAGTAGCTGGAAACCTGGAGGATGGAGGGACCGGACAGACCACGGTGGGTCAGCAACAACGCCTCCCGGAACGCAGCTCCATCGCAGGCGACGGTGCCATCCAGCGCGATCCCGGTCAGGTCGCGTGTCTTGTCGAGGTCCGAAGGCGCGAAGGTGAAAGGCACCAGGGCCGGGCGCGGTTCCACGACCGGCAGTCCGAACCGGGCAGCGACCTCCAGCGCGAAGCCGGTCGCCCCCATCTTGGGAATGGAAAGGCCGCCGGTCGCCAGTATAAGCGCATCGGCCGTGAACCGCCCGTGCGATGTCTCCAGTGCGAACCCGCCCCCCTCCTCCCGCGCCAGATCCCGTACCGCGCAGGAGAGGCGGAGGCCGACGCCGGCGTCGGCGCACTCGGCCAGCAGCATGTCGAGGATGTCCTGGGCGGAGCGGTCGCAGAAGAGCTGGCCGAGTTTCTTCTCATGCCAAGGGATGCCGTGCCGGTCCACCAGGGCGATGAATTCGTGCTGCCCGTGTCGCTTCAGCGCCGAAATGGGGAAGTGGGGATTGGCGGACAGGAACCGCTTCGGCTCCACGCCCAGATTGGTGAAGTTGCAGCGCCCGCCGCCGGAGATCAGGATCTTCTTCCCCGGCTTGTCGGCATGGTCGATGACCAGCACACGGCGTCCCCGCCGGCCGGCGAAGATGGCGGCATAGAGACCGGCGGCGCCGGCCCCGAGGATGATCACATCATGATGAGAGGACATGGTGCGCCGTGTTTAGTCCGGCACACCTCCCCTGTCACGCATATCCGGCCCTGCCACGCATATCCGGATGCCGGATGGACGGCCGACGGCCCCGCGCATCCGACCGCAACGAAAGCCGGCCACCCGGTTCCCGGCGCTTACCGCCCGCGGCGCACCATCCGAAGAACCTTGCGAAGAAGGAAAAGTCGTCCCAATAGCCTGAGCATCACCAGATCTCCTATTTGCATCCGGCTCCACGGATAAACCGCGGAGCCTAGGAGATTGGCAACAGCACCCACCCCAGGAAATCACGCCCGCCGCCGGGCATGGATTATCAGCTCACCCGGCGGAGCCGATCCGTGAACAGCTCGAGCCGGTCCGGAAGCTGACCGGGATTTCCGCCGCAGAGCAGCTTGCCGACAGCCCGCACCGTGGTTGCCAGCTCTTCGCCGGTGAAGGGCTTGTGCAGCACGCCCAGGGCGAAGCTGCCGACATGGTCGGGAATATCCAGGCCCGTGGCCAACAGCGACGGGACGCTGTAATTCTCTAGAAGGATCTGGCAGGTGGCGATGCCGCTGTCCCCATAGGCCAGCCGGGCATCGACCAGCGCCAGATCGAATGGCGTAACAGCCGCAAGGGCGATGGCTTCATCCGTGCCGGAGGCGTGTTCGGCGCTGAAGCCCGCCGCCTCCAGCGCGTCGATCACCGTCATTGCGATCAGCTCTTCGTCTTCGACGACCAGAATCTTCATGGGCCCTCACTATCCATGCCCAATTCATAACGTCCCTTCCGGCGCGCGCATACCCGGCCAGCCGGGGTGCCCCGAGAGGCAAGGAAAACCGCCCGCCTACTCCCCTTGCGGTACAGGAAATCCGGACGATCCGGTGTATACGGCGCTTCCCCTCGGGGGACGGCGCGCCAGCTTATGCTGCGTAGCAATAATGTCACCCGCCCGGACGGGCTAATCACTGGAACTTCCCGCGGCGTGACCGCGTTCACTTGACGCGGCGACGGGCTGGACCGGGCGCTGCGGACTCCTGCCCGCGCTCGGACGGCCGGGCCCATGGTGAGGATGACTGCCCGAGATGGCCTCTTGCGAACTGCTCCATCCCATTGCGGATCGGCTGGCTCCTGCCAACCATGCGCGGATCGTTGCGGCGCGCGCGGCGGCCGGAAGTTCCGGCACTGCCGGCGGAGGTTTGCACCGCCCGCTGTTGTGGATCGGATCAAGCGGGCGATCCGCCGGCCCGACTCCGCCTTGAGCGGCGGCATCCGGGGGTCCGGGAACCGGGACCCCGGCCAGGATCTGTTTGGAAGCCGGATAGGCTGTTCGTCGCCACAGTAAGGAAAGGGCGTAGGCAGGTGCCGCGGCATCGCCGCCTACGAAATACCGCGACTATGCTGGATCAGCTCAAAAACCTCATTTCGCTTCTCAGCCCCCGGGACCGCCGCAATGGCATGATCCTGCTTGTGCTGATGGTTACCGGCGCCGCGCTGGAGGTGGTGGGCGTTGCCGCCGTGCCGGCCTTTGTCAGCGCCGTCGTCTATCCGGACAAGCTGGCGCAATTCCCGGCGCTCTACAACATGCTGCAGAACCTGGGCCTGACCACGACGGAAAAGCTGGTTGTCTGGGGCGCGTTGGCGCTGGTGATCGTGTTCGCGGTCAAGAACGCCTATCTGATCCTGAACTACTGGGTTCAGATGAAGTATGTCTCCAACCGGCGCGTCGATTTCGCCCGCCGGCTGACGCAGGCCTACATGCAGGCGCCCTTCACCTTCCATATCCGCCGCAACACTTCGGAACTGCTGCGCAACATCGACCGCGAGGCGACCGTCATCGCCTATCAGGTCATCGGCGCCATTCTCGAGCTGATGACCCACACGCTGATCCTGGTCGCGGTGCTGGCATTCCTGTTCATTGCCGAGCCCTGGATCACCTTCTGGTGGATGGTGATCTTCGGCGCCATCGGCGGTCTGGGCGTATCGGCTGTCAGCGCCAAGCTGAAGCGCTACGGGCTGGAGGAGCAGGAGGAGCGGAAGAACTTCGTCCAGGCCCTGTACCAGGGTTTCGGCAGCATCAAGGAAGCGCGCGTCCTCAACCGCGAGCATTTCTTCGCCCGCAAGGTGGGGGAAACGGTCGAGGCTATCGCGCGAGTGGTCCGGTTCAAGAACTTCACCCAGAAGGCCGTCGGTCCGGTGACGGAGTTCGCGGCCATCGCCGGCCTTCTGGTCATCGCCGCGGCGCTGGTGCTTCTGCAGCGCCCGACGGAATCCGTGCTGGTCACCCTGTCCCTCTTCGTCGTCGGCCTGGTCCGGCTGCGCCAGACCATCGGATCGGCGATGACCCACCTGACGGCCCTGCGCTACAGCGCAGTGTCGGTCGATCCGGTTTATGACGATCTGAAGCTGCTCGAGGGCAAGGGCCTGCCCTGGCGCAACCTGCCGGCCTCCCAACTTCCCCCGCCCCGGCGGCTGGACCAGTCCATCGAGCTGGAGAATATCTGGTACCGGCACGAGAATGCCCCGGACTATGCCCTGCGCGGCATTTCCCTGACCATTCCGGCGGGATCGGCGGTGGGTTTCGTCGGCAGCACGGGCGCTGGCAAGTCGACGCTGGTGGACATGATCCTTGGCCTCCTGACGCCGGAGAAAGGCCGCGTCCTGGTGGACGGCACCGACATTCGCCAGAACATCAACTCCTGGCAGCGCAGCATCGGGTACGTGCCGCAGTCCATCTACCTGCTCGACGACACGATCCGGCGCAACATCGCGCTCGGCATCGACGACAAGGATGTCGATGAGGAAGCCCTGCGGGTCGCCATCCGCCTTGCCCAGCTTGAGGCCTTCGTCGAGAAGCAGCCGAACGGCCTGGACGAGCAGATTGGCGAAGGCGGCGTGCGCCTGTCCGGCGGCGAGCGGCAGCGCATCGGCATCGCCCGCGCGCTCTACCACGATCCGGAGGTGCTGATCCTGGACGAGGCGACCTCCGCCCTGGACAACGCGACGGAGCGGGCGATCATCGCCGCGGTCGAGGCGCTGAAGGGACGGCGCACCGTGATCATGATCGCCCACCGCCTGACCACCGTGCGCAATTGCGACACGCTCTACTTCCTCAAAGCCGGCCAGATCGATGCGGCAGGGAATTATGATGAGCTTGAGAACAGGCACGCCGACTTCCGGCTGATGTCGTCCGGCTGACAGGCGACGGGCAACTGTCGAAGCGGCCATGCGGGCGCGGCCGCTCCGACAATTTCTGGAATCGAACAAAACGGGCAAAAGGAGGCCCCGGAAACAGCGGAGGAATTGCGGGATGACTCTGACAAGCCGGCACACCAGCCCCAGAGAGGGCATCGACGAGGCGTTCAGACGTCTGTTCTGGAAATTCCGCTGGCATCTGAACCGGCTGCCGGAACGCTTGGTGGAACACGGCCTGCCGGCCGGATGGCTGGGCTATCGGTGGGCGCCCAAGGAAACAGTGCGGGGCTATTTCGCCCGCCATGGCGCCGAAATCCCCTCCGCCGGCGCGGTGGATTGCTCCGCGGGCAGCTTTCGGACGATCCATCCAGAGTCGGTGGCCCGGAATCCCTTGCCTCGTAACGTCCGGGATCTGGACGAGCTACCGGCGGACCCAGGCTGGTGGGGTTATTCCTTCCACGATGTGCCCGCCCGGCGGTCGCTGGAGACCTTCATCGCAACCCTGCCGGACTGCCGGATGGCCTTCTATACGGAAGGCGAAAAGAACAACTTCTATCCCGGCATCCTGAACCGCGATGGCAGGGGTCTGCACCTTCGGGAAATCGTCTTCCGTCCCGGTCACGGAAAGGCGCTGCGGCGCGGCCGCCGGCCCCTGCGCGTTGAACGCGCCACCTGGATCGCCGAGCGGGTCTATCACAACCATTCCCACTGGCTGACCGCGCATCTGCCGAAGCTGTGCCTGCTGAAGGAGTTGGGCGGGCTGGAGCATGTGATGCTGCCCAAGCGGCGGAATGCCGCCATCGACGCCTCGCTCCGCCTGCTTGGACTGGACCCTGCCGAGTTCAGGACGTTCGATCCCGACGTTCCGCTGGAGGTGGAGGAGTTGACCGTCCTCGGCACAGACCGCTTCAGGCCCGAACTGCTGCGCCCGGTGCGTGCGGCCCTGGTGGGTGAAACGCCGCCCAGCCCCTGGCGGCGCGTCTTCATAAGCCGCGCCAAGTCCCGAGGACGCCGCTTGGTCAATGAGGCGGAGCTATGGCCCATGCTGGAGAAGGCTGGGTTCGAACGCGTCCTCATGGAAGAGCTGGCGTTCGATGCCCAGGTGCGACTGATGTCCGAGACCGCCGTGCTGCTGGCTCCGCACGGCGCCGGCCTGACCAACATGATGTTCTGCCCAGCCGGTTCCCAGGTTGTGGAGATCGCCGATCTCTCCTACCCCAATCCGAACTTCTATGCCTTGGCCAGCGCCATGGGGCTTGGTTACTGGCTGATCCGGGGCGCTGGCATCGGGCCCGGTCATCCGCTCGACCAGGATCTTGTCGTCGATCCCGCTTCGGTAGCGGCGGTGCTGGGCAGCCTTGAGGAGGTGTCCTGATTACATCCGTCCGCATATCCTTCGTCCGGGTTCTGCTGCAACGCCGAAAAAGGTCACGGAACTGGTAGTATTAATCCATCGTTCACACGTCGGCCTAAGCGGTCGGTCACCGCAGCAGATCGGGAAGCGTGAGGTTTCCATTCAATGGCACAGATTTCCGTCGTCATCCCGACCTTCAACCGGTCAGAGCTGCTGGTCGGGGTTGTTGACGCCCTGATGGGTCAGACAGTTCCGGTAAAGGAAATTGTCATCGTCGACGATGGTTCCTCGGATGATACGGCGGAGCGTGTTGCCGGATTGAGCGGGCCGATCCGCTATCTGCGCCAGGAGAACAGCGGGAAGTCCGCGGCGCTGAACCTGGGCATCGCCAACGCCTCGGGCGAGTTCATCTGGATCTGCGACGACGACGACCTGCCGGTTCCGGAAGGGGCGGAGCGCCTGCTGGACGCCCTACGCGGCAACTCGGCCGGCTTCAGCTTCGGCGAGTACAGACGTTTCCAGGTCGATCCCGCGACAGGAAAACCGGAAGTCCTGGACTCAGGCTATTGGCCGGAGATCGGGGAGAACCATCTGCGCCTGACGCTGATGGAGGATTTCTTCCTGTTCCAGAACGCCATGCTGGTGCGCAAGTCGGCCTTCGAGGCCGTCGGCCCGTTCCGGACCGATCTGGTGCGCTCACAGGATTACGAGATGGCGATCCGGCTGGCCCGCCGGTTCGAAGGGGTGCATGTCCCCCATGTGGTCTTCCTTCAGCGCATCCATGAGGGTGACCGCGGGTCGGAGCAGGAGCGGTTCTCCGCCGACCGGCAGTTCGAGAAATGGATGCATTATGACGGGCTGATCTTCCGCGACCTGCATGCGGAAATGCCCCTGACCGAGTTCACCCCGGCGGGGATGGAGCCCTATCCGACCCAGATCGGCACCCGCGCCGCCCTGTTGCAGCGCGCCTGCATCATGGCCCGGCGCAAGCAGTGGGACCTCGCCCTCGCCGATCTCGGCCGCGCCCTGTGGCTGGCCCCCGAGGAGCCGCTGACGGAGCCGGAGGCGCAGGTCTGCAAGCGCTTCCTGATGTCCAAATATGGCTGTGAGGAATTGCTGACCAACACCGGCATCGGCCGCCGGCTGCGCTCCTTCGCCGAGAGCAGCCCGCTGGGCGAGGCGGCCGTCCGCATCATCAGCGAGCCCCTGCTCTGGCGGGCGCGGGAGGCGTTCGCGGAGGGCGACATGAAGACCGGCTTCGGCTTCGCCGGCCAGCTCGTCTCCCTGCGCGGCTACCGCGGCAGCTCCGAGGTGGTCTGGTCCGCCGTGCAGCGCCGCGCGCCCTGGAAGCTCAGCGCCTGATCCGGCGCTGAGTCCCCTGCCCTTCCACGAAAGTCTCCCCGGCTTCCCGCCGTCCAAGGGCGAGCGCCCGACCGATGGCGATCAGGACCGGATCGTCCGTCGGAACGCTGGTTTCCAGTAGACCGGCCAGGGTGGTCCGCTCCACCTTCTCGTTCGGCCGGCTCACGGCGGTGACGATGCGCACCGGGGTATCCGCGGACAGGCCCTCCGCGATCAGCCGGCCCGCCGCCTCGCTGGCCGTGCGTCCTCCCATATAGACCATCAGCGTCGTGGCCGGATCGGCCAGCCCGCGCCAGTCCAGCCCTTCCGGCAGCACGCCCTTGCGGCTGTGGCCCGTCAGGAAGCGCACCGACTGCGCGGCATCCCGGTGGGTCAGGGAGACGCCGAGGCGTGAGGCCGCGGCCAGGGCCGCCGTGATGCCGGGAACCACCTCCACCGGTATCCCGGCATTCTCCAGCGTCTCGATCTCCTCCCCGGCCCGGCCGAAGATCATCGGGTCGCCGGACTTCAGCCGCACCACATGCTTGCCCTGCCGGGCGAGCTGGAGCATCAGCGCGTTGATGTCGGCCTGGGAGCAGGATTCCCGCCCGCCGCGCTTGCCCACCACCATGCGCTTGGCCTCGCGCCGGGCCAGCTCCAGAACCTCCGCGCTGACCAGATCGTCGAACAGGATCACATCCGCCGACTGCAGGGCACGGACGGCCTTCAGGGTCAGCAGCTCGGCATCGCCCGGCCCGGCCCCGACCAGGGTGACCCGGCCGCCCGTGGCGCTGTCCGTTCCTTCGGTGATCCTGGCCAGCAGCTCCTCGGGTCCGGGCGCCGCGCCGCGGGCGGTAATGGCGAGGTCGGCGAACCGCTCCCAAGCCGCGCGGCGGGCCTGCTTGTCCGGAACGGCCTTGGCGATCAGGCCGCGCAAGGCCTTCGCCGCCGCGGTCCAGCCGCCCAGCGCCGGGGGCAGCAGCGTCTCGATCCGGCGGCGGATGGTCTGGCCCAGGATAGGGGCCGCCCCGTCCGTGGTGATGCCGACCACCACCGGGCTGCGGTTGACGATGGCGCCGAAGGTGAAGTCGCAGAAGGTCGGCCTGTCGATGATGTTGCAGGGCACGCCGGCCGCCTTTGCCATGGCGTAGAGGGAGGCGGCCTCCCCATCCTCCTCGGCGTCCGCCACCAGGATGGCGGCGTCCTCCAGGTCCGCCGGCACGATGGCGCGGTGGTGCAGGGCGATGCCGGGCAGTGCGGCCATCTCCGCCCCCGGCTCGGCGGCGAAGACATGCACCTCCGCCCCGGCCGCGGCCAGCAGCTCCGCCTTCCAGGCCGCGGGCGCTCCGCCGCCGCCGATGATGGCGCGGCGGCCGTTCAGGTCCAGGAAGACCGGCAGGCGTGCCAGCGGCGCCATCCGGGCGGGAGCGGCCTCACTGGGCGTGCGCGGGCTTTGCATGCGTGAGAATCCTTCCGATTTCCGTGCGGCAGGAGCCGCAATTGGTCCCGGCGCGCAGGCGCTTGCCGACGGCGTCAACGGTTTCGCAGCCCTCCGCCGCCGCCTGCGCGATCTGCTTGGCCCCGACATCGAAGCAGGCGCAGACGATGGCCCCGCGATCCGCCCCCGCCTTGCCCGGCCGCCCGGCCAGAAGCTGGCGGATATCCGCGCCGGGCTGGGACATCAGGTCCACCACCCAGGTGCGGGCCACGGTCACCGGTTCGGGCGCCAGGAACAGCACGGCCTCGACACCGTCCGCCCCGACCAGGGCGAAGCGGTGCCGGCCGGTGGCGGGATCGCCATATGACACGATCTCCCCCTGCCCATCCCCGAACAGCCGCTCCGCGAAGGCCAGCCAGTCCGCCGGCACGGCCACGCCGGCCAGCTCCACCCGCCAGCCCTTGCGCGTGCGGGCCTTGGCCCAATAATCGGCCGCCAGCTCAAGCGGTTCCCGGTTCAGCACGGCGAAGCCGTACCAGGCCATCGGTGCCGGCGTGACCGTCACGGCCGTGTTCTTCAGCGCCGGCTGGCCGGAAACCGGATCGGTGCGGGGGGCCACCACGGCGTCGATCCTGCCCTTGGCACTGTAGCGGTCGGTCCAGTGCATGGGCGCGAAGACGCTGCCCCGCCGGGCCGTGTCGGTCACCAGGGCGCGCAGCAGCGCCTCCCCATGATCGCTTTCCACCCGGACGATGCCCGCGGGCACGATGCCGGCCGCCGCCGCGTCGTCAGGATGGATTTCCAGGAAGGGCTCCGCCAAATGTTGCGACAGGCGCGGGGATTTGCCCGTGCGGGTCATGGTGTGCCACTGGTCGCGGATGCGGCCGGTGTTCAGCACCAACGGACGGGCGACGGGCAGGCTTTCCGGACGCACCACGCAGGTGGGCACGAAGCGGGCGCGGCCGTCCAGCGTCGCGAAACGGCCATCGGCGAACAGCCTAGTCGCGTCGGCAGCACCGCTCGAGCGAACCGGCCACTGCACCGGCTCCAGCCCGGCATAGCCGGCATCGTCCAGCCCGGCCATAGCACCGATATCTAACGGGCGCTGGCGGCTGGCGGCGGCCAGCGCGGTCAGGGCCGCATATTCCCGGAAGATGTCGGCCTGGCTCCCATAGGCGAACTGGTCGGCGAAGCCCATGCGGCGGGCCACCTGGGTGATGATCCACCAGTCCGGCCGCGCCTCCCCCGGCAGCGGCAGGAAGGCGCGCTGGCGGGAGATGCGGCGTTCGGAATTGGTGACGGTGCCGTCCTTCTCCCCCCAGCCGGCGGCGGGCAGCAGCACATCGGCATGCAGGGTGGTGTCCGTCTCCGCCATCACGTCGGAGACGACGACGAAGGGGCAATCCGCCAACCCCGCCCGCACGGCATCCGCCGCCGGCATGCTGTCCACCGGGTTGGTGCCCATGATCCAGACGGCCTTGACCCGTCCGTCGGCAATGCCCTGGAACAGGTCGACGGCCTTCAGCCCGGCCTTATCCGCCATGCGGGGGGCATTCCAGGCCTGGCGCACCAGTTCCCTGTCCGTTGGCTCCTCCAGCGTCAGATGCGCGGCAAGCTGGTTGGCGAGCCCGCCGACCTCCCGCCCGCCCATGGCGTTGGGCTGGCCGGTGACGGAGAGCGGGCCCATGCCGGGCCGGGAGATGCGGCCGGTCAGCAGATGGCAGTTGATGATGGCGTTGACCTTGTCGGTACCGTGACCGGACTGGTTGACGCCCTGGGAGAAGACGGTGACCACCTTCTCCGTCCCGGCCCAGAGCCGGTAGAAATCGGCGATCCGCTCTGCGGCGAGCCCCGTCAGCTCGGCCACTCGGCCCAGGTTCAGCCGGGCCGCTTCCAGCGCCGCATCCAGGCCGGCGGTATGCGCCTCCACGAAGGCGCTGTCGGTCAGGCCGGCCTCGTGCAGGTGGGTCAGCAGCCCGTTGAACAGGGCGGTGTCGCTGTCCGGGGCCAGCGGCAGATGCAGGTCGGCCGCCGCAGCCGTCTGGGTGCGGCGCGGATCGACCACCACCAGCTTCATCCCCGGCCGCGCCTCGCGCGCCGCCTGGATGCGCTGGAACAGCACCGGATGGCACCACATCAGGTTGGAGCCGACGAGCACGATCGTATCCGCCTGCTCCAGATCCTCATAGCAACCCGGCACCACATCGGCCCCGAAGGCCCGCCGGTGCCCGGCCACGGTCGAAGCCATGCAGAGGCGGGAATTGGTGTCGATGTTGGCGGAGCCGATGAAGCCCTTCATCAGCTTGTTGGCGACGTAATAATCCTCCGTCAGAATCTGGCCGGAGACGTAGAAGGCGACGCTGTCGGGCCCATGCTCCGCGATGGTGCGGGCGAAGGTGTCGGCAACCAGTTCCAGCGCCTGATCCCAGCCCGTGCGCTTGCCCTTCACCATCGGGTGCAGCAGCCGGCCCGACAAATCCACCGTCTCGCCCAGCGCCGATCCCTTGGAGCAGAGCCGGCCGAAATTCGCCGGGTGGCCGGGATCGCCTTCAACCCGTACGCCGCCATCCGGACCCGGCGTCGCCAGGATTCCGCACCCGACCCCGCAATAGGGGCAGGTGGTCTTGACGGAGGCCGGCGGCTGCAATGCATCAGGCATGGAAACTCCCCTCAGGCCGCACGCACGCCGAGCGCTTCCGCGGAGAGGCCGAGAAGGATGCGGTCCCCCTCCAGCCGCACGGGTGCGGTACGGGCGCAGGCCTTCTCCTCCCCGCCCGCCTCGCCGGTCGCGAGGTCGAAGACCATGTTGTGCAGCGGGCAGGTCACGGCCCGGCCATGCACGATGCCCTGGGCCAGCGGCCCGCCCTTGTGCGGGCAGGCATTGTAGAGGGCGTAGACCTCATCCGCCGCCGTGCGGAACACGGCGATCTCCCCGTCCCGCGTGGTGACGGTGCGGGCCCCGCGGGGCGGGATGTCGGCCAGGGCGCCGATGGCGATCCAGGTGACGGGCGTGGTCATTCCGCGGCCTCCAGGATGGAAAGGTTGGCAAGGGGCTTGAACTCGTGCGCGTCCACGCCGCGCACCCGCTCCGCCCAGGGATCGACCTGCGCGAACTGCTGGGAGTAGACGAAGCGGTCGTAGAGGGCGCGGCGGCGCTCCGCATCCTCGACGATCTGGGCGCGGATCATGTCGGTGCCGACGCGCTTGGCCCATTTGTAGATGCGCTCCAGATAGCGCCCCTGCTCGCGGTAGAGCTGGGTCAGGGCGGCGGCATACTCCATCACCTCGGCCTCCGTCTTCACATGGCAGAGGACCTCGGTGCCCTTGATCTCCAGCCCCGCGGCACCGGCGAAGTGCAGCTCGTAGCCGCTGTCCACGCAGATGACGCCGATATCCTTGCAGGTGGCCTCGGCACAGTTGCGGGGGCAGCCGCTGACCGCCAGCTTCAGCTTGGCCGGGGTCCAGGAGCCCCAGAGGAACTTCTCCAGCTTGATGCCGAGCCCGGTGCTGTCCTGGGTGCCGAAGCGGCACCATTCCTTGCCCACGCAGGTTTTCACCGTGCGCAGCCCCTTGGCATAGGCATGGCCGCTGACCAGCCCGGCCGCGTTCAGATCGGCCCAGACGTGGAGCAGATCCTCCTTGCGGACACCCAGCAGGTCGATGCGCTGCCCGCCGGTAACCTTGACGCTGGGGATGTTGTACTTGTCCGCCACGTCGGCGATGGCGCGCAGCTCCTTGGCGCTGGTCATGCCGCCCCACATGCGCGGAACCACCGAGTAGGTGCCGTCCTTCTGGATGTTCGCGTGCAGGCGCTCATTGACGAAGCGGGACTGCTGGTCGTCCTGGTACTCTCCGGGCCAGGTGGACAGCAGGTAGTAGTTCAGCGCCGGTCGGCACTTGGCGCAGCCGCAACTGGTCTTCCACTCCAAGGCCTGCATCACGGCCTGCATGCTCTTCAGCTCCTGCGCCACGATCAGGCGGCGGACCTCGTCATGGCCGTAATGGGTGCAGGCGCAGACCGGCTGGACGGCGGCCGGCTTGTAGGCGTCGCCCAGCGTCAGGCCGAGCAGCTTTTCCACCAGCCCGGTGCAGGACCCGCAGGAGGCGGAGGCCTTGGTGGCGGCGCGCACGCCATCCACATCGGTCAGGCCCTTGGCGGTGATGGCGGTGACGATCTTGCCCTTGCAGACGCCGTTGCAGCCGCAGATCTCTGCCTCATCCGGCAAGGCTGCAACGGCCGCCATAGGGTCGAGGGGGGCGCCCCCCGCATAGCTCTGGCCGAAGATCAGGGTTTCGCGCAGGTCGGAAATGTCTGTGCCGGAGCGCAGCAGGTCGAAGAACCAGGGGCCGTCCGCCGTGTCGCCATACAGCACCACGCCGACGATGCGGTTGTCCTGGATCACCAGCCGCTTGTAGACGCCGCGGGTGGCGTCGCGCAGCACGATCTCCTCCCGCCCCTTGCCCTCGGCGAAGTCGCCGGCGGAGAAGAGGTCGATGCCGGTGACCTTCAGCTTGGTGGAGGTGACGGAGCCGGTATAGGCCCCGCCCGCGTCCCCCGCCAGCCGCCCGGCCAGCACCTTGCCCATCTCATAGAGCGGCGCGACGAGGCCGTAGCACTGGCCGCGATGCTCCACGCATTCGCCGACGGAGAAGATGTCCGGATCGCTGGTGCCCAGCGCGTCATCCACCAGCACGCCGCGGTTCACCTCGATCCCCGCCGCCTTGGCAAGCCCGGTGCTGGGGCGGATGCCGACGGCCATGACCACGATGTCGGCGGGGATTTCCCGCCCGTCATCCAGCCGCACGCCTTCCACCTTCGCTGTTCCGGTGATGGCGTGGGTGTTGGCGCGGGTGATGACGTCGATGCCGCGAGCCTTGATCGCCTGCTCCAGCAGATGGCCGGCGGCCTGGTCGAGCTGGCGTTCCATCAGGGTGGGCATCAGATGCAGGACGGTGACCTCCATCCCCTGCGCCTTCAGCCCGGCCGCGGCCTCCAACCCCAGCAGCCCGCCGCCAATCACCACGGCGCGGCGTCCCGGCGTTCCGGCCACGGCCAGCATGGCCTCCACATCGTCCAGGTCGCGGTAGGTCAGCACGCCGGGCAGATCCCGGCCCGGCACCGGAATGATGAAGGGGTCGGAGCCGGTGGCGAGCAGCAGCTTGTCGTAATGCATCTGCGTGCCGTCCGCCGCCGTGACGGTCTTGGCCGCCCGGTCGATGGCGGTGACCTTCCTGCCGGCCAGCAGGGTCACGCCATTCTGGCGGTACCAGTCCTCGTCATGGATCAGGATGTCCTGGTACTGCTTCTCCCCCGACAGGACCGGGGACAGCATGATGCGGTTGTAGTTCACCCGCGGCTCGGCGCCGAAGATGGTCACGTCGTACTTGCCGGGGGCGCGCTCGAACAGCTCCTCCAGCACGCGGCCGGCGGCCATGCCGTTGCCGATGACGACGAGACGCTCTTTGCGGATGGGTCCATGCATGACTCTGGTCTCCTCAGGCGGCGGCGCTGGCGGGCGCGTGCCGCTCGTACAGGAAGCGCAGCACCTCGGTGCGGGCGCGCACATAAGCGGGATTGTCCGCCAGCTCCAGCCGGCGGCGCGGGCGGGGAAGGTCGACGGTCAGGACCTGACCGATGGTGGCGGCGGGGCCGTTTGTCATCATCACGATGCGGTCGGACAGCAGCACCGCCTCGTCCACATCGTGGGTGATCATGATGACGGTGGTGTTCAGCCGGGCCTGGATCTCCATGGTCGTGTCCTGGAGATGGGCGCGGGTCAGCGCGTCCAGGGCGCCGAACGGCTCATCCATCAGCAGGACCTTGGGCTCCATGGCCAGGGCGCGGGCGATGCCGACGCGCTGCTTCATGCCGCCGGACAGCTCGTCCGGACGCTTCTTTGCCGCATGCTCCATATGGACGAGGCGGAGATTGTGCAGCGTCCAGTCGTGCCGCTCCTCCTTGGACTTGGTGCGCCCGAACACCTTGTCGACGCCCAGGCGGACATTCTCGTAGGCGGTCAGCCAGGGCAGCAGGGAGTGGTTCTGGAACACCACGGCCCGGTCGGGTCCGGGCTCGTCCACCTCCCGCCCGTCCAGGATCACCCCGCCGCCGGTGCAGCGGTTCAGGCCCGCCACGATGTTCAGCAGGGTGGACTTGCCGCAGCCGGAATGGCCGATGATGGAAACGAACTCGCCCTTGTCGATGCCGAGGTTGACGCCCTTCACGGCGCAGAAGCGGTTGCTCCCCACGGTGAAGTGCATGTCGACATTCTCGAGCGACAGATAGGGGGTGGTCATGGCGGCCCTCCTCAATTTGCGGTGCGGCCGCCGACGCGGACGGCGATGAGGGCGATGGCGCGGTCCAGCATGAAGCCGACCAGGCCGACATAGATCAGGGCCAGGATGATCTCGCTCATCAGCGAGCTGTTCCAGGCATCCCAGATGAAGAAGCCGATGCCGACGCCGCCGATCAGCATCTCCGCCGCGACGATGGCCAGCCAGGACAGGCCGATGCCGATCTTCAGCCCGGTGAAGATGTAGGGCACCGTGGCCGGCAGCATGATCTTGAAGAAATATTCCGGCGGCGACAGGCGCAGCACGCGGGCCACGTTGACATAGTCCTTGGGAATCTGCCGGATGCCGACCGCGGTGTTCAGGATGATCGGCCACACCGCCGTGATGAAGATCACGAAGATGGCGGAAGGGTCGGCCTGCTGGAACGCGGCCAGGGAGATCGGCAGCCAAGCCAGCGGCGGCACGGTGCGCAGCACCTGGAACATCGGGTCCAGCCCGCGCTGGGCCAGGCTGGACTGCCCGATCAGAACGCCCAGCGCGATGCCGGCCACGGCCGCCAGGCTGAACCCGATGGCGACGCGCTGCAGGCTGGCGGAGAGGTGCCAGAACATCCCCTTGTCGGTGCCGCCATTGTCGAAGAAGGGATCGACGATCAGCTCCCACGTATCGGTGAGCACCTGGGAGGGCGGCGGCAGCGCCGCACCCTCGCCGCTGCACAGCAGCTCCCACAGCCCCAGCACCAGAAGCAGGGCGACGGCGGGCGGCACGATGGCGGAGGCCGCGCTACGGGCAGCGCCGCCAAGGCGGGCCGGGATGCTGGCGCGGGGCGGCGCCGGCAGCGGGTGGACCACCGCCTCGGCGCGGCGCGGCTGGGCGGCGGCTTCGTCGCCGGAGAGGTCGAGCTTGGTCAGTGCGGTCATGGCTGACGATCCCCTCAGGCGACGCGCTTGATGGACAGGGCGGCGAGATAGGCGGACGGGTTCTCCGGATCGAAGACGGCTCCGTCGTAGAAGGTCTCCTTCCCGCGGGAGGTGCCTTCCGGCATGTCCGCGGCGGCGACGCCGATGGCGGCGGCGGCCTCGCGCCACATCGCCTCCCCGTTCACCTCCTCGATCAGCGCCTTGGCGTCCAGATCGGCGGGCATGTAGCCCCAGCGCTGGTTCTCGGTCAGGAACCAGAGATCATGGCTGCGGAAAGGGTAGGAGGCGTGGTCGCGCCAGAACTTCATCAGATGCGGGCTGTCCTCCACGACCCGGCCGTTGCCGTAGTCGAAGGTGCCCTGCGCCCGGCCGACGATGTCCTTGACGGGAACCTTGAACCATTCCCGCTTTCCGACGATCTCGCACATCTCCTCCTTGTTCTCGTCCTTGTCGCACCATTGCTGGGCTTCGAGGACGGCCATCAGGAGGGCCTTGGCGGCCATGGGATGCTTGTCGATCCAGTCGGCGCGCATGCCCAGGCTCTTCTCCGGATGCTTGCTCCACAGCTCGCCCGTGGTCAGCGCCGTGTAGCCGATGTTCTGGTTCACGAGCTGGGCGTTCCAGGGCTCGCCGACGCAGAAGGCCTCCATGGTGTCGACCTTCATGTTGGCGACCATCTGCGGCGGCGGCACGACGATGGTGGAGACGTCGCGGTCCGGATCGACGCCGTTGGCCGCCAGCCAGTAGCGCAGCCACAGATCGTGGGTGCCGCCGGGGAAGGTCATGGCGCATTTGACCTCCTTGCCCGCCGCCTTCTGCTTGGCGAACTCGGCCTTCAGCGCGCCGGCGTCCAGCCCGACGCCCAGCTCGCTGTAGCGGCGGTGGACGGAGATGCCCTGGCCGTCGGTGTTCAGCCGGGCCAGGATGCGCATGGAAAGCTTGTTGTTGTTCTTGGTGACCTTGCCGGCGCTGATCAGATACGGCATGGGCGTCAGGATATGCGCCCCGTCGATGCCGCCGGCAGCGCCGCCGAGTTCCAGATTGTCGCGGGTGGTGCCCCAGGAGGCCTGCTTCTGCACCTCCACATCCGGCAAGCCGTATTTGGCGAACAGCCCCTTCTCCTTGGCGATGATCAGGGGGGAGCTGTCGGTCAGGGCGATGAATCCCAGAATGGCCTTGGTGGTTTCCGGCGCGTCGGCCGTGGCGGCCCAGGCGCCCGCCGGCAAGGCGGCGCGGGCGGCGGCGATCACCGCGGCAGCGCCGGCGAGGCGCGTGGTGGCGGACAGCAGGCCGCGCCGCGACAGCGGTGCGGACGGAGCCGACGGGGAGATAGCGGACCCGGCCTGGACGGCTTTGGGCGGGGCGGCGTCAGGGAACTTTGTCATGGCATGCTCCTCTGGCTCGGGCCAAAAAAAAGCCGCTGATCGTTTCCCGGCGCAGTGGTTGCGCGGGAACGGTCAGCGGCGTCGCTAATGGCCCCTCGTCGGGCCCTATGTTCGGTGCCGGGCTACGTCGCCTGGCGTTCCCCTATCAGCAAGAGGCGTGCCAACTCCGGAGCGGGCTGGATTCCCTGGAACTCTGCGGGTTTCAGGGCACTGCCGGGAATCAGCGATTTCGCAGATGCGAGGATTCTAGGCGCACGCACCATGCAGATGCCCGCTTTTCAGGCACTTGCGGCATTTGCCTGCGCACTAGGCATTCCGCTTGTGAATGGCGAAGCCGGCGATGTAGCGCTCCACATCGTCGGGGTCGAATTCCAGCCCGTCGAAGAAGCCGTCCGGCCCCAGCACCATCCGCCCGGTGGAGGAGGCGACCGGCGTCGGCGCCTTCAGCGCGCCCTCCACCTTCATGCTGGCATTGGGCAGCGCCACGCCTTCCGGCCCCAGCACCCGGCGGTAGATGTCCGGCCGGTAGGTGCGCCGGGCGCGGTCCTGGTTTTCCGCGGTCTCGGCCGTCTGGCCCCAGCGGACCATCTGGCTGTAGATCCACAAGGCATGGCTCTGCCACGGGAAGGTGGCGGCGGAGCGTTCGAACAGCAGGAAGTCGGCCACTTCCACCGGCTCCCCTCCCCGCTCCAGCACCAGCCGGTGGGACAAGGCGCGGCCGATGATCCCGGCATCCACGCCCAGATAGCGGGGATCGGCCAGCAAGGCGGCCAGCTCCTCCCGGTTCGCGGCATCCTCGGCCCAGGCCGCTGCCTTGACCAGAGCGCGCAGCAGGGCGGCCAGCGTTTCCGGCGCCTGCTCCGCCCAGTCGGCGCGGACGGACAGCACCTTCTCCGGACCCTGCCGCCAGAGCGCCGCCTTGGTGGTGATGATCCGGCCCACCCCGGCCTCCACCGCCAGGCTGTTCCAGGGCTCCCCCACGCAGAAGGCGTCCACCTGCCCCGCGGCCATGGCGTCGGCCATGAAGGGCGGCGGCACCACCACCAGCCGCACATCCTCGTCCGGGTCCACCCCGGCCGCAGCCAGCCAGTAGCGCAGCTCGTAATTATGCGCGCTGAAGGGATGCACCATGCCAATGGTCGGCGGCGGCCTCCCAGCGGCAGACCGTGCGCGCACGACAGCGGCCAGGGCCTCCCCCATCCCACGCGGATCGGTGCCGGACAGCTCCCCCCCGGCGGCCGCCTTCATCTCCGCCCACAAAGCCGTGGAGGCGGTGATGGCGTTGCCGCCAAGATTCAGCACCAGCGGCACCGACATGGGCGTGTGGAGCGAGCCGATGCGCAGATTTGCGGATACCGGCATCGGGGCCAGCATGTGCGCCGCATCGAAATGGCCCAGCACCAGCCGGTCGCGGATATTGGCCCAGGAGGTTTCCCGCACCAGATTGAGCCGCAGCCCCTCCGCCGCGGCGAAGCCCCGTTCATGCGCCACCACCAGCGGCGTGCAGTCCACCAGCGGGATGAAGCCGATACGCAGCTCCCGCGCGCCGTCCGGGCCGGCCATTGTCCTGTCCTCCGGGGCTGTGCCGTCCATACTTCACTTACCCCAGCAATTTTGCGGCTGTCACGACGCTTTGGGCAATGTCGATGATGCGGCGGTTGTCGCTCATCGCCAGACGGCGCAGGGCGGCGTAGGCTTCCTCCTCCGACATCTTGCGGGTCTTCATCAGGATGCCCTTGGCGCGCTCGATCACCTTGCGCTCGGCCAGCTCGTTGCGGGCCTTCTCCAGCTCGTCCTGAAGGCGGCTGAAGGCGTTGAAGCGGCTGATCGCCATGTCGACGATGGGTTTGATCCGCTCCTTCCTCAGCCCGTCCACCACATAGGCGGAGACGCCGGCATCCACCGCCGCCTGGATCATGGAGCTGTCGGAGCGGTCCACGAACATGGCGACCGGCCGGGCCACGACACGGGAGACCTGGAACATCTGCTCCAGCACGTCGCGGCTGGGATTCTCCAGGTCGATGATGACCACGTCGGGGGCGAGGTCAACCAACTGGCGCAGCAGGTTGGTGGTGTCGGAAATCAGCGTGACCTGGCTGATCCCGGCGGAGACGAGCCCCTCCTCCAGGATCGCCGCCCGCATCTGATTCTCATCGACAATGGCGACGGAAAGCCCGGCGTTCTGCATGTGCGAAGGATGACATCAGCCTCGCCGCGGCGCAACATGACGAGCGGCGTCCGGCCTCAATCCTTCTTGAGACCATTCGCCGCTCTTCTGACCCAGTCCGCCGTCAGGTCCGGGGCCGTGACCGGCAGCATATGGCCGCCCTCCACCAGCTCGAGCTCCAGGCCCGGAACCTTGTCCTTCATGGCGGCGCCATGCGCCTGCCAGTCCAGCACCCGGTCGCCACGCCCATAGAGGATGCGGACCGGCAGCGTGATGGCGGGATAGCGCTCCACCAACGACGGCAGGTCGATATTGATCGACACCATGTCGGTGGAGGCGGCGTAGAAGGCCCCCGGCCGCAGCCCCAGCAGCCCGCCCCCCGCCGTCGCGAAATCCGCCGGCGGCTTGTCCGGGCCGAACACGAAGTCCAGCACCTGGTCGCGCTTCATGATCGCCGCCGGCGTCGCCAGTGTCCAGGACACTATCCGCCGGGCCAGCTTGGACTCGATGGCGAGCCCCTTGAACGAGGCCGGCACCGCCTGCTGCACATGGGTCAGCGGGGCGATCAGCGCCAAGCCGCCGATGCAGTCCGGATGGTCCAGCGCCACGGCCAGCGCAATAGCCCCGCCCAGCGAATGCCCGACCAGCAGCGGCTTCTCCAACCCCAGCGCACGGATGAACCCGGCGATGATATCGCCCTGCGCCCGCAGGCTGGCCGAGGCCGTGGCAGGCCGGGTCGAGTAGCCGGAACCGGGCCGGTCCACCAGGATGACCCGGAAGTCGCCCGCCAGCCGGTCCAGCAGGGAATGGCTGAAATTCCCCATCTGCCCGCCGAGGCCATGGACCATGACGATGGCCGGCCCCGTCCCGCGGTCCAGATAGTGGAGGCGGGCGCCATCGACCTCGATGAACTGCCCCTGCGGCGGCATGGCCTTTTCGATCCGGCGCGCCGTCATGCCCGTGAACATGGCAAGCCCGCCGAAAACCGCACCGACGGCGGCGGCTCCGATCACCAGGGGGGTCATGCTTTCGGCCTCATCTTCTCCAGGAGCTTCCAATAGGTGACGG
This sequence comes from Indioceanicola profundi, assembly GCF_003568845.1. Taxonomy (NCBI): domain Bacteria; kingdom Pseudomonadati; phylum Pseudomonadota; class Alphaproteobacteria; order Rhodospirillales; family Azospirillaceae; genus Indioceanicola; species Indioceanicola profundi. Next base: position 478,574 of record NZ_CP030126.1, on the reverse strand, counting down.
GCTTCAAGCGCTCGATCACCGATACGATCTTGGCATCGTTGCCGACCAGCACGCGCGCCTGCCGGCGCTCGATCCCCGTCACGATGATCTCCCCCGCCTTTTCCGGCGGCAGGGTCAGCATCTTATCCGATTCCGCCCGGCGGCGTTCGACTTCCTCCGCCGGCACATCCTTGGGCGCCCGGGCATTCTTGGCGATGGAGGTGGCGACCCCGCCGGGATGCACCACCGTTACCCCGATATGCGTTCCCTCCAGCTCATGCCGCAGCGCCTGGGAAAAACCGCGCACCGCGAACTTGCTGGCGGAATAGGCGCTCTGGCCCGGCGGGGCGATGATGCCGTAGATGCTGGACAGATTCACCAGCCGCGCATCGTCGCTGGCCCGCAGCAGGGGCAGGAAGGCGCGGGTCATCCGCACCACGCCCCAGAAATTGATCTCGAACAGCCACTCGAAATCGGCTTCACCGACCTGCTCGAAGGTGCCGCCGATGGCCACGCCTGCATTGTTCACCAGGATGTCGACGCCGGGATGGGCGGCCCGCACCGAATCCGGAAATGCCGCGACCGCTGCCCGGTCGGACACGTCCAGCCGGTGGCGGCTGATCCGCACCCCGTTCCCGGCCAGCCGGGCCGTTTCCTCAAGCCCGGCCTCGTTCAGATCGGCCAGCGCCAAATTGCAGCCGCGCCGGGCCAGCGATATCGCGATGGCCCGCCCGATCCCGCTCGCCGCACCGGTGATGACCGCCGTGCGGCCCTGAACCTTCATCATGTTGGTCATCCGCCGCTCCCCGCGCCTCAAGCGGCGCGCCTCCCCGGGGCGGTGCGGCCGAACTCCAGGCTGCCATCCTCCACGGTGCCATAGCGCAGCGCCGCCATGTCGAGCGCATAGTTCTGGTTGAGCCGCCATGGCTTGCGGGTGCCCTGCTTGGGCAGGATGGAGCTGGCCCGCTGCACATAGCCGGAGTTGAGATTGATCGCCGGCTCCACCTCCAGCCCCTGCGCCGGGCGGCGCGGCACGCACCAGGCATAGCCCCGCGCATCCATGTGCTTCAGCAGGCGGCAGACATATTCCGATGTCAGCTCGCATTTCAGCGTCCAGGAGGCGTTGGTGTAACCGATGGCCGCCGCCAGATTGGGAATGTCGCTGAACATCATGCCCTTGTAGGTCAGGGTGTTCGGCATCTCCACCGGCCTGCCATCCACCTCCATCCGCATGCCGCCCATCATCTTCAGCTTGAGGCCGGTGGCCGTCACGACGACGTCGGCATCGAGCTGCCCGCCGGAGCGGAGCCGGAGTCCCGTCTCGGTGAAGCTGTCGATCTGGTCGGTCACCACCGACGCCTTGCCGTCCCGGATCGATTTGAACAAATCGGCATCGGGAACCAGGCAGAGCCGCTGGTCCCACGGATTGTAGCTGGGCGTGAAGTGCTTCTCCACATCATGGCCGGGCCCCAGATGCGCCTGCACCCCCTTCAGGATCATGCGCTTCACGAGGTCGGGCTTGAAGCGGGAGATGTTGTAGAAATACATGCTGAGCAGCACGTTCTTCCACCGCGCCATGCGGTGGGCCGGCCCGGACGGCAGCCGCTTCTGCAGCCAGAGCGCCATCTTGTCCTCCCCTGGCCGCGCCACGATGTAGGTGGGGGAGCGCTGGAGCATGGTGACATGGGCGGCCCGCTTCGCCATCTCCGGCACCAGCGTCACCGCCGTGGCCCCGCTCCCGATCACCACCACCCGCTTGCCGCTGTAGTCCAGCTCCTCCGGCCATTTCTGGGGATGCACGATGCGTCCGCCGAACCGCTCCATGCCGTCCCAGCCGGGCATGTAGCCCTCGTCGTAATCGTAGTAGCCGCTGCACACATAAAGGAAGTTGCAGGTGAAGCGGGCCGGGGCGTTGTCCGGCCCGACCTCGGCCTGCACGGTCCAGAGCGCATCGGCCGTGCTCCAGGACGCGTGCGTGACGCGGTGGCCGAAGCGGATCTTCCGGTCGATGCCGTGCTCCGCCGCCGTCTCACGGACATAGTCCCGGATGGAAGGCCCGTCGGCGAAGGCCTTGCCGCCCAGCCAGGGGCGGAAGCTGTAGCCCAGCGTGTACATGTCGGAGTCCGACCGAATGCCGGGATAGCGGAACAGGTCCCAGGTCCCGCCGATCGTGTGCCGCCCCTCCAGGATCGCGTAGCTCCTGTTCGGGCATTCGGTCTGAAGATAGTAGCCGGCCCCGATGCCGGACAGGCCGGCCCCGACGATCAGCACGTCGAAATGCTGTACGCCGCCCGGAGCGCCCGGCGCTTCTGCCGGCGACTCCGCCGCGGCGCTTCCAACAGCCATGTCCATGCGATGCCTCCCCGATGCTGCGCGGCTCCCGGCTTCTGCGGGCAATGCGCCCCGTCCGGTTGCCCGCGTGATGGACTGGTCCAGCCTTGGCTGGCATACTCGAAGCCTAAGGTGCTTACCTTAGGCACGTCAACAGGTGTTCACCTTAGACGATGATGCTCCTTGGGATAGGAGCCGGAAGGAAGAGGGCCGGTGTATGGCGGAAGAAGCGGAATCCAAGCGGCGGCCGAAGACGCGCACGCGGATTCTCACCATCTGCCAGGAGCTGTTCAACGAGCGCGGGGCCGCCGACGTGACGACGGCGGAAATTGCCGCCGCCGTCGGGATCAACGAGGGCAACCTCTACTACCACTTCCAACGCAAGGAGCAGATCCTGGAGGCGCTGTTCGAAGCGTTCGAGCAGGCCCTGCGCGATGTGGCGACCGCTGACCTGGACTATGGCGACGATCCCCGCCGCTATACCGACTATCTGCGCGGCTGGTTCAACCTGATGTGGGAATGGCGTTTCTTCTACCGCGACGGCGGGGCCGTCTGCCGCCTGGCCCCTTCCCTCCGCTCCCGCCTCAAGGTCCTGTCCGATGACGGGCAGGACCAGATCAGGCGGGCGCTGGACGGCATGAAAGCCGCCGGCCTGATCCGTGCGACGCCGGAGGAGACGGAGCGGCTGATGGTCAATGCCTGGATCGTCTCCACCTACTGGATCGACTATCTCCGCTCCCGCCACGGCATGTCCGACATCACGCGCCAGCATGTGGACTGGGGGGCCGCGCAGGTGATGAGCCTGTTCCTGCCCTACACCACGCCGGCCGGACTGGCGCTGGCAGGCATCGGCCCGCCGCCGATGCGCGAATAGCGCATTCCGCGCGATTGGGAGCATCTGTAGGGAACCATAAGGTGGTTCTCGCGTGTTGCCCTCTGCTTGCGTTCACAATCGCGCAATGAAGGATGGAGGGCACGGTGACCCTGGAAATCGACGTCGTCACCACGCTGGTCCTTGCCATCATCGTGCTGATGATCGGCCGGGCGTTGATTTCCCGGATCGGCTTCCTCAGCCGCTACAATATTCCTGAGCCTGTGGTGGGCGGCCTGCTTGCCGCATGCGTGATCACCGCCCTGCACATCTGGGCGGGGGCGCAGATCACCTTCGACATGTCGCTGCAGACGCCGCTGATGCTGGCCTTCTTCGCCACCATCGGGCTCAGCGCCGATCTCCGCTCCCTGGTGCAGGGCGGTCGGGCGGTGGTGATCTTCCTGCTGGTCGTTGTTGTGATGCTCCTCTTGCAGAACGCCGTTGGCGTTGCCGTGGCGATGAGCATGGATCTGCATCCGCTGGCGGGCCTTCTGGCCGGCTCCATCACCATGTCCGGCGGCCACGGTACAGGTGCGGCCTATGCCACCCGCTTCAGCGAGGTGGACGGCGTTCAGGGCGCCATGGAGATCGCCATGGCCTGCGCCACCTTCGGGCTGGTGCTGGGCGGATTGCTCGGCGGTCCATTGGCCCAGAAATTGATCACGCGGCATCGTCTGGCGCCGGCTGCCGACACGCATGAGACCGGCGCCCCGGGTGAGCTGGAGAGCGGCATGCGACGGGCGCTCAGCCCGGAATCCTTCCTGGAGACCCTGCTCCTCATCCTCGCCTGCATCATGATCGGGTCCTGGCTGGGCAAGGCCTTCACCAACCCCTACCTCACGCTGCCCACCTTCGTGTGGACCCTGTTCACCGGTGTCCTCCTGCGCAATGTGCTCAGCCTCGGCAGGCTGCGGCATATCGACGACGACACGGTGGAGCTGCTGGGCACGGTCTCGCTCTCGCTGTTCCTGGCCATGGCGCTGATCGCGCTCCGCCTCTGGGAACTGGTGGCCCTGGCCCTGCCGATCCTCGCCATCCTGGCGGCCCAGGTGGTGGCGATCGCGATCTATGTCTACTTCGTCACCTTCCGGGTCATGGGGAAGAACTATGACGCAGCCGTGATGTCGGCCGGCCATGTCGGCTTCGGCATGGGGGCGACCCCGACCGCCATCGCCAACATGCAGGCGCTCACCGCCCGCTACGGCCCCTCGCGCCAAGCCTTCCTCATCATTCCGGTGGTGGGGGCATTCCTGATCGACCTTGCGAACGCCCTGGTGATCCAGGGCTTCATGAGCCTTCCCATGTTCGGCTTCTGACCGGGGAGAGTGCCATGGCGCGCAGACTGGCCCACCTCTTCATCCTCCTCCTGGCGCTCATCCCGCTCAGCGCTTGTGAGCGCACGCCGACGGAGGAACAGGTCCGGGAAACCGTCCAATCCCAGTTGCAGGGCGCGTTCCCGGAACCGGTGCTGGAGATCGAGGCCTTCTCCCGCCTCGGCAGCAGCCCGTTGCCGGACGAGCCGGACGGAACCGCCCGGAAGATTGTCTACTACAACGCCCAGCTCCGTCTCCTCCGGGACTATTCCTTCAATGACTGGGAGTCCCTGAACCCCGCCTCGCTGGCCCAGATCCTGGGCGCCGCCGAACGGGGGGTGGAGGGGATCGAGCGCGACGGCAACAAGGCCGGCGACCAGTTGCGCGTGCGCGGGTCGGTCACGTTCCAACAGGCCGAGGATGGGAACTGGCAGCCAACGGTCTTCGTCCCGCCGCCGTTGCAGCAGCCGCCCGCGCTGGACAATACCGGCCCGCCGGCCGTCGCCCGCGGCTTGGTCGACCAGATCATGGGCATGTTCGAGGGGCCGCCCCCCGGCATGGCCAGCGAGGCGCGGGCCATCATCACGCAGGAGCTCCATCAGGCCTACCAGCAGATCACCCTGCGCATGGACCGGTTGCAGCGCAGCTTCGTCATTGCCGGCGGTCCGGCGGGCGGCGAATATGATCTCATTGCCACGACGACGGCGGACTTCATCGCCGCTGGCGGCCTGCGCTCCACGGCTGTCGCCACCGCCGGCAGCGTGGAGAATCTCGGTCTCCTCCGCGACGGTTCGGCCGATGTCGTCCTGGTCCAGAACGACATCGCCGCCATGGCGGCGCAGGGAGCAGGCCTGTTCCAGCAGGCCGGCCCGTTCCCGGAATTGCGGGCCCTGGCCAGCCTCTTCCCGGAGGCCGTTCATGTGGTCGTGCCTGCGGACAGCCCGATCCAGGCAGTGGGCGATCTCCGTGGTAAGCGCGTCAGCGTCGGCCTTCCGGCCTCCGGCTCACGCCTGACGGCCCTTTCCGTGCTTCAAGCCCACGGCTTGGCGCCGGAGGATCTGGGGGAAATGGCGGAAATCGGTCCGGTCGAGGCTGCGGAGGCCCTGGCTGCCGGCCGGATCGACGCCCTGATCGGCGTCATCCACGCGCCGGCCCAACTGTTCCAGCAATTGTCGGCCCGTCCGGGGATCAGGCTGGTGCCGCTGGACCGGGACGCCGTCGCCGCCATGGCCGGGGAGAATCCCAGCCTCGTTCCGCTCACCCTGCCCGCCGGCACATATCCCAGGCAGGCGCAGCCGGTACCGACGATGGCCGTCACCGCCCTGCTGGCCACCCGCGCCTCCATGCCCGAGGTGGAGGTGAGGACGCTGCTCTCCACCATGATGGGGGAGATCAACTATGTCGCTGCCGGCAGTTCCGCCGGATCGGCGATATCCATGCACAGGGCCCGCACGGGCCTGTCCATCCCCCTGCATCCGGCGGCGGAGCTTTTCCTGAACGGCACTCCGCCAGAACCGGTCGAGCCGGTTGCGGAGGAGTGAGGGATCTGTGGGACCCCAAACGCACTTTGCCCCGCTGGC